>NZ_JBIBKS010000002.1:319370-423184 GCF_042959345.1 Streptomyces sp. NPDC007905 | reverse complement strand
CCGCGCACCATCGCCCTCCCCCCTGCACGGCCCTCGACCACGCCCGGGACCTCACCGCGCCATTCGCCGCAGCCGAGCGCGCCACGGTCGCCACCGACAACCTGCGCCAGGCGTCCACCAGCCTCCGCGCAAGGTCTGGCCCGGCGGCCGCCCGCGCACCATCGCCCTCCCCCCTGCACGGCCCTCGACCACGCCCGGGACCTCACCGCGCCATTCGCCGCAGCCGAGCGCGCCACGGTCGCCACCGACGACCTGCGCCGGGACGCCCACCAGCCTCCGTACAAGGTCTGGCCCGGCGGCCGCCCGCGCACCGTCGGCCTCCCCGCGCGGACCCAGCCGTGCGCCCTTCGGCGCGCCACGGCCCCCCAACGACCTTCGCCAAGGCACCCCGCGGCCGCCGGGCAAGCTTCGGGCAGCCCGGCGGCCGCCCGTGCGCCGCTGTGAGTGGCGAGCCGGTCGGTGCGACGCGGCGGCCCCCTCTACCGGCCACCTGGGGGTGACCGGACGGAGGGGGCCGTAGCACGTCCGCGGGCGCGTCCTACAGCGTCTTGCCCGTCGCCGGGCCCACCAGCAGGCCCTCGGCGAAGCGGTCCACGCGGACCGTGTCGCCGTCCTTGATCTCGCCGGAGAGGATCTCCTTGGCGAGGCGGTCGCCGATGGCGGTCTGTACCAGGCGGCGCAGCGGGCGGGCGCCGTAGGCCGGGTCCAGGCCCTCCTCGGCGAGCCAGGCCAGCGCCTCGGGGGTGATCTCCAGGGTGAGCCGGCGCTCGGCGAGCCGCTTGGCCAGCCGTTCGATCTGCAGCTGGGCGATCCGCTCCAGCTCGGGCTTGGTCAGCGCCGAGAAGACGACCAGGTCGTCGAGCCGGTTGAGGAACTCCGGCTTGAAGGAGGCCCGCACGGCCTCCAGGACCTGCTCCTTCTTCTCCACCTCGCTGGTGAGCGGGTCGACCAGGTACTGGCTGCCCAGGTTGGAGGTGAGCACCAGGATGGTGTTGCGGAAGTCGACCGTACGTCCCTGACCGTCCGTCAGCCGGCCGTCGTCCAGCACCTGCAGGAGGATGTCGAAGACCTCGGGGTGGGCCTTCTCCACCTCGTCCAGCAGCACCACGCTGTACGGGCGGCGGCGCACCGCCTCGGTCAGCTGGCCGCCCTCCTCGTAACCCACGTAGCCGGGAGGCGCGCCGACGAGCCGGGCCACGCTGTGCTTCTCGCCGTACTCCGACATGTCGATGCGGACCATGGCCCGCTCGTCGTCGAAGAGGAAGTCGGCGAGTGCCTTGGCGAGTTCGGTCTTGCCGACGCCGGTGGGGCCGAGGAAGAGGAAGGATCCGGTCGGCCGGTCGGGGTCGGCGATACCGGCGCGCGAGCGTCGTACGGCGTCGCTCACCGCGCTTACGGCCTCGCTCTGGCCGATGAGCCGCTTGCCCAGCTCGTCCTCCATGCGCAGCAGCTTCTGCGTCTCGCCCTCCATCAGGCGGCCGGCCGGGATGCCGGTCCAGGCGGCGACGACGTCGGCGATGTCGTCGGAGCCGACCTCCTCCTTGACCATCGTGTCCTGCGCGGCCTCCTCCTCGGCCTCGGAGGCGGCCTCCAGCTCCTTCTCCAGCTCCGGGATCTCGCCGTACAGCAGCTTGGCCGCGGTGTCGAAGTCGCCGTCACGCTGGGCGCGTTCGGCCTGGCCGCGCAGGTCGTCCAGCTTCTCCTTGAGCTCACCGACCCGGTTGAGGGACTGCTTCTCCTTCTCCCAGCGGGCGGTCAGCCCCCGCAGCTCCTCCTCCTTGTCGGCGAGGTCGCGGCGCAGCTTCTCCAGGCGTTCGCGGGAGGCAGGGTCGGTCTCCTTGGCGATCGCCAGCTCCTCCATCTTCAGCCGGTCGACGGAGCGCTGGAGTTCGTCGATCTCCACGGGTGAGGAGTCGATCTCCATGCGCAGCCGGGAGGCCGCCTCGTCCACCAGGTCGATGGCCTTGTCGGGCAGGAAGCGGGAGGTGATGTACCGGTCGGACAGGCCGGCGGCGGCCACCAGCGCGCTGTCGGCGATCTGCACCTTGTGGTGGGCCTCGTACCGGCCCTTGAGTCCGCGCAGGATCGCGATGGTGTCCTCGACGGTCGGCTCGGTGACCAGCACCTGCTGGAAGCGGCGCTCCAGGGCGGGGTCCTTCTCGATCCGCTCGCGGTACTCGTCCAGCGTGGTGGCGCCGACCATGCGCAGCTCACCGCGGGCCAGCATCGGCTTGAGCATGTTGCCGGCGTCCATGGCGGAGTCGCCGCCGGCGCCGGCGCCCACGACGGTGTGCAGTTCGTCGATGAAGGTGATGATCTGCCCGTCCGAGTCCTTGATCTCGGCGAGCACGGTCTTCAGCCGCTCCTCGAACTCACCGCGGTACTTCGCCCCCGCGACCATCGCACCGAGGTCGAGCGCGACCAGCCGCTTGTCCTTCAGGGACTCGGGCACGTCGCCCTTGACGATCCGCTGGGCGAGGCCCTCGACGACGGCGGTCTTGCCGACGCCCGGCTCACCGATGAGGACGGGGTTGTTCTTGGTGCGGCGGCTCAGCACCTGCACGACCCGCCGGATCTCCTGGTCCCGGCCGATGACCGGGTCCAGCCGGCCCTCGCGGGCGGAGGCGGTGAAGTCGGTTCCGAACTTCTCCAGGGCCTTGTACTGGCCCTCGGGATCGGCGGTGGTCACGCGGCGTCCTCCCCTGGCCTTCCGGAAGGCCTCCTCGAGCTTCTTGGCATCCGCCCCCTGCCGCTGGAGCACCTCTGCGGCCGCACCGCCCTTCGCCGCGATGCCGATGAGCAGGTGCTCGGTGGACAGGTACTCGTCACCGAGCGCCTTGGCCCGCTCGGTGGCGTCCGCGATCACGGCGAGCAGATCGCGGTTGGGCTGCGGGGGCGCGACGGTGGAACCGGTCACGCTGGGCAGCGACCCCAGCACGCGCTCGGCGCCGGAGCGCACGGCCGCCTGGTCGGCGTCGACGGCGGCGAGCAGGTCGGTGATGTTCTCGTTCTCCTGCCCCGCGAGCAGAGCGAGGAGCAGGTGGGCAGGCGTGAGGTCCGGGTGCCCCTCGGTCACGGCCCGGTTGCCGGCCGCGTTGATCGCGTCCCGGCTCCTGTTGGTCAGCTCGGCGTCCACGTGTCCGTTCTCCTCCTCGGCCTCGGTTCGTCGGCCAGTCTCCCGCTGCTGACTTGACCAACATACGCAAAGTTGAGTCTAGTCCACTCAAGGTGGGGATTGCAGCTTCCTGCAACTAGGTTTCGGGCCATGGCCATGTACTCCCAGGACCCGGCTGCCCCGGACGAGCCCTACCTCGCCTTCTGGCGGGAGCGGCACCTGTGCACGCTGACGACACTGCGCCCCGACGGCAGCCCGCACGTGGTGCCGGTGGGAGTGACGTACGACCCCGAGGCACGGCTGGCCAGGGTGATCACCAACAAGGCGAGCGCGAAGGTGGCCCACGTCCTCGCGGCCGGAACCGAGGGCGCACGGGTCGCGGTGTGCCAGGTGGACGGCCGGCGCTGGGCCACGCTGGAGGGCCGGGCGCGGGTGCGCACCGATCGGGAGCGGGTGGCGGAGGCGGAGCGCCGCTACGCCGAGCGGTATCACCGGCAGCCCCGGGAGAACCCCTCCCGGGTGGTGATCGAGATCGAGCTGGAGCGAGCGCTCGGGCGGGGCTGAGACGGGGCGGTCACCCGGTTGGTTTTCGGCCACTGTGAAAGCGTTCTCATACCCCGAAATGTCGCCACAAACTGCAGCGGCGTCACCGTGTTCAGGTCACGGTGACGCCGCTGCGGGGGGAAGCACCTGAGCGATCTTTTACGACGGGGGAATCGCGTCAGGCACTGCGGGGGGTGGCCGAAATGGTCCTCACGTCCGAGACCTCCGGTTCTGCCAGCCGGTGGTCACGTTGGTCCAGGTTCACAAAGATCATGCCGTACCGGATGGCACACCGCACCGGCTGCGGCGCCCCGCGGGGCTTGCGCAGACAGCGGTACGCCCGTACGTCCTCGTCGTCGTCCCGGGTGACGACGACCGGCTCGCCGAACACGGTCACCATCAGCGAGTCACCACTGTGGGGGATGGCGGTGACCAGGTCGATGAAGTGCCAGCCAGAGCGGTAGGCGGTGGCCATTTCACGACGGAAGGACCGGTCGTCGGGCGGGGTGGTCATGCCGCCGTCCCCGTCGCGCCGAGGGGTGTGCTCTGCCCCCAACCGGTGTCCGCCGGCGTGGCGACGACTCCCGTCGGCTCACTGGCGCCCCAGCCGGTGTCCAGCTTGGCCCCGCCGACCGCCTGCGCCGTCCCCGCCCCAGCACCGAAGACCACGGCCGCAGAGAAGGCAACGGCAAGCGCCGATCGAAGCATTCTCTTGTACATAGTCGGCTTCGTCCTCACTCAACGAGTTTCCTTCCCCCGTGCCACGAAGACGATGGCTCATTCAGGCACGTCAATGCCACAGGGTCGATGCATCATGTTCCTGCATGTTCAGGACCCTGGGGGGTGGAGATTTGCCTAATAACAACCTAAAAGGGACACATCCACACGCGATAACCGATCTCTGTGAGGAGGGGACACAGCTCTATGCGAGCGCGTTGAGCACCGGCCGCATCGCCCGGGCCGAGATCGAGGACGCCCCCTGCCTCCTCGAGTTCGCTCTGCTGCACCCGGATCCCGACGACCAGAACTGGTTGCGTCCGGTTCCCCCCGCCGTCGCGCTCGCCCAGCGGCTGCACCCGCTGGAGCGGGAGATCCTGGACCGTCGGCGGTTCTCCATCGAACTGACCGAATCCTTCGAGCCATTCATGGCGCTCAGCGCGCTGGCACCCGCCCCCACCCATGCCATCACCGTGCTCGAAGGCGCCGACCGGATCAACGCGGCGCTCAATCTCGCCACCGGCGAGTGCCGGCACGAGGTCCTGACCGTGCAGCCGGGCGGCGGGCGCAGCGAACAGATCCTGAAGCAGGCCCTCGAACGGGACCGCCCGCTCATGGAGCGCGGTGTGAGCATGCGCACGCTCTACCAGCACACCGTCCGGCACAGCCTGGGGACGATGGCGTACGTGGACGTCATGTCCCGCGGCAAGGTCGAGATCCGCACGCTGGAGGAGCTGATAGGACGACTCATCATCTGCGACGCGACCGTCGCCTTCGTCCCGGCGCACGACGACCAGCAGGTCGCCCTCGAACTGCGCCACCCCGGCCTGGTCAAGTACCTGACCAAGGTGTTCGAGCACCTCTGGCGCCGCGCCACCCCCCTGCGCGAGGAAGTGCCCTACGAACCCGCCCGCGACGGCATCACCGGCGTCCAGCACTCCATAGCCAAGCTTCTGGTCGAGGGCCACGTCGACGAGGCGATAGCCCGCCGCCTCGGCATGAACGTGCGCACGTGCCGCGCGCACATCGCCAAGCTCGCCCAGGCGCTCGGCAGCGGCAGCCGGGCCCAGCTCGGCTACCTCATAGCCCAGTCGGGGCTCCTCGAGCAGGACATGTCGGCACCCGGGCACGCCGACCGCCCCTGAGCGGAGCCCGCAGGACGGCACCGGACGGACCTGGCCGCACACCCGCGCACCACACCCCACCCCCGCATTCCCGAGCAGGAGGGAGCCCGGCAGTGACCCCGGCGCCGCACCCGGACCACGGTATGGAAGAGCTGTGCCCGGCAGGATCGGAGCTGTACGCGCTGGCCCTGCGCGACGGCCACATCGGCAGCGCACTGGCCGAGACGGCACCCTGTCTGCTGCGGTTCGGTCTGCTCCAGCCGACCGTCGACGACCCGAGCCGGCTGGAGCCGGTGGCCGCGGCGGTCGCCCTGCACGAGCTGCTGCGCACCTCCGAGGAGCGCATCGCCGACGAGCGCCGCCGCGAGGCGCGCCTGACCAAGGCCTTCGAGCCCCTGCTCCGGGCGCAGGGCCCGCCCGCCGGACCCACCGGCGAGCCCGCGACGATCCGGATGCACAGCGGCCTGGACCGGATCAACCAGGCCATCTCCCATGTCATGGCGGACGCCTCCCAGGAACTCCTCGCGATACAGACGCACCCCGCCCACACCCGTACGAGCCCCGCCCTGTTCGCCCTCGCCCTCGACCGCGACCAGGCCCTGCTGGACCGCGGCGGCCGTATCCGCAGCCTCTACCAGCACACGCTCCGCCACGCCCCCACCGTCCACGCCCGCTACGAGCGGCTGCAGGGCGACGTCGAGGCCCGCACCCTGAACGAGGTCACCGAGCGGCTCCTCGTCTTCGACCGCGCGGTCGCCTTCATCCCCGCGAACAAGGACCGCACCCTCGCCCTGGAGGTCCGGCTGCCCGCCCTGGTCGACTATCTCGTGACCGTCTTCGACCGGCTCTGGCACCTGGCCACCCCCCTGTACCCGCGGGCCGTCCGCAAGCCGTCCCTGGACGGCATCACCCCCCGCCAGCACGCCATCGCCGCGCTCCTCGTGGAGGGCCACACCGACACCGCCATCGCCGAACGGCTCGGCATGAACGTGCGCACCGCCCGCCTGCACATCGCCAAGCTCGCCGCCACCCTCGGCAGCGAGAGCCGCGCCCAACTCGGATATCTCATCGGCGAGTCGGGGATACTCAAGCAGGAGCAGGCAGCGCAGTGACCGCGGCACCGCACCGGGACCACGGCTTCGAAGAGCCGTGCGCCGCCGGCCTGAAGCTGTACGAGCGGGCCCTGCGCGAAGGTCTGCTGCGCGCCGAGGACATCACCGAGGCGCCCTGTCTCACCGGCTTCGGGCTGCTGCACCCGGCCCCGGACGACCCCACCCGCCTCGAACCCGTCGCCCCCGCCGCCGCCCTGAACCGGATGCTGCGCGCCTCCCGGGGCCGGATCGCCGACGAGCACCGGCGCGAGGACCGGCTGGTGGAACAGTTCGAGCCGCTGATCAGGACGGCCGGACCGCGGGCCGCCGGCGCCGGCGCCGGCACCCCGCTGCTGCGCCTGCACACGGGGACCGGGCGGATCGACCGGGCCATCACCGAGGCCATGGCGGAAGCCCACCGGGAAGTCCTCTGCATCCAGCCGCACACCGGGCTCACCGGTCCGCGCGGCGAGGCCGCCCATGACGCCGCCTACGCACGCGACCAGGCACTGCTCGACCGCGGCGGCCGTATCCGCACCCTCTTCCAGCACACCGCGCTCCATCTGCCGACCGTCCACGCCCACAACGAACGGCTCAGCGGGGACACCGAGGCCCGCTGCCTGGACGAGCTGACCGACCGGCTCATCGTCATGGACCGCACGGTGGCCTTCCTCCCGGCCGACGACGACGGCACCCTCGCGCTGGAGGTCCGCCACCCCGCGCTGATCACGTACTTCGTGACCACCTTCGACCGGCTGTGGCGACTGGCCACCCCCATGTACCCGGAATCGGTCCGGCGCCCCACCCTGAACGGCGTCACGCCCCGCCAGCGCGCCATCGCCCGGCTGCTGGTCGAGGGGCACACCGACACCGCGATCGCCGAACGCCTCGGCATGAACGTACGCACCGCCCGGGACCACATCGCCAAGCTCGCCGCCACCCTCGGCAGCGAGAGCAGGGCCCAACTCGGCTTCCTGATCGCGCGGTCCGGGATACTCGAGCTGGACGGGGCGGCCCGGTGAGCCACCGCGGGCACGGGATCGAGGAACTGTGCGACGCGGGCACCGAACTGTACGCGCGGGCCCTGCGCGACGGCCACCTGCGCGCGGTGGACGCGGCCGACGCCCCCTGCCTGACCGACCTCGGACTGCTGCACCCGGCCGTCGACGACCTCGGCCGGCTCGAACCCGTCGCCCCCGCCGCCCTGCTGGGCCACCTGCTGCGCGGCTCCCGCACCCGCGTCGCCGAGGAACGCCGCCGCGAGGACCGGCTGGTGGCGCTGTTCGAGCCGCTGACCCGGCTCGAGACCCGGCACGGCAGGCCCGCCGACACCCCCACCCTGCGCATCCTCAGCGGCACCGAACGCATCAACGGCGCCATCGGCGACGCCATGGCCGACGCCACCGAGGAGGTGCTCTGCATCCAGTCGCACGCCGGGCTCACCGGTCCGCGCGGCGAGGCCGCCGGCGAGGCCGCCTTCGCCCGCGACCAGGCGGTGCTCGACCGCGGTGCCCGGATGCGCGCCCTCTACCAGCACACCCTGCGCCATCTGCCCTCCGTGTACGGCAACTTCGAGCAGCTGCGCGGCGACATCGCCGTCCGCGGTCTCGACGAGCTGCCGGACCGGCTCATCGTGATCGACCGCACGGTGGCGTTCGTCCCGGCCGGCGACGACGGCCGGCTCGCCCTCGAGGTGCGCCACCCGGCCCTGCTCCGGTTCTTCGTGACGGCCTTCGACCGGCTCTGGCGCCTGGCCACCCCGATGTACCCGCAGGCCGTCGAGCGCCCGTCCCTGAACGGCGTCACCCCGCGCCAGCGCGCCATCGCCGCGCTCCTCGTGGAGGGCCACACCGACGCCGCCATCGCCGAGCGCCTCGGCATGAACGTGCGCACCGCCCGCGTCCACATCGCCAGGCTCGCCGCCACCCTCGGCAGCGAGAGCCGCGCCCAGCTCGGCTACCTCATCGCACGCTCGGGGATTCTTGACCAGGAACCCTGAGCGCGGGGGGCGCGGCCGACGGGCCGGTGCGCGGGGGGCCGTCCAGGCCCACCTGGGCGATGCGGACGCCCAGTTGGGTACGGCTGGCCGCACCGAGGGTGTCCGACAGGCGGGCGATGTGGGCCCGGCAGGTACGGACGCTGATGCCGAGCCGCTCGGCGATCACCGCGTCCTGGTGGCCCTCGGCGAGCAGCGCGGCGATGGACCGCTCGCGGTGCGAGATGCCCTCGATGCCGGTGTCGGGGAGGGGAGCCGTCAGCGGCAGCGCGAGCCGCCACAGCCGTTCGAAGACGGTCACCAGGTACTCGACCAGGGCCGGGTGGCGCAGTTCCAGGGCCATCGTGCGCTCGGTGTTGGCGGGGATGAAGGCGACGGTGCGGTCGAAGAGGATCAGCCGGTCGATGACCTCGTCCAGGGTGCGGGCCTCCACCGCGTCACCCATCAGCTCCAGGTAGTTGAGCAGTCCCTGCCCGTGCCGGGCCACGTGCGTGTACAGGTCGCGCATGCGCACGCCCCGGCCGCGCAACGCCAGCGCCCGGTGCAGTCCCTCGGTCAGCTCGGCCTCGCGCCGGATACCGCCGGGCTGCACGGTGAGCACCTCACTCGTGCACGCCTCGGTCGCCTCGTCCATCGCGGCCTGGATGCGGGAGAGTCCGTCCAGCACGCGGATGGCCGTGCCCTCGCCCGGCCCCGACAGGGCCTGCAGCTGCCGGCCCAGACCGGCGTACCACTCGAAGGCGGCCACCGCCGAGCCCACCCGCCGCTGGCTGTCCCTGACCTCGTCGTGGACCCCGCGTAGCAGCCGGGTCATGACCTCCTGCGGGGAGGTCGGCACCAGCCAGTCCATGTCGTCGGGGTCCGGATGCAGCAGGGCCAGCTCCAGCAGGCAGGGCACCGGCTCCGCGTCCGTGCGCGGCACCCGTCCCCGACGCACGGCCCGGGAATACACGCGATCCCCGGCTGCGCACAGTCGGTCGGCACCGTGAGGATGCTCCTCCGTCCCGTGCCCGGCCATCGCCCATTCCACCCCCGGTTGGCTGCCACTTCCGCAGCGCAACTATGCGCGGCCGGGACCGGGTCCGCAACACGGCTCCGTCCACCACGGGCGTGGTAAACCGCCGTTATGACCCGGTATCGTCCGGCCTCCGCCCGTCGCATTGCAACAAGATGATGGTGGTGGCCGGAACGCGACAGGGGCATCGTTGGTCCCGCTTCCCACCGGGTGCCACGGCACCCGGAGAGCGGCCCCGGCCGGGCACCCCCCGCACGGTCGGGGCCACCGCATCGCGCCCACGGGGGTGGCGCGATGCCGGGAGGGCCGCCCAGGCACGTGACGCGGCACGCCGTGGACATCCACCGGTGACCGCCGCGTCACGTGCCCCTCCGGCGCCCCTCGTGAAGGGTTGCCACGAACGTCACCCGACAGGTGGACGCCAGGGTGGTCACGCCTACGGTGCGGCGCTCGGCCGGCGGGCTACTTCAGGCCGGCCGCCGCGCAGGCCGCCCTGTACTTGGCGGTGCAGATGTCGTCGACCGTGTAGATGCCGTCCGCGACGACCGTTTCCTTGATCTTGCTCTTGGTCAGGGCGCTCACCTGGACCAGCTTGGACGGGATGGCCTTGGTGGTGGGGCTGTCGACCCGGTCCTGGGTGAGGGCGTCGAACTGGATGTCCTTGCCCTGCACCTTGGTGACGGCCATCTGCGCGGCCGCCTCGGCCTCGTCCGGGTAGGACTTGTAGACGCTCATGTACTGCTCGCCGACGAGGATCCGCTGGACCGCGTCCAGTTCGGCGTCCTGGCCGGTGATCGGGGGCAGGCTGGTGGCACCGGCCGCCTTCAGGGCCTTGATGACGCCGCCCGCCATGCCGTCGTTGGCGGCGTAGACCCCGGCGATGTTGCTCTTGCCGATCTTGCTGATCGCCTCGGTCATTTCGGCCGCGGCGTTCTCCGGCTTCCAGTCCTTGGTGTCGAAGGTGTCCGCGATCGTCACCTTGCCGTTCAGCTCGGAGAGCGCGCCCTGCTTGAACTGCTTGGCGTTCGGGTCGGTGGGCGAGCCGTTCACCATGACGACCTTGTCGGAGGTGTTGACGCCCGAGCCCAGCGCCTCCAGCAGCGTACGGGCCTGCACCTCGCCGACCAGTTCGTTGTCGAAGGAGATGTACGCGTCGATCGGGCCCTCGGCCAGCCGGTCGTAGGCGATGACCGGAATGCCCGCGTCCTTGGCCTTCTGCACCTGGCCGGCGATGGCGTGCGAGTCGACCGCGTCCAGCAGGATGATGTCGACCTTGTCGTCGATCATCTGCTGCATCTGGCCCGCCTGACGTGCGGAGTCCGCGTCGGCGTTGGCGTACTGGACCCTGCCCTTCTTGTGGGTCAGCGCGGTGACCTGGTCCCTGATGATGGGGTAGTCGAACTTGTCGTAGCGGGTGTTCGCCTTCTCCGGCAGCAGCAGCCCGACGGTGACGTCGTCGCCCTTCGTCGGGCTCGCGCTGGCGCCGTCCCCCGTCGCGTTCAGCACGCCGCAGCCGGCGAGCGAAAGGGTCATCGTGGACACGGCCACGGACATGGCGATACGACGCATTCGAGGGCTCACTTCAGTGCGTTCCGGACGTGGGTGCGGCTTTACCACCCAGGTGTCTGAAAAGACAACGCGGAGCCGACACCCGGCGTCAAGCAGAACTACTTAACGAGTGCGCAACAGCACGCTCCGCTGCACCTGTGAAGAAGGAGCGGAACCCCCTCCAAAGACTCTTTACGGACCCTCCACCCAAAGGGAGTTCACGGCTCGGCAAAGATCCGTACAACCGATTGCAATCCCGGCGAGTCGTGATCACCGGCGGTCGTGCGCCGCTTCTCCGACTCGACCAGAGGACCGAACGAACCCAGCCACCCGCGCGGCGGCCACGCCCGCCGCCGGACCACTTCGGCGTCCGGCTGAGCGGGACGGGAAAGGGGCCCGGAGGTTCGTTCCGAACCTCCGGGCCCCTTTCCCGTGCGCCTTGCGCCTCAGTCCGAGGGCTGCTGCCGCTTCGGCCGCCACACCACCAACGCGCTGGTCTGCTGGACCTCCTGGTACGGGACCAGGTCGCGGCGGTAGGAGGCATGGACGGCCGCCTCGCGCTGCCGCATCGCGGCCGCCGTGCCGTCCAGGGCCGCCTGAAGCTCCGCCACACGGGACTGGAGAGCCGCGACCTGGTTCTCCAGTTCGATGATGCGCTTGATACCGGCCAGATTGATGCCCTCGTCCTGCGACAACTGCTGCACCTGACGGAGCAGTTCGATGTCGCGGGCCGAGTAACGGCGGCCCCGCCCTGCCGTGCGGTCGGGGGAGACCAGCCCCAGGCGGTCGTACTGGCGCAGCGTCTGCGGGTGGAGTCCGGAGAGCTGGGCCGCCACCGAGATGACGTAGACCGGGGTCTCCTCGGTCAGTTCGTACGGGTTACGCCGACGGCCGGTTGTGTCCATGGGGCCCTCAATCTCCCTTCGCGGCCTCGAACAGCTCCGCCCGCGGGTCCTCCCCCGCGGTCGCCTCGCGGTACGCCTGCAGCGCGTCACGAGCCTTCCCCGACAGATCCTTGGGGACACTCACCTCAACGGTGATCAGCAGATCGCCGCGGGTGCCGTCCTTGCGCACCGCGCCCTTGCCCCGCGCCCGCATGGTGCGGCCGTTGGGGGTACCGGGCGGCAGCTTCAGGGTGACGGCAGGGCCGCCGAGGGTCGGGACCCGGACCTCGCCGCCGAGGGCCGCCTCGGCGAACGTCACCGGCACGGCGACGGTGAGGTTGTCTCCCTTGCGCCCGAAGACGGGGTGCTCGCCGACGTGCACGACCACGTACAGGTCGCCCGCCGGTCCGCCCCGCTCGCCGGGGGCGCCCTTGCCGCGCAGCCGGATCCGCTGCCCGTCGGTGACCCCGGCCGGGATGCGGACCTGCATGGTGCGGGACGACTTGGCGCGGCCACTGCCCTTGCACTCCAGGCAGGGGTGCTCGGCGATCAGGCCGCGGCCCTTGCAGTCGGGGCACGGGTCGGTGAGCGAGAAGCCGCCGCCCGAGCCCCGGGCGACCTGCCCGGTGCCGACACAGGTCGGGCACACGCGCGGTGTGCCGTTCTTGTCGCCGGTGCCGGAGCAGGCCTTGCAGGGTGCCTGGGAGGACATCCTCAGGGGCACCGTGGCGCCCTCGATGGCCTCCGTGAAGCTCAGCGTGACCTCGGACTCGATGTCCTGGCCGCGCCGGGGCTGGGTACGGGTGCCCGTGGCCCCGCCCCGGTTGAACAGGCCCCCGAAGACGTCGCCGAGTCCGCCGCCGAAGCCGCCCCCGCTCTGGGCGTTGCCTCCGAAGAGGTCGCCCAGGTCGAAGTTGAAGGAGCCGCCGGCGCCCGGCCCGGGGCGGAAGCCGCCGTTGCCGAACAGGGCGCGTGCCTCGTCGTACTCCTTGCGCTTCTTGGGGTCGCCGAGTATGTCGTTGGCCTCGGAGATCTCCTTGAAGCGCTCCTCGGCCTTGACGTTGCCCTTGTTGGCGTCCGGGTGGAACTCGCGGGCGAGCTTCCGGTACGCCTTCTTGATCTCGGCTTCGGTGGCGTCCTTGGGGACGCCGAGGACCTTGTAGTAGTCCTTCTCGATGAAGTCCTTGGTGCTCATCCCCGACGTCCCTCCTTCCTGTCTTCAGTGATTACGTCAGCCCTCCTCCGGGCCACCGTTCTCCTTGTCGTCGGCCGCCGCGCTCTCCTCGGCTTCCTCGGCCTTGACGGTCTGCGCGCCGGGCTGCGGCTCGGCGACGGCCACCCGCGCGGGGCGGATGGTGCGCTCGCCGATGCGATACCCGGGCTGCAGGATGGCCACGCACGTGGTCTCGGTGACGTCCGGTGCGTAGCTGTGCATCAGGGCCTCGTGGATCGTCGGGTCGAAGGGCTCGCCCTCCTTGCCGAACTGCTGCAGGCCCAACTTGGCCGCGACGGTCTCCAGCGACTCGGCCACCGACTTGAAGCCGCCGACCAGTTCGCCGTGTTCCCGCGCGCGGCCGATGTCGTCGAGCACGGGCAGGAGCTCGGTCAGGAGGTTCGCGATGGCGATCTCCCGGACCGCGACCCGGTCGCGGTCGACTCGGCGGCGGTAGTTCTGGTACTCGGCCTGGAGCCGCTGGAGGTCCAGCGTGCGCTCGTTCAGCGCCGTGCGCACCTGGTCCAGCTGGGCCACCAGGCCCGCGTCTGCACTTACGTCCCCGGCCGGGGCCGCTCCCTCCTCGGGAGCGGCCTTCGACTCGGCGTCGTCGGGGGTCGCGCCGGAGGGGACGTCGGGCTTCTCCTCGAAGCCCGGGGTCTCCTCCGTCACGCGGCACCGTCCTTGCGCTCGTCGTCCACGATCTCGGCGTCGACGACATCGTCATCGGCCTTGGGAGCCTCGTCACCACCGGCCGCCGCCTGGGCCCCCTGGGCGTCGGCGTACATGGCCTGGCCGAGCTTCTGCGAGACGGCCGCGACCTTCTCCGTGGCGGAGCGGATCTCGGCGGTGTCCTCGCCCTTGAGGGCGTCCTTCAGCTCGCCGACCGCGGCCTCGACCTCGGTCTTGATCTCGCCCGGGACCTTGTCCTCGTTGTCCTTGAGGAACTTCTCGGTCTGGTAGACCAGCTGCTCGCCCTGGTTGCGGGTCTCGGCGGCCTCGCGGCGGGCGTGGTCCTCCTCCGCGTACTTCTCGGCCTCCTGGCGCATGCGGTCGACCTCGTCCTTCGGCAGCGAGGAGCCGCCGGTGACGGTCATCTTCTGCTCCTTGCCCGTGCCCAGGTCCTTGGCGGTCACGTGCATGATGCCGTTGGCGTCGATGTCGAAGGCGACCTCGATCTGCGGGACGCCACGCGGCGCCGGCGGCAGACCGGTCAGCTCGAACATGCCGAGCTTCTTGTTGTACGCCGCGATCTCGCGCTCACCCTGGTAGACCTGGATCTGCACGGACGGCTGGTTGTCCTCGGCCGTCGTGAAGATCTCGGACCGCTTGGTCGGGATCGTGGTGTTGCGCTCGATCAGCTTGGTCATGATGCCGCCCTTGGTCTCGATGCCGAGGGACAGCGGGGTCACGTCGAGGAGCAGGACGTCCTTGACCTCACCCTTGAGGACACCGGCCTGGAGGGCGGCGCCGATGGCGACGACCTCGTCCGGGTTCACACCCTTGTTGGCCTCGTTGCCACCGGTCAGCTCCTTGACGAGCTCGGCGACGGCGGGCATACGGGTGGAGCCACCGACGAGGACGACGTGGTCGATCTCGTTGATGGAGATGCCGGCGTCCTTGATGACGTTGTGGAACGGCGTCTTGCAGCGCTCCAGCAGGTCGGCCGTCAGCTGCTGGAACTGAGCCCGGGTGAGCTTCTCGTCCAGGTGCAGCGGGCCCTCGGCGGACGCGGTGATGTAGGGCAGGTTGATCGAGGTCTCGGTGGAGGAGGACAGCTCGATCTTGGCCTTCTCGGCGGCCTCGCGGAGGCGCTGCAGGGCCATCTTGTCCTTGGCGAGGTCCACGCCGTGACCGGACTTGAACTGCTGCACCAGGTAGTCGACGACGCGCTGGTCCCAGTCGTCACCACCGAGGTGGTTGTCACCGTTGGTGGCCTTCACCTCGACGACGCCGTCGCCGATCTCCAGCAGCGAGACGTCGAAGGTGCCGCCACCGAGGTCGAAGACGAGGATCGTCTGGTCGTCCTTGTCGAGGCCGTAGGCCAGCGCGGCCGCGGTCGGCTCGTTGACGATGCGCAGGACGTTCAGACCGGCGATCTCGCCGGCCTCCTTCGTCGCCTGGCGCTCGGAGTCGTTGAAGTAGGCCGGGACGGTGATGACCGCGTCCGTGACCTTCTCGCCCAGGTAGGACTCGGCGTCGCGCTTCAGCTTCTGCAGGATGAACGCGGAGATCTGCTGCGGGTTGAAGTCCTTCCCGTCCAGCTGGATCTTCCAGTCCGTGCCCATGTGGCGCTTCACGGAGCGGATGGTCCGGTCCACGTTGGTGACCGCCTGACGCTTGGCCACCTCGCCGACGAGCACCTCACCGTTCTTGGCAAAGGCGACGACGGACGGCGTGGTCCTGGCGCCCTCGGCGTTGGTGATGACGGTGGGCTCGCCGCCCTCCAGAACGCTGACGACGGAGTTAGTCGTGCCCAGGTCGATGCCGACCGCACGTGCCATGGTTGATTCCTCCAGCTGACTTGAGTGGAACAGGCTCAAGTGTGCATGAGGAGATGCGACGGGTCAACAGACATGAGTCAGCCGGACTCAAGTCTTATCCGTTCCTTACACGCAACTGGCCCGTGACCAGCGTTGATGCCTCACCTCGGGGCGACTGGACGGGAATGCGAAGGAGTACGAGAACGGCGAGGAGCGCCCCGCCGGCCACCCACAGCACGGCCCCCTCACCGGTCCACCCGGTGTGCACGAGCACCCCCACGAGGACCGCGGAGAAGGAACCGGCACCCAGCAGCACGACCGACCCCTGCGGAGTGAGCCCGAGCCGCCGCAGCCGGTGCGCGAGATGGTCCGGGCCCCGCCGCAACAGCGGCCGGCGAGCCACCCCGCGCGCGAGGACCACGAGCAGACAGTCGGCGGCGGCCACGGCACCGAGGCAGAACAGCACGCCCGCGCTCGGCCCGAGTTCGTAACCCGCGCGCGTGAAGACGGCGGCGGAGGAGAGCAGGAACCCCGTGAACAGGGACCCGCAGGCCCCCATCCCGACCCGCGCCGGATACCAGTTGTGCATCAGGAAGCCGGTGAGGGCGGCGGCGAACACACTGAGCAGCACGGCGAGCCCGTCCATCACCTCGACGGCGGCACAGACCCCCGCGCCGAAGGCGGTGACCACCCCGACCGTTCCCGCCAGTCCGTCGGCATGGTCGAGGGCCCTGAAGGCGAGGGAAGCGAAGACGATCCACCCCAGGGCAAGGATCCCGCCCCCGACGCCCGTCTCGTCGTACGGCACCACGCAGGCAGCCGCCACCGCCGTACCGGCGACCAGCACCCGCGGCCGAAGTCGCCACACGTCGGCGACCAGCCCCAGCCCGGCGACCCCGGCACCCGCCACGAGCAGTCCCCCGACCCCGTCCCCCAGGGGGGCGACCCGCGTCCACTCCCCCACCCAGGCGACCAGACAGGTGATGACCACGACGGCCGCCCCTCCGAGCACCGGCAGGGGTCGCTGCCGCCGCCGGTCGACGATGCCCGCGCGCAGGGCGGGCCCCCGGAACAGCGCCGCGAGCACGGCGGTGAGAAGGAGGGCGGCGGAGGCTGCGGCGATCCCGTATAGCACCGCTCCACGTTAGGCGCAAATGTAGCAATTCGGTAGGAATAACACGATCCGATTGCCGGTCCGCCTCAGGCTCCCTCAGCGACCCAGATCACCTCGCGCCTGGCTACAGTGCGAGGAGGGATGCGGGTAGTCTCAGACGGAACTGCATAAGTTACCGCTTAGTAATCTCCCTCGCAGGCCCGAGGAGCCCCGAAATGCAACTCGCCGCGATCATCGTGTCGCTGGTTCTGATCGTGGTCGGCGTGGCCCTGTTCGCCCGCGCCCTCCTGCAGATCTACAACTTCATGCGGCTCGGCCAGAGCGTGCCCGCGGGCACGCGCACCGACGAGCCGGTGCAGCGCACCCTCACCGTGGTCAGGGAGTTCCTCGGCCACACCCGGATGAACCGCTGGGGCATCGTCGGTGTCGCGCACTGGTTCGTGGCGGTGGGCTTCTTCTCGCTGCTGCTGACGATCGTCAACGCCATCGGCCAGCTGTTCCAGGCCGACTGGATCCTGCCGGTCATCGGCGACTGGGCACCGTACAACGTCTTCGTCGAGTTCATCGGCACGATGACCGTGCTCGGCATCGCGGTCCTCATCGTGATCCGCCAGCTGAGCAAGCCGAACAAGCCCGGCCGCAAGTCCCGCTTCGCCGGCTCCAACTTCGGCCAGGCCTACTTCGTCGAGGCCGTCATCCTCATCGTCGGCGTCTGCATCTTCATGCTGCACGCGCTGGAGGGCGCCCAGCACCACGTGGACGGCTACGAGGCCTCGTTCTTCATCTCGTACCCGGTGGTGTCGTGGCTGGAGGGCCTGGACGTCTCCACGCTCCAGAACCTCACCTACTTCTTCGCCGGCCTGAAGATCGCCACGTCCTTCATCTGGATGATCACGGTCGCCCTGAAGACCGACATGGGCGTCGCCTGGCACCGCTTCCTGGCCTTCCCGAACATCTGGTTCAAGCGGAACGCCAAGGGCGAGACCTCACTGGGCGCGCTGCTGCCGATGACGTCGGGCGGCAAGCCGATCGACTTCACCGACCCCGGTGACGACGACGTCTTCGGCGTCTCCCAGGTCGAGCAGTTCTCCTGGAAGGGCCTGCTGGACTTCTCCACCTGCACCGAGTGCGGCCGCTGCCAGTCGCAGTGCCCGGCCTGGAACACCGGCAAGCCGCTCTCCCCGAAGCTGCTGATCATGTCCCTGCGGGACCACGCCCACGCCAAGGCCCCGTACCTGCTGGCCGGCGGCGGCAAGACGATGGAGGGCGAGGAGAAGGCCTCCGAGGAGCAGCTGGCCTCGGTGCCTGCCGCGGCTCTCGCGGAGGCCGAGCGGCCGCTGATCGGCACCGCCGAGGAGAACGGCGTCATCGACCCGGACGTGCTGTGGTCCTGCACCACCTGCGGCGCCTGCGTCGAGCAGTGCCCGGTGGACATCGAGCACGTCGACCACATCGTCGACATGCGCCGCTACCAGGTGATGATCGAGTCCGCGTTCCCGTCCGAGGCGGGCACGATGCTCAAGAACCTGGAGAAGAAGGGCAACCCCTGGGGCCTGGCCAAGAAGCAGCGCCTGGAGTGGACCAAGGAGGTCGACTTCGAGGTCCCGGTCGTCGGCCAGGACATCGAGGACCTCACCGACGTCGAGTACCTGTACTGGGTCGGCTGCGCCGGCGCCCTGGAGGACCGCGCCAAGAAGACCACCAAGGCCTTCGCCGAGCTGCTCCACATCGCGGGCGTGAAGTTCGCGATCATGGGCGGCGACGAGAAGTGCACCGGTGACTCCGCCCGCCGCCTGGGCAACGAGCCCCTGTTCCAGGAGCTCGGCATGGAGAACGTCATGGCCCTGAACATGGCGTTCGGCGAGGAACTGGACGACGACGGCAAGGTCGTCCCCGAGTCGGCGAAGCCCAGGTCGGCCAAGAAGATCGTCGCCACCTGCCCGCACTGCCTGAACACGATCGGCAACGAGTACCCGCAGCTCGGCGGCGACTACGAGGTCATCCACCACACCCAGCTGCTGCAGCACCTGGTGGACGAGGGCAAGCTGATCCCGGTCACCCCCGTCGAGGGCATCATCACCTACCACGACCCGTGCTACCTGGGCCGCCACAACAAGATCTACACGCCTCCGCGCGAGATCATCGGCAAGGTCCCGGGCCTGCGCAACGAGGAGATGCACCGCCACAAGGAGCGCGGCTTCTGCTGCGGCGCCGGTGGCGCGCGGATGTGGATGGAAGAGCGGATCGGCAAGCGCATCAACAACGAGCGCGTCGATGAGGCACTGTCGCTGAACCCCGACATCGTGTCGACGGCCTGCCCGTTCTGCCTCGTCATGCTGACCGACTCGGTCAACGGCAAGAAGAACGACGGCAAGGCCAAGGAGTCCATCCAGGTCGTCGACGTCGCCCAGCTGCTCCTCGACTCCGTCAGGACGCCGGTCGACCCGGCGGGCGAGACGGAGACCGAGAGCGAGCCGGAGCCGGAGCCGGTGAAGTAACGGCCCCGAAAAGCCGACGGCGCCCCCTGACCCGCACAGGCAGGGGGCGTTGTCGTGTACGGGGGCCGAGGGCCCTTCGGGCCGACTGCTGGTCCGCGGCCCGGAAGAACAGTGACCCAACCCGGTGTCGGCCCTCCGGTGACCTGAGCAGCCGCCTCGGCGAGGGAGGCGCACCGGCACCTCGCCTGCACGCCGGGACGGCTTGGCGGCCGACAGTCGGCGGCTACGCGCTCCCGGGTCGCACACGCACGCCCGGTGCGCTCGGCGGCTCCCCCGGCCGACACAGAGGCCTCACTGCCCCAGCCCCGGCAGTGATGGGCAGATCTGTGCCACGGCCCAACGAGGCCGCTTTGCACAGTGCGAAGTCAGGCGGGCGGCCGCCTCGGCAGCGTGGCCCAAACCTGCCCATCACCCCCTGCACCCCACTCGACCCCATCCCATCTCTCATCCCACCCACCCGCTCAGCCGCCAAGCCGTCCCGGTGTGCACGCGAGGCGCGAGTGCGCACCCCAGCGGCGTCACGGACGAAGCGCGCCCAAGGGACCGGTACCGAGGTCCCCCCTTTCCCCGGCTGCCCGCTCGCTTCTCCCCCGTGGTGGAGTGAGACGTGTGCAGGGTGGCCCGGAGGGCCACCGGCGTCAGCCGACGCGGGAGTGCAGCACAGCGGAACGGAACGCGCCCTTGACTCGCCTCGCGGAGGCACGACACCGGCCGAGAAGCGGGCGGCCCCACGGCCACTGAACAGCTCGGCTCAGTGCACCCGCCTCAGTCCACCCGGTCCAACCGCCGACCCCGGCTCGCCGCGACACGGAGGGCGTCGTCGAGGGCCTGGGTCAAGCACTCGGCGAGCAAGCGGAGTTCACCGGGTGGCGTATCCGGCAGGATCTCCCGGGCGTGGGCGAGGAGTTGGTCGCCCATACCGAGCTGGACGGATTCCGTGGCGTCGGCCAGCCGGGACAGCGGCCCGCCGCGGTCGTCGGTGATCAGGTAGCAGGGCTTGCCTCCGGAACCGGTCCAGGGCAGCAGACGCGGCGGGTACGTCATGCGGCCTCCAGCCAGTGGCTCCCGTACGGGCCGGGCACGTCCTGCCCCTGCGCCGTCGGCGCCAACTCACGGCGCCGCTGCCGCTGTTCATGAGCGGTCGCGTAGGGCCGTACGGCCCTGTGGGCGACGGCGTCGAGAGGCGTGTCGATTCCATACGGGCTGCGGTGGCGCGGGAGAGACAGGGGCCGCGTCGGCCGAGGGCCGACGACGGGCTCGGTGTACGGCAGGCGTTTCTCTCCGGGCGGGAAGAGCAGGAGGCTCAGTCGTGCGGCAAGGCGGCGGATAAGGTCGGTCACGTCATCAGCTCCGTTGGGTTCCGCTGGTGGCCATGCCCCCGGACGGCTCGACCCGTCGCGGGGGTCCTTCGTCCCGCCACTGTAGCGATAGTGAACCATGGTGTACTAGGGCCTATCACGGATCGCACTGGTGTACCCAGTACGGGCATGGTGGTGTGGTGATGCAGTTCGCACCAGATATTCCACGCTGGCGACAGGTCGCCGAGGTCATCCGTGGGCGGATCGAGGACGGGACGTACCCACCGCGCACTCGGGTGCCGTCCGTCATGCAGATCATCGCGGAGTTCGGAATCGCTACAGCGACGGCCCAGAAGGTCCTTCAGAACCTGCGCAAGGAGGGGCTCATCTACACCGAACCCGGCCTCGGCTCCTTCGTGGCCAAGCGCCCCGCCGAGGAACCCGAACAGCCCGCATAGGGCCACTCGGCGACGGGGCGCCGCACTCACAGCCCTGTCACTAGGCCCCCTTCGGCCCCGCCTGCTGCACCACCTCGAAGGACCACAGGGTGGACCCGGAGGCGGCGGGCCCGGGACGCTCCCCGCTCTCTCCGGTGCCCTGGTGGGCGGACTTCATCGGCCCCTCCATCCAGGCCTGGAAGGCCTCATCGTCACGCCAGCGCGTGTAGACGAGGTAGGTGTCGGTGCCCTCGACGGGACGCAGCAGCTCGAACCACTCGAAGCCGTCGGAGTTCTCCACGGTGTGGGCCCGCGAGGCGAACCGCTTCTCCAGCACCTCCCGCTGCTCGGCCGACACGGTCAGTACATTGATCTTGACTACGCTCATGACCCCATCCTGCCCGGTGCTCCACCCGAGTCCGTCGAGCGACTCCGATCGCCGGAGAACACGCGCGCGGCGGGGCCACCTCGGCGGGCCCCTGCCCCAGCCGTCGTGACGGATCCCGCGCTGTGACCTTCAGCTCGCGCTCAACGGCCCGTAACAGCTGGTCCTGCACTGCCGGCTGGTCCTCCAGCGGCCGGCGCCGGGCCGACAGGGCGTCCAGCACCCCGACCACCTGGGACCGCCACCCGGTCACCACCGTGTAGCGCCCGCCGCAGACGGCAGCCGCCCCTTCGGCAGCCGCGAATTTCACCGCGTTGTCCTCCCCGATCAGACGACGCGGACGCACGTCCAACAGCCACCGGCCGCCGTCCGGCCAGATCGTCAGAAAGTCAGGCGTATGCGCAACACGTCCCCCGCTGTGCTCGAAGTCCAGCCGGAACGGCTGCGACAGCACCTGCGCCACCTGCAAGGCGGGCCACGGCCATGGAAACATCGGTGTGGCCCGCCATGCCGTCTGCTGGTCGCGGCCGTTTCAGGCTTGGTTTCCGGGCTGGAGCCTCAGCTGTTGACCAGGGTGCGGTCCAGAAGGGGGAGCAGGCGATCCCAGTGGCGCTTCAGCCCGGGAGCGCTAAAAGCGTCGGTGTCGGACATGGTGAAGCCGTGGACGGTGCCGGGGTAGATCTCGGAGGTATAACCGACACCTGCCGCATCCAGGGCCTGGTTGAGCTCGCCGAGGGCCTCAGGTGTCATGTCGCCTTCGGCGTGGCCGAGGTGGACCTGGGCGGTGAGCTTGGAGAAGAGATTGGCCCCATCGACGCCCACGGGGCCGTGGAACGCGACGACGGCTGCCACCTGGTCGGGGTGGGCCGCGGCGGTGCGCATCGCGTAGAGGCCGCCTATGCAGTAGCCGGTCACCGCGACCGCCCCGGCGCCGACCTCGGGCTGACTGGTGAGGAACCTGAGGTAGGCGTCGGCGTCGCTCAGGACACGTTCGGCGGTGTGCGCCTCGATCAAGGGCATCAGCTGGGCGAAGACCGCGGGCCGGACCTCTTCTCCGATGTACTCGGGAAGCTCGACCAGCGGTGCCGGGCCGTGCCGGTAGAAGGAGTTGGGGACGAGCACGTAGTAGCCGTGCCCGGCCAGTTCGCGGGCCATCTCCCGCAGCACGGGCCGGATGCCGAAGCCGTCCGCGTACATCAGCACCCCTGGGTGCCGCTCACCGTGGTCGGGGAAGGCAGCGAACGCGTCGGCCTGGCCGTCCGCGGTAGGAATCCGCAGAGACTCGATGGGCATGAATCCTCCTGTCGTGGTTGATGTGCAGAGCCTGTGATCAACACGACGGAGGCGGGGCCCGCGCAGCAGCGCAAGAGCCTCGATCCAACAGCGGGCCCGAACCGGCCCGTACGGAGCTCAGAAGAGCACCGGGTCACCGATCCGTGTGTGGCGCAAGGCCGTCCCGGTATTCATAGCCGCACAGCGTAGCCCACCGGATAGATGAGCCGATGGCCGCCGTCGTGGCCAAGTAGCACCGC
The DNA here is from genome assembly GCF_042959345.1 of Streptomyces sp. NPDC007905. Classification (NCBI taxonomy): domain Bacteria; kingdom Bacillati; phylum Actinomycetota; class Actinomycetes; order Kitasatosporales; family Streptomycetaceae; genus Streptomyces; species Streptomyces sp. NPDC007905. Next base: position 400,191 of record NZ_JBIBKS010000002.1, on the reverse strand, counting down.
GAGTGGCCAACTATCGCGCTGCGAGTCACACGCACCCCCCGCCCTTACCCCGCCACTCGAACACGTGCATCATTGCGAGGTTGTTGTGCGGGAGAGCCGAAGAGGTGAGCGGTGCGCGTGCGAAGAAGCGGGATGTGGACGGCGGCCCTCTGCGGCACCCTTCTGCTCGCGGCCTGCGACCCCACCGCCCCCGGTGCCGCCGGCGCCGGCCCCACCCGTATCGCCGACGCCCCCGCCCGCCTGCCCGTCCCGCACGGCAAGGGCAGCAGGACCCCGGAGGACTTCAACGGCGACGGTCACCGCGACCTGGTCCTCAACGACCTGGTCAAGGAAGAGAGCCACGCCGACGACGCCGGCATCGGCATCGTCTACGGCGGCCCCCACGGACTCACCCCCGGCGCCCGGCAGTTGCTCAGCCCGAATAAGCAGGCCGCCCCCACCAAGGGCCGAATCCCGGCCGTCTTCGACGCGGAGGAGAGCTGCGACCTGAACGGCGACGGCTTCACCGACCTCGTCGTCTCGACGGACCCTCCCTACGACGGCCGGGGACGGCCCCCGGTGCCGTTGCAGATCCTCTTCGGTTCCCCGGCCGGGCTGACCGGCCGTGCCGTCAAGCTCGCCGTCCCCACCCGCGCCCGGTTCGGCAACGACTGGCCGGACCAGCCGGTGTGCGGCGACTACGACGGGGACGGCAAGGAGGACCTGGTGCTGCACGCGTCCACGGGCAAACTGTCCTACCTTCGCGGCCCGTTCAGCCGAAAAGGGGCCCCGCACGCGGCCGGCGCGCCCCTGCCCTCCCCCGGTGAGGTGCCCGTCGCACCGTCGGCCGACGTGAACAAGGACGGGTACGACGACCTCGTGGTCCGTGCCACCGAGGGCACCGGCAAGGCGGCGGTCGTCCTCGGCGGCCCCACCGGTCCCGCGCGCACCGGCACCCTGCTGCCCGCCGGCATCGACGTGGCCCTCGGTCGCTTCGGGCGGGGTGCGGCACTGGACGCGGCCGTCGGCGCCATGGGGGAAACGTCCCTGCGCTACGACCTCCCGGCCCCGGCCGCCCCGGCCGCCCTCGCCTCCCCCGGCTCGATGCTCGACATCGCGGACTTCGACGGCGACGGCCGCGACGAACTCGTCTCCAGCGGCTCCCGGTTGCGCGTCCTGCACGCCGGTACGGCCGGCCTGTCGGCGAAGGACGCGGTGACCCTCGTACCGCCCGCGCCCGGCACGACGCGCGTCCTCACGGCCGGTGACTTCGACGGGGACGGTCGCGCGGACCTGGTGGTGCGGACCTACCGGGGCGAGACGAAGGACACGGTCGCCGTGTACCGGGGCACGAAGCGGGGGCTGCTCCAGGCGGAACCCGCGGTGACCTTCTCCAGCTCGGAGTTCCTCGGGCCCTAGAGAACGGCCTCTCCGGCGCTGGTGGTCTCCGATCCGGCCGCCTCCGCCCATGACGCGTACGGCCGGTCCCTCGCCGTCGGCGACTTCGGCGGGGACGGCAGAGCGGACCTCACGGTGGGCAGCACGGGCAACGACGTCCGGCTCCACAAGGGAGGCTTCACCAAGGCCTCCGGGGCCGCGTCCCGCTACCGCCTCACCACGGGCCTGCAGAGCGGCTCGGACGACGGCGCCCGGTCCCTCGCCTCCGGCGACATCAACGGCGACGGCACCGACGACCTGGTCATCAGCGGCAGGTATCACCCCGACCGCACCACGCTCTTCGACGGCACGCTGGTCTACCTGGGCTCCTCTTCGGGGCTCACGCCGCAGACCGTGCTGAGGAGCGACAGCAGGCAGACGGCGGCCGTCGGCGACATCACCGGGGACGGCTACGAGGACGTGGTCACCAGCGGCTTTCCGGACGCGCACCGGGACGGCGACGGCGGTTCGATCAGCGTGTGCACCGGGGGCTCCGGCGGGGTGAGCACCACTCGCCGCCAGACCGTCGACCAGGACACGCCGGGTGTGCCCGGAGCGGCCGAGAGGGACGACAACTTCGGCTGGGCGGTCTCCCTCGACGACGTCGACGGCGACGGGTACGCCGACGCGGCCGTCTCCGCCTTCTACGAGAGCATCGGCTCCGCCACCCTGACCGGCCGCGTCACGGCTCTGCGGGGCTCGGCGTCCGGGCTTACCGGCACCGGTGCCCAGTCCTTCTCGCAGGCCACCCCCGGCGTTCCCGGCACCGCCGAGGACAACGACCGCTTCGGCTCCGCGGTCCGGCTCGCCGATCTCGACGGCGACGGCCATGCGGACCTCTCGGTCGGCGCGGACGGCGAGAACGGCGGCGACGGCGCGGCGTGGAGCCTGCGCGGATCGGCCTCCGGGGTGAGGACGGCGGGCGCGGTGAGCTTCGGCCCGTCGACCGTGGGCGTGTCGACCTCCGGCTACCCACGGCTGGGCACCGTGATGGGCCAGTGACCGGCCCGGCAGCCCCGCCCACCGGAAAACCGGGGGAATCCCCGAAGAACCCCGGGACGAACCCCTGACGGTCCCTTAGGGGATGTCACAGGTCGGCCGCAAAGCCGGGCCCGGACGCCAGGGCCCGCCACGTCACTCTCCGGGACCAGGTACGTTCGATGACGTGGCTGGATTCAGGATCGGACGCGGGGGCCGGGACAACCGCACCCCCCAGGGACAACAGGCTCCGCAGGGACCGTACGGACACGGGCCCGGGCAGGGACAGCCCGGACGGCCGTCGCACGGGCGCGGACAGGGGCAGCCCGGCGGCCCGTCGTACGGCTACCCGTCGGCGCCGCAGCCGCCCTACCCGCAGCCCGGGCAGCCGTACGGCTACCCGGGTCGGGCCGACGACGGCCCGGAGTACTTCGGCGACCCCGGCCAGCCGGGCCAGGGCGACGCGCAGGACCCGTACGCGGCCAACAATCCGGGCCACACCCAGGCGTTCTCGGTCGACGAGGCCTCCGGTTACACCCAGGGCGCGACCTACCACGCCGGCTCAGCGGCCCCGTCCGGCCCGATCGGCCCGCCCCTGCACTGGAAGGAACTCCTGCGGGGCATCGTCCTCGCTCCCGACCAGACCTTCCTGCGCATGCGGGACTACACGATGTGGGCCCCGGCCCTGATCGTCACCTTCCTCTACGGCCTGCTCGCCGTCTTCGGTTTCGACGGCGCCCGCCAGGACGCGATCAGCGCGACGCTCTCCAACGCGATCCCGATCGTCCTGGTCACCGCCGTGGCGATGGTCCTGAGCGCCTTCATCCTGGGCGTGGTCACCCACACCCTGGCCCGCCAGCTCGGCGGCGACGGCGCCTGGCAGCCCACGGTGGGCCTGTCCATGCTGATCACGTCCCTGACGGACGCCCCCCGCCTGGTCTTCGCCATGTTCTTCGGCGGTGACGCGGGCTTCGTCCAGCTGCTCGGCTGGGCCACCTGGATCGGCGCGGGCGCCCTGCTGACCCTCATGGTCTCCCGCTCCCACGACCTGCCCTGGCCCAAGGCACTGGGCGCGTCGGCGATCCAGCTGATCGCCCTGCTGTCGATCGTGAAGCTGGGCACCTTCTAGGACTCTCGGCATGGCTCCCGGTCGGGGCCGGCGTCACGGAGACCGGATCCGTGGTCTCGGCCCCGATCGTCATCACCTGGTCCCGCAGAAGCTCGCGGCTCACGGGATCGACAGTCCCGGCGGCCGCCCGAGCGGCGGGCCGGGCCCGCGGGCGCCGGCAGCATCGGGAGTTTCCTCCTGCCCCGGGTGACGGCCTTCGGGCCATCCACTCCCGGCCCTCACCCGTCCGCTCCCGCTGCGCGTCGAGCACCTGCCCCGCCCGCTTCACCACTGGAGGCAAAACGCTCCAGGCATCGTTGACCGGATGAGGGTAGTTCCAGACGACGCATAAGTGCAGGTCAGAACAGATGTCGACGTACACGACAGACGCGAGGCCGGCAGGTGCACAGCCTCGCGTCTGGGGTCAGCAGTAGATCGCTCCGGTCATCGCCACACGGGCTCGATCAAGTGCTCGCTGCGCTCGCTGCCCGACCGGTGCTCGGTCAGCGAGCGAGGGCATTGCCAATCCAGTCTCCGCACCGCAGCCCAGCCACACGCGCACGGCCCTGCCCCATGCCCCTCATGCACCCGAGTGGCCTCCAGAAGGCAGCAGCAAACAGCAGGACACCAGCACCGGGATACCGCGGTGGAAGCTCGGGAGAACACCACAGTTTGACGCTTGGGGCGTCTGCTTTCCCGGCCTCCTGAACAGCGATGCTGTCTGACGCAGAGGTCAGAGGTGCCACACGGAGTGCGGCGGCGCCGGCCGGACGCCGCCGCGCTTGCCCCTCCATGTCTACGCCACCGGGGCCGCACGTCGTCGCCCGCCCGCGCCCACAAGGGGGCGAAAAGAACCAGGCCGGGGGTGGGGACGGACGGCTCCACGGCTTTACCCACACTCCCCGATTCGGGACCCGCGTCGAGCAAGACCAGGGGGCCACTCGGACACATTGCGGGCAGGGGTGAAACCTGCCCGAGCAGCCGGCAAGCGTACGGCCCCCTGATCATGCACGACCCCAAACCGGGCAGGACACCGGCCAAAGCCGCTCCACCGACCTCTGTCTGTCGCGACGAAGTCGGCCCGGATGTACTGCTGTGACCTGAGCCGGCTTGATTGAGTGAGATGGCGAGGCGGCCGGCAATCTCGGCCCCTTACGTACGTCCGCCAGACGGGCGAATGTGTCATCCGGTTGGGGGGGGCCGGTACCGGACCGGTTGCCGCGCTTCGTATTTCGCTGATCACTGAGAGTGTCAGCATGAACGGGTTGCACCGCCCTGGCCACGCCGTTGCTCGACAACGGAGGAACAGGCAGTCGGGGCGGGAGCGCGCGACGCCCCTGGAGAGACCATGAGCTATCAGCAGGACCTTACTATCTGCCGCGAGCTCGGCGAACGCCACGGCGAAGGCCGGGCGCTGAACAGTCTCGGCACTGCGCTGCAGCAGGTGCGGCAGTTCGACGAGGCCATAGCGACCCACCAGCAGGACCTCCTTATCTGCCGCGAGCTCGGCGAACGCCACGGCGAAGCCCAGGCCCTGAACAACCTCGGCACCGCCCTGCAGCAGGTGCGGCGGTTCGACGAGGCCATCGACGCCCACCAACAGGCCGCCGCCCGTTTCACCGAACTCGGCGACCACCACCGTGAAGCCCAGGCCCTGAACAACCTCGGCACCGCCCTGCAGCAGGTGCGGCGGTTCGACGAGGCCATCGACGCCCACCAACATGCCGCCACCCGTTTCACCGAACTCGGCGACCACCACCGCGAAGGCCAGGCCCTGAACAACGTCGGCAGCGCCCTGCAGCAGGTGCGGCGGTTCGACGAGGCCATCGACGCCCACCAACAGGCCGCCGCCCTTTTCACCGAACTCGGCGACCACCACGGCGAAGGCCAGGCCCTGAACAACCTCGGCACCGCCCTGCAGCAGGTGCGGCGGTTCGACGAGGCCATCGACGCCCACCAACAGGCCGCCACCCTTTTCACCGAACTCGGCGACCACCACCGCGAAGCCCAGGCCCTGAACAACCTCGGCACCGCCCTCCAGCAGGTGCGGCGGTTCCACGAGGCCATCGACGCCCACCAGCAGGCCGCCGCCCTTTTCACCGAACTCGGCGACCACGACGGCGAAGGCCAGGCCCTGAACAACCTCGGCACCGCCCTGCAGCAGGTGCGGCGGTTCGACGAGGCCATCGACGCCCACCAACATGCCGCCGCCCTTTTCATCGAATTCGGCGACCACGACGGCGAAGGCCGGGCCCTGAACAATTCCGGCACCGCCGTGCAGCAGCGGGGCCTATGGCGGGTGCTCACCGGCAGGGGTCGTGGCGATCGGGTACACCCGTCTGCTGCAGATGCTCCAGTGCCTGCGGAACTCGCTCCAACGCCGTACGTCCCTGCGCTCCCATCCGCGGCCCAGGTGCCGCCGGCGTACATGGACATCGACGATTGACACCAACAGCAGCACACACCGCCGGTAGGTCAAATGACCTGCAGCGCGGCAGGCGGGGCTGATCGCAGCCCTCTCGATCAAGCCAGCGGTGGAAACTCTCGACTCGGTGGGCAGACCGCTCATGCCTGCCCAGGTCAGAAGCCGCAGGCGTCGAAGGACCGCAGGTGGCACCCTCAAAACCAGGGCACGAAGTAGGCCAACGCGGCGGCCGAGGGCCAGCCAGCCACGTGCCGTGCAGATTCTGTGCGGACACGTGGCGTCTCGATCTGAGGATGAGACATAGCCCTACGTCTCGTCACTACCGCCTCGCATTGCCGAAAATAGCTGGAAAGGGATAGTTTCGCGGCAGGTAGAAGTACTAACCTCGTACATTTGTCGTTCGTGTGTCCGGGTTGACGGACGGGCGCCTTCCGGCAAATGCGCGGCTAAGCCAGCCTTCTGGAGCGGGCCCACGCCGTCGAAGTAGAGCAGCCGAACCACCCGGGTGGAGCGAGCCCTTGAGGCTGTGGACGCGCTACAGCTCTCGCTCATCCCCATCGACGGGGGAAAGCCCATCGAGGACTTCCTGATCCACGTCCGCGGCTCCGAGGCCAGCTTTCGCTACTGAGGCGAATATGCGCAGGTCAGAGAGCTTCTTTCGAGGGTGTGATCAGCTCGCCGGACTTACGTACTACAGGCAAGACACTCCACGGGAAGTTGATCCACTCGTCGGTCCGCCTCCACACGTACTCGCACTTCACGAGGGAGTGGGACTTCTCGTAGATCACGGCGGAGCGCACCTCGGCGACGGTGTCGAGGCAGAAGTCGCGCACGAGCTTGAGGGTCTTGCCGGTGTCCGCGACGTCGTCGGTGATGAGCACCTTCTTGTCGGAGAAGTCGATGACGTTCGGGACCGGGGCGAGCATGACGGGCATCTCGAGGGTCGTTCCCACACCGGTGTAGAACTCGACGTTTACGAGATGGATGTTCTTGCAGTCCAGGGCGTAGGCGAGCCCGCCGGCGACGAACACACCCCCGCGCGCGATGCTCAGCACGATGTCGGGCTCGTACCCGTCGTCGGCAATGGTCTGCGCCAGCTCGCGGACGGCGGCACCGAACCGCTCGTAGGTCAGATTCTCACGCACGTCGCTCATGCGGTCGCCCTCACACCTGGGTCCGGTGGAAGTTCAGGAAGGACCGGGAGGCGGTCGGCCCGCGCTGGCCCTGGTACCGGGAGCCGTAGCGCTCACTGCCGTAGGGGTGCTCGGCGGGCGAGGTCAGCCGGAACATGCACAGCTGGCCGATCTTCATGCCGGGCCAGAGCTTGATCGGCAGGGTGGCGAGGTTGGACAGCTCAAGGGTCACGTGGCCGCTGAACCCCGGGTCGATGAACCCGGCGGTGGAGTGGGTGACGAGCCCGAGCCGCCCGAGCGAGCTCTTCCCCTCGAGCCGCGAGGCGAGGTCGTCAGGGAGTGTGATGACCTCGTAAGTCGAGGCGAGCACGAACTCCCCGGGGTGCAGGATGAACGGCTCGTCGCCCTCGGGCTCGACCAGCCGGGTCAGATCCGCCTGCTCGATCGAGGGATCGATGTGGGGGTACCGGTGGTTCTCGAACACACGGAAGAAACGGTCGAGACGCACGTCGATGCTCGACGGCTGCACCATGTATTCGTCGTAGGGATCGATGCGCACCCGACCGGCGTCGATCTCGGCCCGGATGTCCTTGTCTGAGAGAAGCACGTCCCGAGGATACGCAAGGCGCGCGGAGCCCCGACAATCGTGAGGGCTCCGCGCGCCTTCGGCCTACCGGCCCGCTACCGCTTCTCCAGGGCGACCGGCACCACACTGCGGAGCCGGGCACACCGTGGACACCTCACCAGCCGGCCGGGGCCGAGCCGCTCGGCCTGCTGCATCGGGAACGAAGCGGCGCTGAAGACGTGGCCGTCCGCGCAACGAACGACGGTGCCTTCCATCAAGTCCCTCAAGTCCCTCAAGTCCCTTCCCCAAGAGCCGCGTCCGGCTTACTGCCCTGACGACAAAAGCCACATTACGGGATCCAAGAGACGACCCTCCAGGCGGCACTCCGACCCCACCCGGACCCTCTCCCACCCCTCCACGGTACGCCCCAACTCGGTTCCCCCGCAGGGGGATCCCATGCCTCCTGGGTGCGCCCAACGCACACGGACCCCGCGGTCCGAGCACCGGGGGTCTGCGATGAGGTACAGTGAGCGAGCGTTCGGACATCGACTCCGCGAGGCCGATCCGTCCGTCTTACGCGGGTGTAGTTTAATGGTAGAACATCAGCTTCCCAAGCTGAGAGCGCGAGTTCGATTCTCGTCACCCGCTCCACATGAAACCCCCAGGCCAGAGGCCCGGGGGTTCTTTGTTGTCTAGACCGGTGAGCGGGGCGCGCACCACAACCGCACCATAAGGCCGCTGTCAGCTACCGGCGGGGCTTCTCGTTGTGGTGCGTGCGGTCGCCGTTGTGCTTCTTCGCACGCTCGGCATCCCCTCCGGCACGATGGACCGAACGACCACGTGCTGTACCCCCGGCGACCGAGCCTGAAGGATGCCCGCAGATCACAGCTGACGCTGCCGTCTTGAGGTGCACCGCATGATGGACAAAACCCCGGGCCTGCCCGGGGTGCGGCCGGCCCATGGAGTCCGGCGCTTCGTCCTCTCCAGGCGGGAGGACGACGGCCGGCGGGCCTGCCGGACGCTATGGAGGTGTACCGGTCGACATGTTCGGTGGCGCTGGGCCGACCGGCCGGATGAGCCCTTGGAGGCTTGTCCGATACCGGAGCTGTTCCGCCGACATCCAACCCTGACATCAGACCCAGGGCGGCGGCGGCACACAGCAGTCACGTATGGCATCGGTTCACCAGGCGCACCCCTCGAGGGTCGAGCATGTAATGACGCGGCGGGGTTTGGTCCTCGGCATCTAATGCGTCGGGCTTGGGCTGGGCGGTGTGCCGGTAGCCGCGCCGTCCTTCGAGGGCCTTGGTGATGGTGGCGCCGTGCCAGCGGTTGGCGTCGCCTCTGGTGTCGTCCGGCTCGGGCCAGTGGCCCCGGTTGGGGTCGGCGCGGATCGTGACGGTGGTGACGCCGGTCCGGGCGGCCTCGTGCTCGCGGGCGGTGCAGAGGTGCTTCGGCTCGAGTTTGGGCCAGCCGCCGGATAAGAGGCGTCGTGTGTCCTGGAGGCGGGCCGGGCATGAGATCCGGTTGGCGCGGTCGCAGGGTGGGGCGCGCCGAATGTCCTGGAGGGGGGTTGAGCGTCGTGAGATCGGGTGGGTGGGAGGGTACCGGGTCCGCTCTTGGCAGTCGCCGTGCCGGAGGGCGGGTGCGTGGGGGTTGCGGCGGGCGTCGCTGCTGCACGGTCGCCGGTTCCGCCAGTGCCCGATGTGGCGGCGAGGGTTGCGCCCAGGGCCACGGAGAGGGCCAGGGCCGTGCCCACTGCCAGGCGACGGCTGTGGCGGGTGCCGCCGGGGAGGTTGCGCCGGGTGGTCGCCGCCTCCTGAGACCGTATGTGCTCCTCCGCTCCGGGGTGAGCGGCCGGCGGCGTCGGAAGGCGCGCCGTGGAGGGTGCCGAGAGCGGCAGGGGGTATGAAACGGATCCGGCGTGCCGGGAGGCGAGGGCCTTTGCGCACTGCTCGGCGTCCGGGCGGGCCTCGGGGTCCTGGGCGGTCATGGCCCGCAGCAGGGCCGCGAGGTCCGAGGGGAGCCAGGTGGGGACTTCGGGTGGGCGGTGGAGGCGGGCGACTGTCGCTTCCAAGGGGGTGCCCTGGTACTCCAGTTCACCTTTCAGGCACTCCAGCAGGACCAGGCCGAGCGCGTAGACGTCGGCGGCCGGCTCGATCCGCCTGCCCTCAACCTGCTCCGGTGCCAGATAGGCGGCGGTGCCTATCAGCACGTCCGGTGCCGTGTGGCGGGTTGCATCGGTCAGGCGTGCGATGCCGAAATCGGCAAGGTGAGGATCACCGGCCGCATCGAGGAGGATGTTCGACGGTTTGATGTCTCGGTGCACGACGCCGGCCTGGTGGACATAGGTCAGCGCCTGCGCGAGGGCGGTGCCCATATCCACCACACGCCGCTCAGGCAGCGCTCCGCACGCCAAAAGGCCGCGTAGCGTGGGGCCCTTGAGCAGTTGCATGACCAGGTAGGTACGGTCGTCGTGGCGGCCGGCGTCGTAAACGGTGACCAGTCCCGGGTGCTGCAGGCGGCCCAGAAGGACGGCCTCCGCGGTGAGACTGTCCTCCGTCTGCGGGTCCGGGCCGGGCCGGAAGACCTTGACGGCCACGGGCCGCCGAAGGCGCGTGTCGACGCCCTCGTAGACGTCGGCCATACCTCCGGACCCGATGCGCGTGCCCAACCGGTAGCGGCCGGCGAGGACTTCGGCGGGCTGCTCATCCGCTGGAACCGGCGCGGGCGTCGGCGGAGCTGCTGATTGGTGGGCCTTCATCTGGTTCTCCGTTGCTGTCACCGCGTACCGGATTCGGCCATGGGCCATGCTGCGAGGCGGGTACCCCCAGCCCGTGTCAGATATCCGGACCCAGTCGGCGCAGCGACGAAAACGTCCCCACTTCCCCCGTGGCTGGTGCGTTGCGCGGCAGGTCAGGCAAGCTGCCAACCGGACAGCTGGTCGTCGTCGCCGACCTCCGCCGTCAGCCGCTTGCCGGCAGATCACTGACCGGTACGCCGACAGCCGTGGCGATTTCGGCCGCCGGGTAGCGGGCGGGCTCTGCGCGCTCCTCGGGCGGGACGTCGGCGACGATCTCGGCCTGGTCGCCGAAGGTCAGCAGGACCTGGGCAGCCACGCGCTCGCTCACTTCGTCTCCTCGGTTGTCTTCGTGCCGCACTGAGCGGGTGGCTGGTGCTCGCTGTCGTCGGGGCCGTTGCATGCGCTGATGAGCAGCCGCCCCGAGACAAAATGGCCACACGCGTGATGTGGCCGCCACCGTCCCAGTTTCCGTCTCATTCAGCCTCGTTCACGACGGTCCAGGTGGGAGTCGAAGCCCCACCGGTATCGGCATCCGGCCGCGCATGAACGCAGGTGAAAGCCCCCGAACGCACCCCACGACCCCACCACCACAGTTGGAAAGCGTGTTGGCCAGGTGGTGAGGGGGGTGGGGTCTGCGGCCTGCAACATAGTCCCGAGGTGGCTCCCGGGGACCTTTATGCCCACCCCCCTTGACCGCGGACCTCGAAGGTTCTCTGACCGGTCTCACTCCACCCGGCAAGCTAGCGGGGGGCACTGACAACGGCCTGGCGGCAGGGAGTTGCGGTACAACAGCGAAGTACAGCGACCCCAGCGACGAGTGCCGAGTGGTCCGCGTCGGCGGCGAACTGGACCTGATCACCGCGCCGGGCTTCGCTCGGGCTCTGGTCAAGGGCGGGTTGGCCGAGCGCCGGCACACCCCGGTGGACGACGCCTTCGCAGCGTTCCGCTCCTACGCGCGCCCCCACCGGCTGCGTCTGCCGGACCTCGCCGCCCGGATCGTCTCGGGCGGCTTTGACACCGTGGTCATCCCGGCCCCGAGCAGCCCGGTGCCCGCGGAGCCGACTGACCCGCGGCGGATCACGGCACCGCGTGCCGCACGACGCGGCCCCACATCGACATGTACTGCCGCCACAGCGGCCCGGTCACGTACGGGACGCCGTACTTCTCGCACAGCCGGCGCACCCGGGGGGCGATCTCGGCGTAGCGGTTGCTGGGCAGGTCAGGGAAGAGGTGGTGCTCGATCTGGTGGCCGAGGTTGCCGGACAGCACGTGGAGCACGAAGCCGCCCCCGAAGTCCGCCGAGCCCTGGATCTGGCGCAGATACCACTGGCCGCGGCTCTCGCCGTCGATGTCGTCCTCGGTGAAGGTTCGTACGTCGGAAGGGAAGTGGCCGCAGAAGATGACCGTGTGCGCCCAGATGTTGCGCAGGCCGTTGGCGGTGAGGTTGCCGAGCAGGCAGGGCAGCGCGGAGGGGCCCGCGAGCAGCGGGAAGAGGATGTAGTCCTTGGCGGACTGGCGCACCGCCTTGCGGCCCAGGTTCGCGATCTCGCCGAGGAAGGACCGCACGCTCTTGCGCCCGGCGACGACCGCGTCCGCCTCCAGGTCGTACAGAGCGATGCCCCACTCGAAGACGGGCGCGAGCAGGGCGGCGTACAGCGGCTGGAGCAGGTGGACCGGGCGCCAGGGCTGCTCGGGGCTCATGCGCAGGATGGTGTAGCCGAGGTCGCGGTCGCGGCCCACGACGTTGGTGTACGTGTGGTGCAGGTGGTTGTGGGTACGCTTCCAGGCGTCGGCGGGGCTGGCGAAGTCCCACTCCCAGGTCGTCGAGTGGATCGCTGGGTCGCCCATCCAGTCCCACTGGCCGTGCAGGACGTTGTGGCCCAGCTCCATGTTCTCCAGGATCTTGGCGACGGTGAGCATCGCCGTGCCCGCGCACCAGGCCGGCGGCAGCAGCGAGACGGCGAGCGCGAGCCGCCCGCCCGCCTCCAGCCCGCGCTGGACGGCGATCACCGTGCGGATGTAGCGGGCGTCGTCGGCCCCTCGCGTCGCGATGACTTCGGACCGGAGCCGGTCGAGCTCCTCTCCCAGCTCCTCGGTACGGTCGACAGGTTTCAGGGGATGGACGGTTGCGGTCACGGGAGCTCCTCGGGAGGTCCTAGACGTCGAGGACGAGCGGGCCTGTGGCTCCGTTGACACAGGTCTGGATCAACTCGCCGGGTTCACCGTGCACGTGGCCGGTACGCAGATCGCGGACCCGTCCGTCGACGAGCGGGACGAGGCAGCCGAAGCAGATCCCGCGGCGGCACCCGTACGGCATCGGCACGCCCGCCGACTCGCCGGTCTCCAACAGGGGAACGGACGCGGGCGACTCGGCCGCCACGCCACTGCGCCCGAACCGCACCCGGCCACCGGACTCGCCGGCGGCGGGTGCGGGCGGCACCGCCGGGCGGAAGCTCTCCACGTGCAACCGCTCCTGCGCCCCTTTCCTCCGCGCCATGTGCTCGCGCACGACGTCGAGCAGGCCCGCCGGACCGCAGGCCCAGGTCTCGCGGCCCAGCCGGTCCGGGCAGAGTGCGCCGATGTCCCGGACGGTGAGCCGGCCGGCGGTGCGCGTGTACCGCAGATGCAGGCGCAGCCACGGCACCCGGGCTGCCAGCCCCGCGAGTTCGGCACGGAACAGACACGCGTCCGGGCCGGGCGCACTGTGCAGAAGTACGACATCCGGGGCCGGACCCGAGCGGCCGGCGAGCGTGCGCAGCATCCCCATCACCGGGGTGATGCCGCTGCCGGCCGTCACGAACAACATCCGGGCGGGCGGCGGGTCCGGCAACACGAACTCCCCCTGTGGGGGCCCGAGTCGCAGGACAGTGCCGGGCGGAGCGCGGTGCACCAGGTACGGCGACACCTTCCCGCGCGGGTCCGCCTTGACCGTGATCGTCACGTCGCCGCCCGGCGCGTCCGGAGCCGACGTGAGCGAGTACGTACGCCAGTGCCATACGCCGTCCAGCTCCCCACCGACCGGGACGTACTGTCCGGACCGGTGGCCTGCCCACCCTCGCCCCGGCCGGATCACCAGTGTGGATGCGTCCGCCGTCTCGGGCCGCACGGCGGCCACCACGCCCGCCGGATGCCGCGCGGACAGCAGGGGATCGACGAGACCGAGGTAGTCGTCCGGCGAGAGCGGAGTGGTCAGCCAGCCCAGACCGGTGAGGATCCGGCCGGGAAGAGCCGGGGACCTCAGCGAAAGAGGAAACCAATGCGGAAGTGCGAAGGCAGGCATGCACAGGCCCTTCCGGGGGACGCCGGGACGGGATCACGACAGAGAACCACGCCGGGGTTCCGGTCCCGGGGCACAGGGAAGCGATCCCGCCAGCGGTCCCTCCGCTCCCACCTGGCAGGACGCACGCGGCCGGAACGGGCATCGGCGCCGGTGCGGGCCGTGGACTGGAAGGACGGCGAGGACGGGTGCGGGGGCGGAATGAGCCCGAACGACCGGATCGAACCGGTCACGCCAGACATCCGCAGGGTGGAAGTTCCGCAGTCCAGGCAGCCGCATCCGGTTACCGAACGCCCGGCGCGCGGAGCGGCCGGCCCGCGCGGGCCATCGTGTCCTTGAGGGTGGAGGGTGTGAGGGTGTGCCCGGTGTGACGGAGGTCGGAGAAGGGCCGCGCCGCGGAGGGGACCGCGGGCTTCTGCCGTCCCGCGCCAAGGGCCCGCTTCGCCGGCAGGGCTTGCACTCGCCGATGCACCTGATGCACCTGATGCGCCTGATGCGCCTGATGCAGCTGATGCGGCGGAACCGTGAGAGGGCCGGGCCCGGCACTTCGAAGGGCGGCGGCAAGCAGGGCGGGGCCCAGCGCACCGACGGCAGCCCCACCGGCGCCGTTCCGCTCACTGTCGGCACCCGTCCCTACGTCTACGACAACCCGTGCAGCCGGCACTTCCTCGTCAACAGCGAATCCGAGCAGGATGCGGTGCCGGTGTCCGAGAGGACGCTGCCGGTCGTCGCGTCCTCGTAGAACCACTTGGCGTCGGCCTGGTCCAGTGCGATCCAGCCGCTGCTGGTGTCGTACTTGCGGATGCCCTTCACGTTGTGGGAGAGGGCCGTGCCGACGTAGACCGGCTTGTTCTTGGCGTCGCGCAGTTCGACCGCGTACGAGACCACCGCGTTGTAGCGGGTGCCGTCGGTCCGGTTGACGGTCAGGACTTTGACGGCGTGCTTCTTGTACACGGTCAGCGGCCCCTTGAGCGCGGAGTTCCTGTCCCAGCCCAAGAGCATCGGCATCACCCTGACCCCGACGGTCAGCGTGCGCCGACCGAGGTCGATCGTGCCGGCGACGGGCACGGCCACGGCGGGGGATGACAGGGCAGCGGAAGCGGCAGGGGGAGCCGGGACCGCGGGTGGGACAGTCGGGACCTGACGTCGGGTCCCGTCCTGCGCGGAGTCCAGGGTCAGCGCGAAGGCCACCATGGCGAGGGCCGCCGCACACGCGCCCAGCGTGCCTGCCGCGCGGCGGCGCGCACGGCGCACGGCACGGCCGCGGATCTCGGCGCCGGTGAGGATCGGAGGAGTCTCGTGTTCCGCGGCGAACTCGTGGAGCACTGCGGAGAGTTCATCCGACACGGCCGTCCTCCTTCCGAGCCGCTCCGCCTGCTGTCTCGTCCACGGCCAGATGCTTCGCCAGTGCCACCCGCCCCCGGGACAACCTGGCCTTGACCGTCCCCACCGGTACACCTGTCTCGGAGGCTACCTGCTCGACACTCAAGTCGCACAGATGGTGCAGGACGATCGCCATCCGCTGAGCCTTGGACAATTGGCGCAGCGCGGCGACAAGTGCCGGGCGATCGGGGCCGGGTCCCGGCGTGAACTCGGGCGGCGGCGTGCGGCGCACCAGTTCCAGCCAGCGCCTGGCCCGGCGCCAGCGGCTGACCGCCAGCCGCATGGCGACCGTGCGTATCCACGCCTCGGGCGCCTCGTCCGCGAGGAAGTCCTTGCGCCGGTTCCAGGCCCGTACGAACGCCTCCTGGACCACGTCCTGCGCCTCGACGCGATCCCCGGTGAACGCGGAAAGCTGGCCGGTCAGGCGGGGAAACGCCGCCGTGTAGAAAGCGTCGAACTCGTCCTCGGTCATGGCCCCACCGGAGTCTTGGAATTCCCGTGCAACCTGGCCGCCCCCGCCGTGCGTACAGGTCCCGTAGGTCGCGGACATCGAAGCACAACCCACGGGAAAGACGATGAACACGAGTTTCAGGATCCATAGGCCCTCAATCGCGAGCCGTCGTCGACGACGACGGCCGGCCGTCCGACCCGACCGAGGCTCCATGACTCCACGGCTCCGCGACTGCGTGGAAGGCCACCCTCTGCACCCGCAGCCGTACCGGAGGACCGTCGAAGTGCCGCATCCCCACCATGACTTCGCCGCATACGCGCATGCGAGCTGGCCCCGGCTGGTTGCCACCGCGCATCTGCTCTCCGGCGACCCCCGCGAGGCGACGGAGCTGGTGCGGAACACACTGGTGCGGGTGCGTGCGCGGTGGCGACGGATACCGCGGGACGACGTGGACTTCCATGTACGGCGCTCCCTCGTCAAGGGTCATCTGCGCCGGGCCCGCCGCCGGAAGGCCCCGCCCCACGAGGCATGGGGGGCCCTGTCCGCACGGCAGCGGGTGGTGCTCGTGATGCTGCACTGGGAGGGTCTGGGCGAGGTGGAGATCGCCCAGCTGCTCGGTTGCTCGGCCGGCGCGGTGAGGAGCCGTGCCCGGCGTGGACTGGCGGCCTGCGGGGGCGACCCGGAGCAGCTTCGCGGGCTCTTCGCCGAGGCCGCCGAGGGCGCGTTGGGTGTCGTGCCGTTCGCCGTGCCGCTCGAGACCGTCGAACGGCGGGGCCGGTCCCTGCGCCGCCGCCGGATCGGCGTGGCCGCGGCCTTCTGCGCGCTGCTGCTCGTCCCGTCGGCCGTCTTCGCGTTCGGCCGGATCGGGAGCGGCACTGCGGACGGGTCGGGCGCCCGGGTGGCCGGCGTGGCGTCGAGCCCCATTCGGATCGTGGCGCCCGGCGAACGGGTGGAGACCGTGCCGGGGGTGCGGGTCTGGCTGACCGCCGAGGGCATGCACTGGTCGACACCGCAGCGGTCCAACCAGTTTCGCGGCCTGAGCGAGGACACCGCCGACGACGGCGCCGAGCGGGGGAAGCCGAGTGTCTCGGCCCTGCTGGAACCGGTGAACAGCGCGTACTTCATGTCGGGCATGTACCACGGCCTCTCCACCGACCCGAGTCGCGTCGAGGTCTCCGTCGGCGGCGCCACGGTCACCGGCACGGTCCTCACGCTGGCGGGCGGCCCGGGCTGGGGCGTCTGGTATACGCGCGCTCCACTGTCGTCGGCGGAGTTGAAGGCGAGCGTCGCCGCGGGCGGTCCGACCGTCACGGTGTACGACGCGGCCGGCAAGGCCGTCGCGCGGTCCGGCGCCGGCGGGTGAGGCGCCCGATGCCCAGGAATCACCCCCCGCTCGCGGCGCCCGACTCCGCTGAAAGGCCCCCCTTGCACGAATCACCTGCGGCTCAGGAAACGTCCGCCCAGAAAACGTCCGTTCAGGAAACGGCCGTCGCTCAGGACGAGCCGCCCGTCACGAACCAGCCGTGTCCGAGCGGTCGCGCGCGGCGTTCGAAACGCACGGCCGGCTCGCACCGCTCCCACCCACGCGTCCCGCTCCGTCTCCGCCTCCGCCGTACCCGGCGCCGTCGGCTGCGCCGGCTGATCATCGCCTTCCTGGCGCTGATCGCGGCACTGTGCACGGCGGCTGTCGTCGCGTACCAGCTGACGGACATCCCCGAGCCGCACCCGGAGAACGTCACGCAAAGCACGGTCTTCACCGACGACAAGGGCTCCTATCTGGGCCGACGCGGTCCCGTCGACCGGCAGGAAGTGCCTCTGTCACAGGTCCCGCGGTACGTCCAGGACGCGGTGATCGCTGCCGAGAACCGCACCTTCCGCACGGACAACGGGGTCTCACCGCGCGCCATCGCCCGCGCGATGCTGGCCTCGCTGACCGGCGGCGAACGGCAGGGCGGGTCCACCATCACCCAGCAGTACGTGAAGAACGCGCTGCTGAGCCCGGAGCAGTCGCTGTCGCGCAAGGCACGCGAGGCACTGATCGCGATCAAGCTCGATCGCACCCGCTCCAAGGACGAGATCCTGGAGGGCTATCTCAACACGGTGTACTTCGGCCGGGGCTCCGCCGGCATCCAGGCGGCCGCGCGCAACTACTTCGACGTGGACACCCGCAACCTGACGGTCTCCCAGGGCGCCGCGCTGGCATCGATCGTCAACATCCCCTCGTACTACGAGAAGGCGGGCTCCGATCCGAAGGTGACCGCGAAGCTCAGGGACCGGTGGGAGTGGGTGCTCGACGCGATGGCGGCGAGCGGCAGCATCACGGCGAAGCAGCGCGCCGAGGCCGTGTTTCCCGCGTTCCGTTTCTATCCGCCGGGCACGACCGAGGGTCAGCGAGAGTACATGATCGACGTGGCCGCGAAGGAGGCCGCCGACCGGCTCGGCATCACGGAGGACCAGCTGGCGCGCGGCGGCTACACCGTGCGGACCACCTTCGATCTGGCGCTCCAGGACGCCACCACCGAGTCGGTGAAGGATCTCAAGGGCCGCAAGGGCACCCGGCTGCACACCGCCGTCGTGGCGATCGAGCCCGGCGACGGGGCGGTGCGGCTGCTGTACGGGGGGTCGGACTACGCCCGGCAGCCGTTCAACGACGCGGTGGACGGCGCGGTGGAGGCGGGGACGGCGCTGGAGCCCTTCGGCAAGGTCCGGCTCGGCGCCCCGCTGACCGCGCTGCGGAAGACAGCGGCGCCCACCCCGCTGAAGCTGGCCTCGGCGTACGCGACGGTGGCGGCGAAGGGCGTGTACGCGACCCCGTACACGGTCACGGAGATCATCCGGGACGGGCGGACGGTCTACACCGCGCGCCCCGACACACGGCGCGCGCTGAACGAGAAGGAGGCGTTCGTGGTGAACGCGACGATGTACGCATGGCCCGCCCTCGGGACCTCCGTCGCCCCGAGCACCGCGCAGACCTTCTTCACGGCCGGGGCGGGCGGCGGGATCACCCGCCGTACCGTGTGGTCCACGAGGCTGGACAGCCGGCTCGCCCTGACGGTCGTACTCTTCGCCGACCGGCCCGGAGAGAAGAAGGACACGACCGTGCCCGCTCAGTTGCCGGACAAGCCGGCGCCGACCGAGTCCGCGGAGGAGACTGCGGCGCAGATCTGGCAGCTGGCCACCGCAGGGGTGGGAGAGTCCCCCACGCCGGCGCCCGTGGCGGAAGAGGGCGAGGCCGCTCGTCCCCGTACCCGGGCTGCGCAGCGGTGAAGGAAGCGTCGCTCGGGCTCGCGCCCGACGAGCCAGGGCGACGCTCGGCCGGACACGCTCGTGTATCAGCGGAGGTTGCCGCGCCCGGAACGGGAGTACACCGACCTTGGGGCACCGGTCCCCGGCCGTCCAAGGGGCCGGTCCCAGCCGGCAGACAGCCTCGAACCTTCGGCGGGAGGCTTGTCCGATGACAGGTATGTGGAGCCACGCAGACCTGGCGGACGTGTCCTCGGACGGCGCAACGCCCCCCATCCCTCGCTGATGCGCGCCGCGGGGAATGGGGGGCACCGCAGGAAGTGCGCCGTGGCGCAGCAGGATCAGTCGGCCAGCCGGTTGATGGCAGCCGCAGCGATGCCTTCCATGTAGCCGGGGTCGTCGCTGGGCTGACCGGAGAGTTCGACGATGCCGAACCTGTGACCGCTACGGATCACCGCGACACCACCCGCAGCCTTGTTGCCGGCGCTGAAGGCCGGGTACCAACTGCCCTCGCCGGCCTTGACGGTGATGGCGTGTCCCTTGCCGTAGTGCCAGTGACCGGCCGGCTCGTCCTGGCAGCTGCGCACCAGCTCGTTGAGCCGCTTCTCGTACGAGGCCGCCGAGGTGGTGGAACCGTCTGCGACGGATTCGGTCAGCAGGGCGTCCTTGGCGTCGAAGGTCCAGGTCACTCCGGCATAGGCGCCGGCCTTCCCCTTGGTCAGCGCTCGCATCGTCTCCTCGCCGGAGCACGCCGAGAGAGCTTGCTTCCCGGTCATGTCCAAAGTCGCCCCGACCGGGGCCAGGCCCTGCTGGAAGAAGTCGTCACTCTGGATCAGGTTGTCGGAGCCGAGCCCGGGCGCGGCAAGAGCGGCGGGTGCGGCCGCCGACCGGCTCGGAGAGCTCGTGTCCGCGTCGGCGGCAGCCGAATGCGCGCCGATGCCGACCGCGAGCAGGGCAGCACCGACGCAGGCTGCCACTCCCCCGGTACGACCGCGACGCGAGAACTTCTTCCTGGCTGCCTTGTTGTCGAACATCTCATCCCCTGTGTGGTCACGATGTGGCTTGGGTTCTCGTACACCCAGGGAGATGCCGGGGGTACGGGAGATGTTGGACGGCAACCTGCCGCCACCGGTGTGATCCACGTCACCTCTGTCGGTGAGGTCGGCGTGGTCTCAGAGCTGTGTCACGGCCGCACGGACGATCCGCGTCATCGCGGCCGTGCCCAGGCAGGCATCAACCTCCAGGACCCCGTAGTGAGAGCCGTTGCGGAGTATGGCGATGCCTCCACACGGCTCCTTGCCGCGTGGTGCGGTCCCGGTGGTGTTCAGGTCGCCGTCGTAAGTACCCATCCAGTTCGCCGCGATACTCGGAGCGACATCCATCGTGTGGGTCGGGCCGTAGACCCAGTGGGTGGCCGGTTCGCTCTGGCACGGCACTTCCTCCAGCAGGAGGCGCTCGGCGAAGTTCTGGGCCAATGCCCGGCTCCGGGCGTCAGCGGCGACTTCGCGCGCGACCTGGTCGCTGATGTTCCGCGCCAGGGTGGGGTCGCTCTCGTCCGTGTCCCTGGTCGTCACCAACCCCCGGAAGTGGGCGTCCGATCCTCCCAGGGTGTCGCCGAGGGTCTTCTCTCCGGTGCAGGCCGCGTCGGCGTACCTACCGTCTCCGACACGATCCCGCACGTAGATGTGCTTGCGGAACCCGGCCTTCCTGAACTCGGCCGCTGCCAGCAAGTGCCGGTCCGTCATGGGTCCGCCGGCCGGCTTCGGCGTCGGGGAGCGGTGACCCGGCGAGGACGGCGCAGCGCCTGGCGGCACTGCCGGAGTGGAGCGAGCGGGCAGGACGAACCGGCCGGTCAGCAGGCCAAGCCCGATGGCTGCCGCCAGGATGACGACGATCGTCCGAGCTCGCACGGCAGCACCTCCCGGCTCCTACGCAAGCTGATGCCCGTTGAGAGTGGAAAGTCGGGACGTCTCAGAAGCCGCCGCCGAGGCGGTCCCGCATGAAGCGGCGAGCCTGATGGATACGGTCCTTGACCGTGCCCAGGGGAGCGCCGGTGATCTCGGCGACCTGCAGATAGGTCAGGTCTGCGAGATCGCGCAGCACGAAGGATTCCACCAGGGCCGGATGCCGTTCCTCGAGCGCGCCCAGCGACTCCATGAGATCCAGGCGGGTCCCCGCGATGACACTTGTCGTGCGAGGGTCGACACCCTCGGGAA
This sequence comes from Streptomyces sp. NPDC007905, assembly GCF_042959345.1. Taxonomy (NCBI): domain Bacteria; kingdom Bacillati; phylum Actinomycetota; class Actinomycetes; order Kitasatosporales; family Streptomycetaceae; genus Streptomyces; species Streptomyces sp. NPDC007905. The sequence continues at coordinate 379,196 of NZ_JBIBKS010000002.1, read as the reverse complement.
GGACCGCATGACTGTCCTCCGCGCGCCGGCGCATCGAGCGATACGTGGACCTGGCGGCGTTCGAGGCGATCACCGTCACCCACCCGAGGAACGAGCCCCGCCCGCTGTAGTCGTGCAGATGCGTGCTGATGGACAGCAGAGCATCCTGGGCGGCTTCTTCGGCGTCGGCGTGGTGCGGAAGGAATCTGGAGCAGCGGCGCATGACCGTGGGCCGAAGCCTGACCAGGAGGCGGTCCAAGGAAGCCTGGTCACCTGCCTGGGCGGACGCCACGAGCCGTCTCAGCTCGTCCTCTTCGATCACCCTGCTGTCTTCCGTTCTCGGCCGGCCCGAATTCCACCTGGCCGCACCGGAGTTCCCACCCCAACCGCTCAGGCAGAATGTTGCCACATGCAGAAGCTAGGCCGTTACCTCCTCGAGGACAGACTGGGAGCCGGTTCGTTCGCCACTGTCTGGAAGGCATACGATCCCGAGCTTGACACGGACGTCGCGGTCAAGGTGCTGGCCGACAACTGGGCATCGAACGCCGATGTACGAGAACGGTTTCTGGCGGAGGCGAGGCTGCTCCGCAAGATCTCCAGCCCACGTGTCGTACGCGTCCACGACGTCGGTGTCCAGGACGACCGTCCCTACTTCGTCATGGACTACGTCCGGGGCGGGACGCTGGCCGAGAAGATCGGGCGCTGCAGCCCTGCCGAGGCACTCCATCTGGCAGCCGAGGCCGGATACGCCGTTCAGGTGCTTCATGACACCGGCGTCATCCACCGCGACATCAAGCCGTCGAATCTCCTGCTCGACGCCGGCCGCACGCCCACTGCCGTACTCGTCGCGGACCTCGGCAGCGCGAAGCAACTCGCTGACGCGTCGGGGTTGACCGTGACCACCGGCACTCCCGCGTACATGGCGCCCGAGCAGGCCTTCCAGACCGGCGGGTTCGACGGCCGAGCCGACGTGTACGCCCTCGGTGCCGTGACGTTCGAACTGCTGACCGGGCGGAAGCCGTTCGGTTCGGGCGGTCGCCTCACCCTCGCGACAGCGCAGGCATCGGCGTCTTCGTTGCCGACGATCCCCAGAGAGCTGGGAGTTCCCAACGGCATCGACACGCTTCTTCGTACGGCGCTGTCCGTAGATCCTGAGGACCGACCGCAAACCGCGCAGGCGTTCGCGGACGCGCTGCTGTCACGGGGAGCAGGGGAGCGGGCGCCCGCCAGGTCTTCACGGCCGGCACACCTTGCGGTCTGGCTCGCGGCGGTCGTCATGTACCTGGTGACAGCGCTGCTGACCTGGTTGGTCCGCTGAACTTGGACTCCGTTTCGCATGGCGACACGGCCTCAACGCATCCAGCAGAGGAACGCACATCGTCGTACTCACGTCCGTTTGGACAGGCACGCGGCTTCGCCGTACCGGCCGCCGGTTCAACTCGCGCGACGGGCGCCCCGCCGGAATCGCCATGTGGCCTTCGTCTCGCTTCCGGGCTCTGGTCGCGTCCGTCGGCATCTCGTCCACCGAGGACGCCGGCGGCCGCGCACCAGGCGTCGAAGGAGGTCACAGCGCTGCGAGCGTGAAACGCTCGCCGACAACACCGCACCCCGGAAAACAATATCTGTGGTCGTGAGGTAAGAAATCGACGCGGCGCACCGGAAATATTCCTGAGGCGGCAGGCGGTGCAGAATTGTTTACCGCGCAGCGCCGATGTCGACGTGCTACTGTCGACGTCAGTTGCAGGTGTGGTTGCCAGAAGATTTTTCCGACGGCTGATCATCACGGCGACACGGAATCCGCACAGGGCGTATTCCCGACACCGCCTCCGAAGGAGAAATAAAATGGCTACTGGCACCGTGAAGTGGTTCAACGCGGAAAAGGGCTTCGGCTTCATCGAGCAGGACGGCGGCGGCGCCGACGTCTTCGCCCACTACTCCAACATCGCCGCCCAGGGCTTCCGTGAGCTGCTGGAAGGCCAGAAGGTGTCGTTCGACATCGCGCAGGGCCAGAAGGGCCCGACGGCCGAGAACATCGTTCCCGCCTGACGCAGCGGCACTGACGCGTACTTCGACGCTGGGGCCCGCACCTTGGGGTGCGGGCCCCGGCTCGCTTTATTTGCAGGATGATTCGACCCTGTCGTTTCCGGCTCGTTCTCGCGATTCTCTGCGCCGCTCATTCTGCTGCGGAAATTCCTTGATACGTGCCCACATCGAGGAAGGTTCCGCATGAACCGCACACGCACGTCCCGCTCACGCACCAAAACTCGCACGTATGACCGCTTCGGAGGAAGTGCCGCCGCAGACCGCTCCGGCGTTCCGCCCCGCTCCGGCGTTCCGCGCCGTTCCAGCGCTCCGCGCCGTTCCAGCGGTTACGGAAACCGACCGGCCGCGCAGGGCGAGTTCGCGCTGCCGAAGTCGGTCACGCCCGCGTTGCCCGCTGTCGAGTCGTTCGCCGATCTCGTCATGCCGGCGCCGCTGCTGACCACGCTCGGCCAGGAGGGCGTGAGCGCGCCGTTCCCGATCCAGGCGGCGACCCTGCCGAACTCCCTGGCGGGGCGTGACGTACTCGGTCGCGGCCGCACCGGGTCGGGCAAGACCCTCGCCTTCGGCCTCGCGGTCCTGGCCCGTTCGGCGGGCCGGCGCGCCGAGCCGCGCCGGCCGCTGGCCCTGGTCCTCGTCCCCACCCGTGAGCTGGCCCAGCAGGTCACCGACGCGCTCGCTCCCTACGCCCGCTCCGTGCGGCTGCGGCTCGCCACCGTCGTCGGCGGAATGTCCATCGGCGGGCAGGCCGGTGCGCTGCGCGCCGGTGCGGAGGTGGTCGTCGCGACGCCCGGGCGGCTCAAGGACCTCATCGACCGGGGCCACTGCCAACTCGACGACGTGGGCATCACGGTTCTCGACGAGGCCGACCAGATGACCGACATGGGCTTCATGCCCCAGGTCACCGCCCTGCTCGACCAGGTGCGTCCCGAGGGCCAGCGGATGCTCTTCTCGGCCACCCTGGACCGCAACGTCGACCTGCTGGTCCGCCGCTACCTGACCGACCCGGTGGTCCACTCCGTCGACCCCTCGGCCGGCGCCGTCACCACGATGGAGCACCACGTACTCCACGTGCACGATGCGGACAAGCACCGCACGACCACCGAAATCGCGGCCCGGGACGGCCGGGTCATCATGTTCCTGGACACCAAGCACGCCGTGGACCGGCTGACCGAGCACCTGCTGAAGAGCGGTGTCCGCGCCGCGGCCCTGCACGGTGGCAGGTCCCAGCCGCAGCGCACCCGGACCCTGGCGCAGTTCAAGGACGGTCACGTCACGGTGCTGGTGGCCACCAACGTCGCGGCCCGCGGCATCCACGTCGACAGCCTCGACCTGGTCGTCAACGTGGATCCGCCCAGCGACCACAAGGACTACCTGCACCGTGGCGGCCGTACGGCCCGTGCCGGTGAGTCCGGCAGCGTCGTCACCCTCGTGACGCCCCAGCAGCGCCGCGGCATGAGCCGGCTGATGGCTTCGGCCGGCATCACCCCGCACATCACCCCGGTCCGCTCGGGCGAGGCCGAGCTGAGCCGCATCACGGGTGCCCAGGCGCCCTCCGGCGTCCCGGTGGTGATCACCGCGCCGGTCGTGGAACGCCCCCGCCGGGCGTCTTCGCCGTCCCGGGACCGCCGGGGCCGCACCGGCCAGGGCCGGCCGGTCGGCGCGGGGGTGCGCCGCAGGGCACCGCGACGGCCCGGCAACGACGCGGCTGCCTAGTGCTGTGACCGGGGCCACTGTGGCCTCCCTTGAGCCGCAGTGGTCTCCCTGGGGCCGCCATGGCCGCCAAGCCGACCGACTCTCACCGCAGGAGGCACCCTTGACGCCGGCTCAGACGCAGTACCGCATGCCGAACCCCGCCCCCGTGACCGTGGTCGACGACCGCGAAGCGTACGGGCCCCGGGTGTGCGACGACATGACCGTCGAGGTGGCTCTGGCCGTCATGGCGGGTGCCCGTGTCCAGTACCTGACCGTGTGCGACGGGGACGACCAGAGCACGGGCCTGATCAGCCTGGCCCGGCTCACCGTCGTCCGCGACAGTTCCACGTACACCGACCGGATCCGTCTGCGGGACGTCCTCGACGGGGCGCTGCCCTCGACCGGCGCCCGCCGCGGCGGCGTCGGTGGGTTCGGCCGGGTTCCGGGCGTCCTCGCCCGCTCCCACTGATCCGCCTCACTCAGGACAGCCCGTTCTCCTTCTCCCCGCGACTTCTCCCCTGTGAGGCATCATGCGCTGCGTCATCGCCCGGTACCCGTTCGACCTGACCAAGGCCGGGGTGCTGGCCTCGATGAAGGGCGTCCGGCCCGAGCTCGTCACGGGTGAGTCCGTGACCATCGGCCGCCGCCGCTACCCCGTCAAGCAGGTGGGCCGGGTCATCACCCGACAGGACCCCCGTGACTTCACCGTCGGCGAGGTCACCCGGGCCATGGCGCGCCTCGGCTTCACCTGCCACGACCGCCCCGAGGCCACGCCCGTGGGCGTGGGCGTTCCCGCTTCCGCGCCCTTGGGCGTGGGTGTTCCGACTCCGCTCCTGACCGCCTCGGCACTGCTCGGCGGCGCCGACCCCGTGGAGGCATGAGGACGGGCGGGAAACCGCACTCAGGATCCCGGTGGGGGTCCTGCCGACGCGCGTCGGCAGGGCCCCCATCGCTGTGTCGTCGTCCGCTCGGAGACTCCTGGCCGGGCAACGGGGCGGGGACAGCGTCTCACTGGTCGAAGTAGCTGAGATCGCCCACGGTCCATGCGCTGACGTCCTTGATCGCGACTCGGTACATACCGCCCGTCTCCGGGATCCCGAGGTTGCCCTGCAGGATCCGGGCGAGATGGAAGTGCAGATGCGTCGGCGCCTCGCCGCGACCGGCCGCATTGTCCCGCGGCCCGCGGGCGAAGACGTCGGAGAACGGGCGGAGACGGTCCGAGTTCTTGAGGACCTCCGCCACCCGCTCCCTCCACACGGCCTCAGGAGCCAGCCGGCCGGTGATGACGGCACCGCCGACGACCACGGTCAGTGACATCTGATTGCTTCGCTCGGACTCCACCGCGGCGGAGATGGCGACGAGCAGCTCATCAGGGTTCGACATGACAGCAGAGCTTATTCATCCGACTGTCCGCGTACGCCCTGCGGGGGCCATGAAGCGGTTACGCGGGCGGCGAAGGCGGCTTACGACCAAGCGGTGAGTGCCGGTCCGCCGCCGTGTCGCCCGCACGGCACCTTGCGAGAGTCATTGTCGCAGGTGGCTGGGTTCCTACTCCACCGGAAAGGTGAAATCTGCTTTCGCCGGAGTAGACATTCGCTCCTGGGCTGGTTACGCTTCATATCGTAGAGACGGTCGAACGAGACTCGCCGGACACGAACCGGCAGGTGGCTGAAGAGGGAGCTCGCACGTCGACGAGCTGCCAGCACGATGGCCCGGCCCGAGGAGCACTCGGGCCGGGCACCGCTAGACCCCGGATTGGATGGTGGTCCCCGGTCACGCAGCTGCGATCCCCCGCTTCCCCCCTCTGTCGAGCCGGGTAGCGGAAAACAGAAGGTCGGCGCCGCAGTGGAGCCGACACATGGTGTTGAATTTCCTTCGGGGCCCTGGTGCCGTACGGCACCAGGGCCCCTCGACGCGTTGCACAGCGAGGTGACATGACAGCGGACAACCCTCTTGGTGATCGTCTGGACGACGACGACTACCCGGCATACACGATGGGACGGGCAGCCGAGATGCTCGGCACCACCCCGGGCTTCCTCCGAGCCATCGGTGAGGCTCGTCTGATCACTCCGCTCCGCTCGGAGGGAGGACATCGCCGGTACTCCCGCTACCAACTGCGGATCGCCGCTCGCGCCCGCGAGCTCGTCGACAGGGGGACCCCGATCGAGGCCGCCTGCCGCATCGTGATCCTCGAGGACCAGCTCGAGGAAGCTCAGCGCATCAACGCCGAGTACCGCCGTGCCGCGAGCGAGGCGGCGGGCAGTTCCGGTTCCGACTGATCACGCGGGCGCGGGCCGCATCCGGAACGCCCTGTGACGAACGGCGTCGGTGCCGCAGGAGCGACGGGACGGAGCCGGGCCGGTGCCCGCGCGTCCGGCGCACCCGGACCGGACTTCAAGAGGCACGTCACTGGATGCGGCGGCCGGACAGGGCGCGGCCGATGGCGAGGCGCTGGATCTCGCTCGTGCCTTCGCGGATGATGAAGATCTTGGCGTCGCGGGCCCACCGTTCGAAGGGATAGTCGCGGGTGCAGCCATTGCCGCCGAGGATCCGCAGCCGCGCTCGGTGGCGCGGACGGCGACCTCACTCGACGGCGACCGGCCGCACGTACTCCTCCGCGAAGCCATGGGCCAAGGCGCGGGCCTCGGCGATGTCGGGCGGGAGGCCGAAGAGGGCAGGCGCGTGCGGGGGTGTCTGCACAGCGGTCACAGCGGTTCTCCTGGCGAGGGGGTCGGTCAGCGGCCGGTGAAGACGGCGTCGCGGCGCTCGACGAAGGACCGGACGCCCTCGGCGCCGTCGGCGGTCGCGAGGAGCCGGGCGATGTCGGGGCGCAGCCGCTCGATCGCGGCGCCCTCGCCGCGCTCGTGTGCCAGGTGGGCGGACTCCAGGACGGTACGGACTCCCAGCGGGGCCGACTTCGCGGCGATGACCCGGGCGATCCGCCTCGCGCGGTCGAGCGCGGCCGGTCCGTCGACGGCGAGTTCCTGCACCAGGCCGACGCGGTGGGCCTCGGCGGCGTCGAACTCCTCGCCGGTCAGGACCCAGCGCATGGCGTTGCCCCAGCCGGCCTGCTGGGGGAAGCGGAAGGTGGCGCCCCCGAAGGGGTAGATGCCGCGGCGGATCTCGAACTGGGCGAAGCGCGCGTCCCGGGCCGCCACGCGGATGTCGGCGGCGAGCAGCAGCTCGATCCCGAGCGTCATCACCCAGCCCTGTGCGGCCGCGACGACCGGCTTGGTCCAGGGGCCGTCCAGGCGCCAGGGGTCGCGGCCGCCCTCCGGAGCGTCGAACTTCCCCGAGGCCAGTTCCGCGCCGACATCGAGCATGTCCAGGCCGCCGGTGAAGTGGTCGCCGTGGGCGAACAGCACTGCGCACCACAGGTCGTCCTCGGACTCCAGCAGGCCGTAGGCGGCCGACAGCTCGGCGAGCATGCGCCGGGTGAACGCGTTGCGCTTGGCCGGTCGGTTCAGCCCGATCAGCAGGACGTGTCCATCCCGTTCGACGGTGACCTCGGCAGCGTCGACAGCAGTGGAACCCATCAACTCTCCTCGTTAGTTGCATGATGAGACTGACCGGACGGTAGCCGCACGCAGCACCCGGCACAAGTGCATCTCATGATGAGACTGATAAGGTGATGCCGTGAGACGGACCTCTTTCGACGGCTGGCCCTGCTCCATCGCCCGCACCGTGGACATCCTGGGCGACGGCTGGACGCTGCTCGTGCTGCGCGAGGTCTTCTACGGCGAGTCACGCTTCGACGGCTTCATCGACTCGCTCGACATCGCCCGCAGCACCCTCACGGACCGGCTGCGGCGCCTGGAAGGGGCGGGACTCCTCCGGCGGCACGCCTACCAGAGCGATCCGGTCCGCCACGAGTACCTGCTGACGGACAAGGGCCGTGACTTCTTCGGCGTGCTGACCGCGATCAACGCCTGGGGCGACCGGTGGCTGGCCGACGACGAGGGCGTTCCGGTGATCACGCACCACACCGTCTGCGGCCACGACACCCAGGCTCAGGTGGTCTGCTCCCGCTGCGGCGAGCCGCTGCGACACGAGGACGTGTCCGTGCGCACCGGCCCCGGTTACCCCGACCGGCTGCTCGACGACCCCGCGGTGCGGGCGCGCTTCGACGCCGGCACGAACGCCTCGTGAACCTCGCTCGGGCTCGCGCCACACCACTGCCGGGAACCGGATATCTGTCGCAGCGGATACAGAAATGCGTGCGGGATGTCGCAAGATTTGCTGCTTGCACGGGCCGGAATTTCAAAAATCGCGAGGCGGCCCGCTGCAGCCTGTGCTACCTTGATGAAAGTTGCAGTTTTGGTCAACCAGAGACTTCGCGTACTCGTTCGGAGACATCTCCCGAGGGATGATCATCGCGGCGACTCCGGGCACACAAGGTGTGAGGCCCGGGCACTGCCCCTAAGGAGATTCAATATGGCATCTGGCACCGTGAAGTGGTTCAACGCGGAAAAGGGCTTCGGCTTCATCGAGCAGGACGGCGGCGGCGCTGACGTGTTCGCCCACTACTCGAACATCGCCACGAGCGGCTTCCGTGAGCTTCAGGAAGGCCAGAAGGTCACCTTCGACGTCACCCAGGGCCAGAAGGGCCCGCAGGCCGAGAACATCGTTCCCGCCTGACGCACACGCGTTGTACCAGGCCGGGGCCCGCACTCCTGGGTGCGGGCCCCGGTCCGTTGTGTTTCCACCGGTCTGCCGACGTTCACCGCGCGGACCCCGGCCGTTTCCCGGCCCTTTTTGTTTTTCATCGGCTCATTCCCGCGAATCCCGGCACGCCTGTTCACGGCTGCCGGGAATTCCTCGATACGTGCCGCATTCAGGAAGGTTCCACTTGGACCGCTTGAACCGCACTTCTCGCACGACCGACGGCTCGTCCCGGTCCCGGACGGGCGGCCCCTCCGGCGGATCCGGCGCGCGTTCCCGCTTCCGCTCGCCGGAGGCGGGGCGCCGTAGCGCTCCTTCCCGTTCGGCCACGGCCGGGCGGGGCGGCCCCAAGAGCCGCCGCCCCGCCCCGCGCAACGACTTCGAGCTGCCCGCCACCGTCTCCCCCGCGCTGCCGGCCGTCGAGGCGTTCGCCGAACTGGCCCTGCCCGAGCGTCTGCTGAGCGCGCTGCGCGCCGAGGGCGTGACCGTGCCGTTCCCCATCCAGGGGGCGACGCTGCCGAACTCCCTGGCCGGACGGGACGTACTGGGCCGTGGGCGCACGGGTTCGGGCAAGACCCTCGCCTTCGGTCTCGCCCTGCTCGCGCGCACCGAAGGGCAGCGGGCCGAGCCCCGGCAGCCACTGGCGCTCGTCCTCGTACCCACCCGGGAACTGGCCCAGCAGGTCACCGACGCCCTCACCCCCTACGCCCGCGCGCTGCGCCTGCGCCTCGCCACGGTGGTGGGCGGTATGTCGATCGGCCGTCAGGCGAGCGCGCTGCGCGGCGGGGCCGAGGTCGTCGTCGCGACACCCGGTCGGCTCCGGGACCTCGTCGACCGCGGCGACTGCGACCTGAGCCGGGTCGCCGTCACCGTCCTGGACGAGGCGGACCAGATGGCCGACATGGGCTTCATGCCGCAGGTGACCGCCCTGCTCGACCAGGTGCGTCCGGGCGGTCAGCGCCTGCTGTTCTCGGCCACCCTGGACCGCAACATCGACCTCCTGGTACGCCGCTATCTGCACGACCCGGTGGTCCACTCGGTCGACCCGTCCGCGGCCTCCGTCACCACGATGGAGCACCACCTGCTCCACGTGGCCGACGACGACAAGCACGCCACCACGACGGAGATCGCCGCTCGCGACGGCCGGGTGATCATGTTCCTGGACACCAAGCACGCGGTGGACAAGCTGGTGAAGAAGCTTCTGGCCGTCGGGGTGCGCGCCTCGGGCCTGCACGGCGGCAAGTCCCAGTCCCAGCGCAACCGCACCCTCGCCCAGTTCAAGGACGGCCAGGTCACCGCCCTGGTCGCCACCAACGTAGCGGCCCGCGGCATCCACGTCGACGACCTCGACCTCGTCGTCAACGTCGATCCGCCCGGCGACCACAAGGACTACCTGCACCGCGGCGGACGTACCGCGCGCGCCGGCGAGTCCGGCACCGTGGTCACGCTGGTGCTGCCCCACCAGCGTGGCGCGATGACGCGCCTGATGAACGACGCCGGCATCGCCCCGCGGACCACCCGGGTGCGTCCCGGCGAGGCCGAGCTGAGCCGTATCACCGGCGCCCAGGCTCCCTCCGGAGTGCCGGTCACCGTGGCCGCGGCCGCCCCGGAACGCCCCAAGCGCACCGGAACCTCCGCCCGCGGCGGCAGAGGCCGGCCCACCCGGGGCCGCCGTTCCACCTCAAGGACGAACCAGAGGACGAACCCGTAGAAGCGGCCCCGATGTCCGGACCTACGCACCGCCGTCCACTCGTCACACCGTGTCCGACCGAAGAGGAGAAGCCTTTGCCCCCCGTTCAGACATGGCCCCAGCAGGCGGACGGCACCGGTCTGACGGCCGCTGACGCCATGGACGCTCCCGGCCTCCAGGTCGAGGAGCACATGACGGTCGACGTGGCCCTGGCCGTCCTCATCGGTGCCCGTGTCCCGTACCTGATCCTCAGGGACGAGGACGGCCGGTGTGCCGGCCTGGCCACCCGCGCTCAGCTCGCCGCCCACCGCGGCGGCTCGTGGTACGGCGACCGGACACGGCTGCGGGACATCCCGCTCGACCGCGGGCCCTTCACCGCGTCCGCGGCGGTGCTGAGTGACGCGGAGGCCGCCATGCGGGTCCGGACGCTGGACGTGTCCCCCGTGGTCGACAGGAACGGCTACACCCTGGGCGTCCTCGCCCTCACTCCCTGACCGCCCCCGCCGCGGTCGACTTCATCCGGCGTTTCTTCACCCCCTGTGAGGCATCATGCGCTGTGTCATCGCCCGATTCCCCTTCGACCTGGTCAAGAGCGAGGTGGAGCAAATGATGGAGGGCGTCAAGCCCGAACCGGTCACCGGGGTGTCCGTGACCGTCGGCCGCCATGCCTACCCCGTCAAACAAGTCGGTGAAGTGATCACCAAGCAGGACCGCCGCGACTTCACCACGGACGAGGTGCGCAGAGCGCTGACCCGGCTCGGCTTCACCTGTCACGACACCCCGGTCCTCGTACAGAGGGACGCTCCCCCGGCCTGGGACTGACGCCGGCAGGCCGCCCTGGGGGCGTGCCGCCCGTCGAAGCCGGCTGCCGATCCGGCCGGCCTCGGCGGGCAGACGGCACCTCGCCCCGGTCCACGGGCCGGCAGTACCCTGACCCTACCGAGAGCATCTCGCGCAACGCGACCAGGCGGTGCCGTTCCCGGCGAGTGACGAAACGGGCGGCCGCAAGAGCGGCCCGGAACGGAAATCGCGCGATGGACGCCAGGAACACAGCCGGGAACGATCAACCCGGCACGTCACCGCACGCGGCGCACACCTACCGGATGCCGCTGCCCCGGCTGTCCCTCACCCCGGACGTCAGTCACGGCCCGCTGGACGGCGCCTGGTGGCCGCGCTGCGACGCGCTCGAACTGGAGCTGCCCGCTCTCGTCGGTTCGCTCGATCCGGGCTCCGGCACCGTCACCCGTGTCACCGTGGACTCCTCCGAATGGCCCGAGGCCCCGCTCACCGTCGTGGCTCCCGGGCACGTCATCGAGGTGGCGTCGGCGGGCGCCGGAGCCCTGACGCACGTCATCACCCTGGACTGCGGCACCGTGGGGCGCTGGGAACTCCTCGTCATCCCGCCCGACGAGCCGGTCGGTGCGGCCGGGCGGCTGCTGATCGCCGCCGCCGATCCCGACAACCCGATGTCCGCCGCGCGGATGTTCGCGCTCGCGGAGAACGATCTCGCGTGGGAAGCGGCCCGGGAGTCGGAGGCAGGGCCCACGGCCCGCTGAGAGGGGCCGGCGGAGGGGCGGCGGAGATGGGCCGGCGGAGACGCGCCCGTCCTCGACGCCACCGGCTCCGCAATGACGCACTCGCGGGGACGCGCGCGCGGTCTCCACGAGTGCGGGTCTCCACGAGTGCGGGTCCGCCGGGCTGCGGTCCCAACCGAGCGTCCCTTCTGCTGAGTACCCGGGTGGCAAGCGTTATGCGTAGCTTTCCCCGGGAATCAGCAGAGTCCCGTCCGTGACCGGGGGCATCGGTGCGTGTGGCCGACCGGCTCACGAGCCCGGGCCGCGAGGCGCAGCCGGTGACGCGGGGGGACCGAAGCCCGGACGCGAAGCCCGGACGGTCAGCGGTCGAGGACCAGAACCCGGCAGGGGGCGTACCGGGCCGTCATACAGGTGCCCGGCGAGGGTGACCGCCATCCCCACGACCGCAGTGCCCGCAGAGTCTGTACGTCGCCGCGGGCCACCAGCGTGACGCCGAGCGCCGCGTCGTGGTCGGTCAGCAGCCGCCGCTGCAGACGCCGGGCGAGATTCCACTCGCGGCGCGGGTACCGCGTACTCACCCAGGGGCGGACGACGATCGCCGAGACGGCGAAGAGCCTCCCGGACGCGGCGAGCCGACACAGGGCCGGCGAAAAGCATCCGTCGAGGCCCCGCCACCGGGGGCCCTCGTCGCACACGGGAAAGCCGTAGGCGCATCCCGTCATGGTGGCGGCCTCCGCGATCAGCAGGGCGAAGCCCGGTCGCCGCAGGTCCACCGCGAGCCGGTGCAGGAAGAGGCCACGACCCTGGTTCCACTCCCAGGGGCCACCCCCGGAGTTCTCCGCGTACAGGTCGCCGAGGTCCGCCAGCCGGTCCACGACCTGACCCCGGGTCAACGGGCGGAGGCACTCCGCGGCCCACGGTGACGGCCCCTTCCCCTTCTCCGGTGGCCACGTCCCTCTCTCCGGTGGCCACGGTCTCTCGATCCGTGCGTACTGCCGGAGGGGGCCCTGCCCCGGGTCCGCGGACTCCGACCGGTCCGGCGCGTGCACAGTCATGGAACGAACCCCGCCCCGGGAACGGACTGATCCGCCGCCCGGTGTCGTCGAGCGCCGAGGACGGCAGCGGCACGGGGAGCCGGTACACGGGAGATCCTCGGCACCTCCACGGTACTCCGGCGGTACGGGACCCCGGCGACGGTGGCGGCGGCGTCCGGCGGTACGGGACCCCGGCGACGGTGGCGGCCGTGCCGCCGAGGGTCCGTCGCCCCCGGCGGGTGACGGCCGCGGAGTACGGTGGACGTACCGAGGGCGCTTCGCACACCGGCTCCCGTGCCGGTCTCGTTCTCGGCGGTCCACAACGCCGGACGCCCGTGCCCGGGCCCCGGAGAGCGGGGCGGCACCATGACCTCGATCTCCGCCTTCGCCGGCCGTCCCCGCCCGGAACAGAGGTGACCCCCATGCTCTGGAGGTCGCGCCGCACCCGCGGCACCGACAAAGCCCAGCCGCCGCACGAAAGCTCGCCGACCAGGCTGAGAGCGGACGACGACCCGCCCGTGGGCGGACTCGCCGAGGTCCGCATCATCGCGGCGAACCCCGACAGCGCGCACCGGGTGGCTCAGCTGCTCCGGGAGAACTTCCGCAGCGACGAACCGCGGAGCTACCCCGCCGGCTCGGACGGGCGCAGCACCCTGCTCCACCTCACGGTGGACACCGGCAACACCCCGAGGATCCCGCGCCCGGAGCCGCCCTGGCTGGTCTCCAGCCGTTCCCAGGCACAACGTGCCCACGTCGACGAGCCCGGCTGACCCGCACCGGGGCGGACCCGGGCGGCCGGGCACCGGGAGCCGCCGGCCGTTCAGGCGGACGCTGCTGCCGTTCAGGCGGATGGCTGTGTCCGTTCAGGCGGATCGTGCCGCGGCCAGTGCGCGGTCCAGAGCCTCACGGATCTCGTCGGGCAGCCGGTCGGTGTGGACCCAGTCCACGATCCGTTCGGCGATCTGACGCAGCTTGATGTTGGTGTTCTGCGAGACGTCCCGCAGGACCTCGAAGCCCTGGTCGGGCCGCAGGCCGCCGACAGCGATGACCACACCGATCGCCTGGTCGACCACGGCGTGCGAGACGACGGCGTCCTGCAGCTGGCCGATCTCTTCCCGCAGCTCTCCGATCTTGTGCAAAAGCTCCTCCCGCCCTGGGACCGGGTGCGCACCGGCCCAGACGGAGGGGGCGTCCTGCGGACTGCTCATCGTGATCACATCCCGGACTTCGGGTCTCCCGCTCCGGGTGGTGCTGCCCGAGCGGAACCATGAGGACGACAGTTCCACTATTACCCCGGCACCCCGTCGGTGTGCCTCCCGTTCCGTCGGCGCCCCTCGCCGGCCGGCCACCGGGGCGGGACAGCGAGGAGGCCCCGTACAGGACCCGCGGGAGGACACGCATATTCGGCACCGACTTCCGCGCCGGCTCGCCCGTCTGGATCGACCTCGGCAGCCCCGACACGCGGTCGCGGCGGATCAGGGCGTAGGTGCCGGCGGCGACGAGCGCGAGGGCGGCCGACAAGGGGGCCAGGTAGTACAGCATCAGTCCTCCAGGGCCCCGTCGGGCGAGCCGGTCGCTCGGATGATGGCGGACTCGACCGCCGCCACCCGCTCGGCCAGCAGGCCGAGGGCGGCCACCGCCCGGGTCAGAGGGTCGTCCTCGGGGCCGCCGAGGGCGCGGGCGCGGACGTGGGCGGCCTTCACCTCGGCCCAGCGGGCGGCCTGCCAGGGAGTGAGGGTGCCGCGCAGTTCGGCGAGTTTCAGCAGGTTGGCCTCGGCGCCGGTGGTGAGGGTCCGGGCCTCGGCCGTGTAGTGGTCGGCGATCACGGCGTCGCGCTCGGTGTCGTTCATGACCGGGCGCAGGCGCTGGGCGATGCGGTTCATGTCCCGGTAGGAGCCCTGGAGGTGGAACGGCGGTTCGGTGCGGGCCGCCTCGGACCGGGCGGCGGAGGCGATGTAGGCCGCGTTGACCGTGAGGATCGTGTCGCGTGCGGCGAGCAGGTGGCGCAGGAGCGCGAGGACACGGTCGAGTTCGGCCGGCGGGAGGGGGTGGGCGAGGCGGTCCGCGCGGGCCGTGGGGTCGGTGGCGGCCAGGCGCACCAGCAGCTCCAGGTCGGCGCGGTCACGGCCGGCGAGGGGGGCGAGGACCGGGTTCGCGGTGAGCGCGTTCTCGACGAAGCTGAGCGCGAAGACGTCCTCCTTGCCGGTGAGGACGTCGCCGAGGTTCCAGACGTCCGCCCGGTTGGCGAGCATGTCGGGGACGCGAAAGCGGTCGCCGGACTCGGTGTAGGGGTTGCCGGCCATACAGACCGCGAACCGCTTGCCGCGCAGGTCGTAGGTGCGCGGCTCGCCGTCCCACACCCCCTCGACCCGGCGGGTCGCGTCGCACAACGGGATGAACCTCTGCAGCAGTTCGGGCGAGGTGTGCTGGATGTCGTCCAGGTACAGGAGCGTGTTGTTGCCGGCCGCCAGCGCGAAGTTGATCTTCTCGATCTCTCGGCGGGCGGTGGCGTTCGGGGCGTCGGCCGGGTCGAGCGAGGTGACGGTGTGGCCGAGCGCGGGGCCGCTGACCTTGACCAGCATCAGACCGAGTCGGTCGGCGACGTACTCCACGAGCGTCGTCTTGCCGTAGCCGGGCGGGGAGACCAGCAGGAGGAGCCCTCCGGTGTCGGTGCGCTTCGACTCGCCGGTGGTGCCGAGCTGCCGGGCCAGGCTGTCGCCGACCAGCGGCAGGTACACCTCGTCGACGAGGCGGTTGCGGACGAAGGCGGACATGACCCGGGGACGGTGGTCGGCCAGGCGGAGGCGGTCGCGCTCGGCCGCCACCAGGGCGGTACGGCGGCTCCGGTAGGCGCGGAAGGCGGGGACCTCACGCTCCGCGAACCTCGCCGTCCGGGCCAGGAACTCGTCCAGCCGCAGCGGCAGCCGGCCTCCGGTCACGCGGGGGTGGCTGCCCAGCAGGCCCTCCACGGTCGCGGTCAGCGGGGCGTCACCGTCGTAGCGGGGGAGTCGGGGGCACAGTTCGGCCGCCACCGCCTCGGCCAGCTCGCCGGGGCCCACCCCGGCGCCGGAGGCGGTGTCGTACGCGGAGAGCCACGCTCGCACCACCTGCCGGCGGGCGGCCGGGTCGGCCAGCGCCTCCAGGTCCCGGGCGTACGGAGAACCCCCCACCGCGTGACGGAACTTGTCCAGCAGCGTGCGCGCGGTCGCGCCCAGAACGAAGGCGTCGCCGGTGGTCAGCTCGTCGAAGAGGTACGCGGCGGCCGGCCCGGCATCGGCGGCCGGGTCCCCTGCCCCGATCGCCCCGGCCAGTTCCCCCACCAGCTCGGCGATCCCGGCGACAGGACCGAAGGTCTCCCGGGCGCGGGCGAGGGACACCGCGCGCCGCGTCCAGGCCTCGCGTGCCTCCGGGGAGGTGCCGTGGGTCCAGAAGAGCTGGGCCGCGGCGCGCGCGGCGGGCTCGTGGCGCAGGGTGCCGGCACCGTCGTACAGGGGGAGCAGTGCGGTGAGGATCGCGGTGGTGTCGTGGTCGTGGACCCCGCGCTCGTAGCCCTCGTCGTACGACGCCTGCGCCGCCTCGCGCACCAGCGCCGGCAGGTCCGCGGCGGCGAGGGCGGCCGGCCCGTGCTCGGCAAGCAGCCGGGCGGCGAGGTGCTCGGCGCGGTAGACCTCGGGTGACTCGGACGGCAGGTGCCGGTCCCAGAAGGGGCGGGTGTCGGTGAAGCCGGGGTCCGTCACCGGGGAGCGGTAGTCGGTACCGGTGACCGCGAAGGCGAGGCCGTCCCCGTGCGGGACCAGGGTGAGGTCGAGAGGCTGGGTGTTGACGGCGAAGCGGTGGCCGCCGAGGAGCAGGGTGCGGCCGTCGTCGGCGTACAGATCGGTGCGGTCGCGCAGGGCGCGGGCCGCCTCCTGGCGGGCGGCCTTGAGCCGGCCGTCGAGCTCCTCGGCGCGCCCGCTGTCGCCGAGGGCCCGCAGCTCGTCGGCGGTGCGGCGGACCTTGGCGACCATCGGGTCGGAGGCGAAGTAGGTGGTGACCGCGTCGGTGTCGGCGAGCGTGGCCGTGCGGCGGGCGATGGTCTCCAGCACCCGGGCGGCGGAGGCGGCCAGTTGCTCCGCGCGGTGGGCGCGGGCGTCGGCGAGGGACTGCTTGCGGGCGGCGAAGGCCTCGTAGATCTCGGTGCGGGTGCCGGCGAGGTCACCGAGGAAGTCGTCGAAATCGGCGAAACGGGCGTCCAGGTCCTCCAGCCGGCCGAGCAGCGGGGCGAGTTGGTCGTCGCAGGCCTCGGGGCTGTCGGCCGTGGCGAGCGCCGCGGTGACCGCCTGGGCCAGCAGGGCCGTCTCGGCGGCGAACTCGGCGCGGCCCTCACGGTCCAGGAGGCCGCGACGGCGGGCGTCGAGGGTGGCGCGGGCGCGGTTGACCCCGCCGAGCACCTCGGCGATCCGCTCCAGGATGGCGGTACGGACGGTGGCGTCGGCGATGTCGAGGCCGGTGACGACCTCGGTGACCGTGCGCAGCCCGTCGGCGAGGTCGTCCAGCCGGGCGGCGACCGGTCCGGCCGCGGCCGCGGTGGGAATCGAGTCCGCCTGCTCCACGAGCCGTTCGACGTCCGCGTGCTGCGCCGCGAAGGCGTCCTCACGGGCCAGGAAGGACATCGCCCGCCGCCCGAAGGCCACGAGGTCGGCCTCCGCCGCGGCGGCCAGCTCCTTAACGCGGGCGGTGTCCGCGTAGCGCAGTTCCTTGAGGGTCAGCAGGTGGCCGTGCGCGTGCCGGAGTCGGGTGAGCCCCCGCACCCAGGCGGCGGCGTCCCGGGGTGCCTCGCCGCGCAGCCGGCGGACCACGGCGGTGATCCGGTCCGCCGCCTCCTCCAGGGCCGTGGCGGCCTGCCGGGACAGCTCCCGCACGGTCTCGAACTCGGCCAGCAGCTGCTCGGCGGTCTGCCGCACCGCCTCCAATGGCGCCCGCAGGTCGCCGAGTTCGGGCTCGTCCAGCCAGTGGTGGGTGTCGGCGGCGCGTACACAGGCGGCGGCCAGCGCCCGGTAGCCCTCGCCGGTCTCGATGCCCTCGGTGACGAGCCGGGCGACGGACAGGCAGTCGGCGAGTCCGCGCACGAGGTCCGCGTTGCCGACGCGGGCCAGGGCTCCGGTGCCGGTCCGCAGGGCGGCCGCGTGGGTGTCGGAGACGTACGGCGAGGTCCACCACTGCAGGGCGTGCGCGTGCGCGGGCTCGTCGCCCTCGGCGCGCAGCACGGCCAGGGTGCCGTCCTCGAAGAGGGCCCAGCCCCGGCAGGACAGCGGCGTGGCGACCTCCTTGCGGAGGGTGTTGTACGACAGCAGGAGCGTGCGGCCCTCGGCACGGGAGCGGAACGCGTACAGCACGTCCTCGCCGTTCGGCGAGCGCACCTCCCGCTCGAATTCCAGTCCGGACGCGTCCAGTTCGTACGTCTTGTGCGCGCCCGTGGCCAGGCAGTACCCGCCCGGGAAGACAATGCCCTGCTCCTCCGGCAGCCGTCGGCACGCCTGCCCGATGCCGTCGAGCCGTACCACGGACCGGGTCAGCGTGTTGAACACCAGGTACCGGTCGGTGTCCTCCTTGTACGGCCGCACCCGCAGCAGGACCAGCGACCCCACCCGCGCGTGCGCGACCCCGGCGTCGGCGAGTGCCTGCAGCGGCTCCTCCACCGGCTCGGTGTACAACTCCTCGCCCTCCGGTCCGCGCACGGCGAGCCGGCCGCCGACGGTCGCGACGCCCGCCCCGCCCGGCACCGAGACGTACGGGTCCCGGCCGATGACGTGGTCCTCGCGGGTGGTGTCGGTCCAGGTGAAGTCGTGTGCGGGCGGGAAGGTGTCGTCGCGGTCGCCGCGCGCGTCCAGGAACCGGGCCCCGCCGTCGGCGGTCGGGTCCCAGCGCAGGGCGCGGACGTCGTCGGGCTTCTCACCGGTGCGGAACACCGCCAGCAGCCGGCCGTCCGGGCGGCGCAGCCGCAGCAGCCGGGCCTGCCGGTAGTACCGGTGCAGAGCGGTGAACTCCCGCAGGAACGCCGGGTCGTCGAGCAGTCCGGGTACGGCGTCCTCGGTCAGCCGGTTCAGGTTCCGGTCGTACAGGCCGAGGACGTCCGCGAGCGCCGTGCCCTCGGCCGTCCGGCCGGTGCTGCCGAACAGCAGCACGTCCCCGACGGCGACGATGTCGCAGGGCACGCACGCGTGCCCGGTGCGCAGCCGGCCGGTGGCCCGCAGGGCGAACCCGGCGGAGCCGAACTCCTCGGCGCGGCGCCCGTTGAGGGCCTCGGCGCGCCGGGCGAGGTCGGCCGCCTGGGCGGTGAGCCGGTCGCGCAGCACCTCGTAGGTGCCGGCGTCGACGGTGTCGTACGAGCCCGTCTCCGGGGCGGTTGCCATGGAGGACGTTTCCCTTCAAGGGCGTGCGGGACGGTGATCACTTCGGTGCGGGGAGGCCGGGCCGCCGACCCCCGTGCGACGGCCCGGCCTGGGCGCTCACCCCCGGGCGTTGCCGTTCAGGGCGGTCAGCGGGGTGTCCGCGAGGCCCAGTTCGCCGGCCCGGTCCAGGAGCTGCCGGACCTGTCCGGCCTCCGGGCCGCCGGACTTCATCAGCTTCATCAGCAGCGCCGAGACCGTCAGGTTCTGCACGTCGGCCGTGCCGAGCGAGCCGAGGATCCGGCTCAGGTCGTCGGTGAAGCTGCCCGAGCCGTCCAGCCAGGGTCCGGCGAGCGCCTGTGCCGTACGGGAGTGGTCGACGAAGCCGTCGACGCCCTTGCCGAGGGAGACCGCCGACATCAGCCGGTCGAAGAAGACGGAGTCCCCGCCGACGATGTCGATGTCGGCGTTCTCCAGGCCGGTCGCCAGGACCGTGGCCTGCGCCTCGGCGACCTGCCGCTGCGTCTCCAGGCCGGCCAGCCGGATCTCCTTCTCCGCCTGCAGCCGCAGCCGGTACTCCTCGTGTCCCCGGGACGCCTCGTCCAGGGCGGCCATCGCGGCGGCCTTCTCGGTCAGGCCCTCCGCCTCGGCCTTCAGCTTCTCCCCGATGCCGGTGGCCTCCGCGAGGGCCTTCGCCCGGGCTCCCTCGGCCTCCGCGAGCGCCTTGGCCTGCGCGCCCTCGGCCTCCGCGCGCAGCCGCGCTTCGGTGGCCTCCGCCTCCGCCCGGCCGGCCTTCACGGTGACCTCGGCCTCCTTGTCACGGACCTGGGCGGCGGCCAGCCCCTCGGCGGCGGCCTCGGCCTGGATGCCCTCGGCGAGCCGCAGCTTGGCCCGCGCGTCGAGGTCGGCGGTCTTCAACCGGGCCTCGGCGAGCGTGAGTTCCTCGGCGGCGCGGTGCGTGGCGGCCTGCTCGGCGGCCTCGGCGGCCTTGATGTCCTTGACCAGCTTCTCCTGCGCCTGAGCCTCGGCGGCGATCACGATGGCCTGGCGCTCGCGCTCGGCCTGCTCGACCGCGCGCAGCTTCTTGATGGACTCCTCCTGCTCGGCGACCGTTCGGTCGACCGCGACCCGCTCCCGGACGACCTCGGCGATGTCCCGCTTCTCCGCCTCGACCTCCTTCTCGGCGGCGATCCTCGTCAGCTGGGTCTCCCGTTCCCGGGCGATGACCTCGAGCAGCCGGTCCTTCTCGATGCGCTCGTTCTCCACGGCGATGACCCGCTCCCGGTTCTTCGCGGCGACCGCGACCTCCCGGGCCTGGTTCTCACGCTGCACGCCGAGCTGTTCCTCGGTGCGCAGGAAGGCGCCCTGTGCGCGCAGCCGCTCCTCCTCGGCCACGCGGGCGGTCTCGGCCTCCTCGCGGGCCCGGGAGGTCTCGATCTCCCGCTTCTGCTTGATCTCGGCGTCCGCCTGCCGGCGCTCCAGCTCCAGCATGGCCTCGCGCGCGTCGACGTTCTGCCGGGTGATCTCCTTCTCCTCGGTGCGCTGCGCCTCGTTGGTGCGTACGTGCTCGATCGCCGTCAGCTCGGTGATCTTGCGGATGCCCTGGGCGTCGAGGACGTTGGCCGGGTCCAGCTGGGTGAGCGGGGTCTGCTCCAGGTAGTCGATCGCCGCGTCCTCGAGGTGGTAGCCGTTGAGGTCGACGCCGATCAACTCGATGATGTGGTACCGGAGTTCCTCGCGCTTGGTGTACAGGTCGGTGAAGTCCATCTGCTTGCCGACGGTCTTCAGCGCCTCGGAGAACTTCGCGTGGAACAGCGTCTGCAGGGTGTCCTGGTGGCTGGCGCGCTCGGTGCCGACGGACTGGGCGACCCTGATCACGTCCTCGACGGTCTTGTTGACCTTCACGAAGAACGAGATCCGGATGTCGGCACGGATGTTGTCCCGGCAGATCAGCCCGTCCCGGCCGGAGCGGCTGATCTCGATGGTCTTGACCGAGATGTCCATGACCTCGGCCTTGTGCAGCACCGGCAGCACGATCTGCCCGGTGAACGTCACGTCGACCTTGCGCGTCCTGGACACGATCAGCGCCCGGCCCTGGTCCACCTTGCGGTACAGGCGGGAGAAGGCCGACAGCGCGAGCAGTACGACGACGAGACAGACGGCGACGAGCACGCCGAGGGCTTCCATGGCATACGTCCTTGTGCGTCGGGCGACGAAGGCGGAAGAGCCTCCGGCTCCGGTGCGGAACGCCTGCCGGTGTCCGGCACCGGAGCCATCCGTAATGCTCCCCGTCCCGGATGGTGCACGCGGGGCGCGCGCCCGCGCATTGCCGGTTTCCGGCAGCGTTCATTAGGGTCTCGATGCCGGACGAGCGCCAAGAAAGCGTCAACGGCGCGTCAGGATCACGGGGGAACGGGGACGGAGTGACCGAGCAGGCGATACCCGAGCACTATCTGGACGGCTATGCCCGCACCCTGGCCGAGGTCGCGGCCACCGGCCGCCGGCTGACCCGGCAGGAGCTGGCCGCCCGCCGCGCCCTGGGC
Source organism: Streptomyces sp. NPDC007905 (assembly GCF_042959345.1). Classification (NCBI taxonomy): domain Bacteria; kingdom Bacillati; phylum Actinomycetota; class Actinomycetes; order Kitasatosporales; family Streptomycetaceae; genus Streptomyces; species Streptomyces sp. NPDC007905. Next base: position 357,650 of record NZ_JBIBKS010000002.1, on the reverse strand, counting down.
GAACAGGCCGCCGACGCCGGCCACGGACTGCGCGCCCTCGTCGTCGCCCACCTGGCCGCCGCCCGCGCCGCCTGGCCCGCCGTGCCCGGCTCGGCCGACAGCACGCTGGCCGCCGTACAGCAGGCGATCGACGCGCTCGCCGAGGGCTACGAACGCGCCCAGCGGCTCGCCGTGCGCCGGGAGGAGGCGTCGCGCCGGGAGTTCATCGACGACCTGCTCTACGGCCGCAGCGACCTGGGCCGGCTCGCCCAGCGCGCCGAGCGGTTCGGCCTGAGGCTGTCCCGGGCGCACGCGGTCGCCGTGGCCGAGGGTCCGATCCCGCACGCCGAGGGCGACCCGGTGACCCGGCAGGTGGAACGCGCGGTCCTCGCCCGCTTCGACGCCCGCAGCATCCTGCTCACCACCAAGAACGGCCGGCTGCTGTGCGTCGCGCCGGGCGACGAGGACGAGGTCCTCACCCACTTCGCCAAGCAGGCGTACGCGGCCGACGAGGGCTGCCGGGTCGCGGTCGGCCGTCCGCAGCCCGGCCCCGGCGGGGTCGTGCAGTCGTACGAAGAGGCCCTCGCCGCGCTGGAGATGGCCGCGCGGCTCGACCTGGACCAGCCGCTGCTGCGCGCCGCCGACCTCCTCGTGTACCCGGTGCTCGCCCGCGACCGGCAGGCCATGGCCGACCTGGTCCTCCACACGCTCGGCCCGCTCACCGCGGCCCGCGGCGGTGCGCGGCCGCTGCTGGACACGCTCACCGCGTACTTCGACTCCGGCTGCGTGGCCGCCGTGGCCGCCCGCCGCCTCACGCTCAGCGTGCGCGCCCTGACCTACCGGCTGGAGCGCATCCACAAGCTGACCGGCGCCGACCCGGCCGACCCGGCGCACCGCTACACCCTGCAGACGGCGGTGATCGGCGCCCGCCTGCTGGACTGGCCCGCCAGGTCCCTGTGAGGACTCCTTACGGAGCGGTGACGCACCGCCCGTCATGCCCAGGCCCGGGCCGGTCGCGGACCTAGCGTGGCCGTATGCGAGTACTGGTCACCGGCGGTGCCGGGTTCATCGGGTCCCATGTCGTCGACGCGCTGGGGGCGCGCGGGCACGAGCCGGTCGTGTTCGACGTCCGGGACCGTCCGGGCGCCGACGTGCGCAACCCGGTGGCCGTCCGTGCGGCGCTGGCGGGGGTGGACGCCGTCTGCCACCAGGCCGCCATGGTGGGTCTCGGCGACGGGGTCGCGGACGCGGCCGAGTACGTCTCCCGCAACGACCTGGGCACCGCCGTCCTGCTCGCCGCGATGGCCGAGGCGGGCGTACGGCGGCTGGTGCTGGCCGGGTCGATGGTGGTGTACGGGGAGGGCCGGTACGAGTGCCCCGCGCACGGTGTCGTGCGCCCCGGCCCGCGCGCCGCCGCCGATTTGGAGGCGGGCCGCTTCGACCCCACCTGTCCGCTCTGCGGCGCGGACCTGTCCCCCGGCCTGGTCGTCGAGGACGCCCGGCCCGACCCGCGCAACGTGTACGCCGCGACCAAGCTCGCCCAGGAGTACCTGGCGGCCGCCTGGGCCCGCTCCACGGACGGTACGGCGGTCTCCCTGCGCTACCACAACGTGTACGGCCCCCGGATGCCCCGCGACACCCCGTACGCCGGCGTCGCCTCCTTCTTCCGCTCGGCCCTCGAACGGGGCGAGGCACCGCGCGTGTTCGAGGACGGGCGGCAGCGCCGGGACTTCGTGCACGTACGGGACGTGGCCGCCGCCAATGTCACCGCGCTGGAGGCCGGAGCGCGCCCCGGAACGCTCACCGCGTACAACACCGGCAGCGGTGAACCGCACACGGTCGGCGACCTGGCCCGTGCCCTGTCCGCCGCCCACGGTGGCCCGGAACCGGTGGTCACCGGCGAGTACCGGCTGGGCGACGTACGGCACATCACGGCGGACTCCTCCCGACTGCGGGCGGACCTCGGCTGGAAGCCCGAGATCGGCTTCGCGGAGGGGATGCGGGAGTTCGCGCGGGTGCGGTGAGCCGTCACACGGACCCCGAGAACGCACCGAACTCCCGTACAGCCCCCGCTCCTTTCCGACGGTCTCCTGAGCGCGGCACCCGGTCCCCGGCCGCCCCGAGCGGTGGGAGACACCATGCGCAAGCCGCCCGCCGCGCTCCTCGAGCAGGCGGGCGGCGTCGTGCTCGTCCGGGCACGGCCCACCGCCTGGGTCCCGCTGCGCAACGTCGCCGGCCACGGCCGCGCCGAACCGGTCGCCTCCGCGTGGGAGAACGGCCGCCGCCCCCTCCTGCCCGGCCGCCCTCCGGCCCCACCGGCACCGGCTCGACCCTGCTCACAGCCCAGTCCCCGGGCCTGTGCGCCCGCTCGTCCTTCGGTGCGGCCCTGCCGACCGACCTCTGCCCCCTTCTTCCTCGGGAGACACGGACGTGAAGCACCCCCTGCGCGGCAGCACCGCGCTCACCGCCCTGCTCGTCGCGGCCCTGATCCCGGTGGCCCTGTCCGCCCCGGCCTCGGCCGCCCCCTCCGGGCTGCAGGGCGACTTCAACGGCCCGCCTCCGACGTGGACCGCGACGGCCGCGCCGACCTGACGGCCGTCGCCGCGCAGGAGAACGCCCCCGAGGGTGCGGTCCGGTTCCTGCCGGGCGCCTCGTCCACGCTCTACTCGACAACGGCGTCGACCTCCTTCGGCCCGGCGAAGGCGGCCCTGCCGGCCGGCAGGTACACCGGCTTCGCGGAGAACCTGGCCGACCAGGGCCTGGTGCGCAACAGGCCCTCGCGGGCCTACGCCTCCGCCGGCGGCAGGGTCACCTCGAAACGGCAGCCGCCCGGGATGTTCCGCACGGTCGTCCGGCCCTGATGCGCCTCCACGATCCCCCGTACGATCGCCAGCCCCAGCCCCGCCCCGGCCGGCGGGGTCCGGGCGTCGGTCCCGCGCCAGCCGGTGTCGAAGACGCGGGGCAGGTCCTCCTCGGGGATGCCGCCGCAGCCGTCCGTCACCGAGAGCACCACACCGTCGGGCGCCCGCTCGGCGGCGACGGCGACCGTGCCGTCGGCGGGGGTGCGGCGGATGGCGTTCACCAGCAGGTTGGCGAGGACCCGGCTCATCTCCTTGCCGTCGACCTCCACCGGCACCGGCTCCACCCGGTCGCCGACCAGCCGGACACCGTGCTCGCGGGCCAGCGCGCCGACCCCCGCGAGGGCGTCGCCGACCAGGTCGTACAGCGAGATCCGGGCGGGACTGAGGGGCAGGGTGCCGGCGTGGATGCGGGAGAGTTCGAAGAGGTCGCCGACCATGTCGTTGAGGCGTTCCACCTCGGTGCGGATCTGCTTGAGGTAGCGGTCGGGGTCGGCGGCCACCCCGTCCTCCAGCGCCTCCGACATGGCGCGCAGCCCGGCGAGCGGGGTGCGCAGGTCGTGCGAGATCCAGGCGACGAGTTCCCGCCGGGCCGTCTCCAGGGCCCGCTCGCGTTCCCGGGAGGCGGCGAGTCTGGCGCTGGTGGCGGCCAGCTCGCGGCTCAGTGCGTCCAGTTCGGCGGTGGCCGGTACGGCGGGTGCGGCGAAGGCGCCGCCGTCGCCGAAGTCGCGCGCCGCGTCCGCGAGTTCGCGGCTGCGGGCGACGACCCAGCGGCCCAGCAGCAGCGCGGTGACCAGCGAGACGACGGCCGCCATGGCGACGACGGTGGTGACGACCCTCAGGTCGTGGGAGGACAGGAACATCGCCTGGGCCACGGCCATGGTCCCGGCGAGCATGGCCACCACCCCGACGGCGGCCACCACGGCCAGCGAGGTGGTGAGGGAACGCCGGCGGCTCAGGCGCAGCACACCCGCTCCGGCGAGGCCGGTGGCGGCGGCGCCGAGGAAGGCGTAGAGGGCGATGAGGAGGGTGTCGCGCACGTCAGCCGGCCTCCTTCCCGGTGGCGTCGAAGCGGTAGCCGACGCCCCACACCGTCTGGATGAGACGGGGCCGTGCCGGGTCGTCCTCGACCTTGCCCCGCAGCCGGCGGACGTGGACGGTGACGGTCGACAGGTCGCCGAAGTCCCAGCCCCACACCTCGCGCATCAGCTCCTCCCGCCCGAACGCCCGCCCCGGATGCCGCAGGAAGAAGGCGAGCAGGTCGAACTCGCGCAGGGTCAGGGCCAGTTCGACGCCGTCCTTGGTGGCGCGGCGGGCGGCCGGATCGACGGTCAGACCGGCCGCGCCGAGCGGCCCGCGCGGTCCTCGCGGGGCGACGGGCCGGGCCCGGCGCAGCACCGACTCCACCCGCAGGACCAGCTCGCGCGGGCTGAACGGCTTGGTCACGTAGTCGTCGGCGCCGACCTCCAGACCGAGGATGCGGTCGTCCTCGTCGCCGCGCGCGGTGAGCATGACGACCGGCACCGGTGCGTGCGCGCGCAGCCGCCGGCACACCTCCAGGCCGTCCATCCCGGGCAGCATCAGATCCAGCACCACCAGGTCCGGCCGGTGCGCGGCGGCGCGCTCGAGGGCGGTCGGGCCGTCGGCGGCCCGGTCCACTGCGTATCCGGCACGGTCCAGGTACCCGGCGACGACCTCGGCGACGGTCGGATCGTCGTCCACGACGAGGATCCGGCCCCGGGCGCCCGGCTGCTGCCCGGTGTCCGGTCCGGTCTGCGGGGATGCGTACGGCTGTTGCATGTCCTCCACCCTGGCACCACGGCGCCGCCAGGGCCCGTCCACGGGTCCGACGTCCGCGTTTCGTAAGGAGCGGGAGTCCGCTTTGTGACGATTCCTGTTCGTAGGGTGAACGCCGTGACCACCTCATCGCCCCCGCCCGACGTGGACGTCGTGCTGCCCTGCCTGAACGAGGCCGGGGCCCTGCCCTGGGTCCTCGCGCGCATCCCGGCCGGCTGGCGCGCCCTCGTCGTCGACAACGGCTCCACCGACGGCTCCGCCGACCTCGCGCGTTCCCTCGGCGCGACCGTCGTGCGCGAGGACCGGCGGGGTTTCGGCGCCGCCTGCCACGCCGGGCTGCTGGCCGCCACCGCCGACGTGGTCTGCTTCTGCGACTGCGACGCCTCCCTCGACCCCGCCCAGCTGGTCCCGTTCGTCCGCGAGGTCCGCGCCGGCCAGGCCGACCTCGTGCTCGGCCGGCGCCGGCCGCAGGCCCGGGGCGCCTGGCCGGCCCACGCCCGGGCCGGGAACCTCGCGCTCGCCGCCCTCCTGCGCCGCCGCACCGGGCTGCGCCTGCACGACCTCGGCCCCCTGCGCGCCGCCCGCCGCGAGCCCCTCCTCGCCCTCGGCCTGACCGACCGGCGCAGCGGCTACCCCCTGCAGATGGTGGTGCGCGCGGCCGACGCGGGCTGGCGCGTCACCGAGCACGACGTGCCGTACCTGCCCCGCACGGGCACCTCGAAGGTCACCGGCACCTGGCGCGGCACCTGGCAGGCGGTCCGGGACATGAGCCGCGTCCTGAACGAGCCACCGGCGGCCCACCCGGCCGGCACCCCGTAGCCCGCGGGCAGTCGTGCCGCCGGGGCGGCACGGGTGAGCGCAGCGGCACCCCGCGCGCGGGCGAGCGACCCCACCCCTGCCCAGCCCGAACTCCGGTCATCGCAAAGGAAACCTCTCATGACGACCCTTCTCGTCATCGCCAAGGAGCCCCGGCCCGGCCGGGTCAAGACGCGGCTCACTCCGCCCTTCTCCCCCGAGCAGGCCGCCGCTCTCGCCGAGGCGTCGCTCGCCGATACCCTGCGGGCGGTGGCCGAAGCCCCGGCCGCGCGCCGGATGCTCGTGCTCGACGGGCGGCCCGGCCCCTGGCTGCCGCCCGGCTTCGACGTCGTGCCGCAGTGCGCGGGCGGCCTGGACGCCCGGCTCGCCGACGCCTTCGCCCGCTGCTCCGGCCCGGCCCTGCTGATCGGCATGGACACCCCGCAGGTCACCCCGGACCTGCTCACCGTGGACTTCGCGGACTGCGACGCGTACTTCGGGCCGGCCGAGGACGGCGGCTTCTGGGCGCTGGGCCTGGCCCGCCCCGAGCCCGCGCTGCTGCGGGGCGTGCCCATGTCGACGCCGGTGACCGGGGCCGTGCAGCGGGAGCGGCTGGTCGCCGCCGGGCTGCGGGTGCGGGACCTGCCCCGGCTGCGGGACGTCGACACCGTCGCCGACGCCCGTGCCGTCGCCGCCCTCGCCCCGCACGGCGCCTTCGCCGCCCGGCTGGCCGACTGCACGGCCGCCCGATGAGCGCCACGACCGCCCCGCCCGCCTGGGCCGCATCCGACCCCTACGCCACGGCCCTTCGCACCGGCCGGGGCCCGCTGTTCCTGCGCCGCGCCGACGGCCGGCTGCTGCCGCTGGAGGTGGAGCGCTGGTGCGCCGGCGCGGACGCCGTGGACCGGGCGGTGCTGGACCGCTGCGAGGGCGCCGTCCTGGACGTCGGCTGCGGGCCGGGCCGGCTGGTGGCGGAGCTCGCCGCCCGGGGCCGTACCGTCCTCGGCGTCGACGTCAGCGAGGCCGCCGTCACCCGCACCATCACCGTCGGCGGCCAGGCGCTGCGCCGCTCGGTCTTCGACCCGCTGCCCGGCGAGGGCCGCTGGGGCACGGTACTGCTCATGGACGGCAACGTCGGCATCGGCGGCGACCCGGGCGCGCTGCTGCACCGGATGGCTCAACTCCTCGCGCACGACGGGCTGTTGATCGCCGAGACCGCTCCGCAGGACGTCGAGGAGCGGACCGAGGTGCAGGTCGTCGCCCACGGCCGGGAAGCCGTCGGCGCCCCGTTCCCCTGGGCGCGGATCGGCACCCCCGCCCTGCTCCGGCTCGCGGACCGCGCCGGATGGCGGACGGCCGCTCAGTGGGCGGCCGGCGGGCGCCGCTTCGTCGCCCTGCGCACCTTCCCCCGCTCCCGGATTCGTCCGAGCGGGGGGACCCGCATCGCCAGCAGCAGCGCCGAGCCGCCGAAGAGCACGGCGGTGACCAGCAGCCAGCGCCCGAGGAAGACATCGGCGGACAGGGCGGTGGCCGAGCGGTAACGCCGGTCCACCAGACCGAGGATCAGCGGGAACCACACCAGCAGCAACAGCCCCGACAGCAGGGCCGGCACCCGCACGTACGGCACCCACGCCCGCCGCCCGCCCGCGTCGAGCCCGCGTACGACCGCCCGGTCCAGCACCGCGTACAGCGGCAGCAGCACGAGGTCGTGCAGCAGGGCGGCCGCCACGATCCACAGCGCCACCCCGAACCAGTCACCGGCCAGGAGCCGTGTCCCGGCGTACCCGGCGAGCGCGAAGGAGCAGGTGAGCAGCAGCAGTTGGAAGGGACTGCCAACCGGAACGCGGCGCGGCATCACAGGTCTCCGAAGGTCAGCCGGGCCACCCACTTGGTGTTGAGCACACCGGGCGCGGCGGGCACGATGATCCGCGCCGGGTAGCCGTGGTCGGGGGACAGGTCCTCGCCGTTGACGTACAGGGCGAGCAGGGAGCGCGGGTCCGCCACCTGGTTGGCGCGCAGCGCCGCGTGGCGGAAGGCGCCGTGCCGCTGCAGGGACTCCACGAACACGTCCGGCGGATCACCGTCGTACCCGACCAGCGCCGCGAGGTGGCGCAGCCGCACCCCGCGCCACCACTGGTCGGCCGTGGACCAGCCCTCCACACAGGCGATCGGCAACGAGGAGCTGTGCAGGGGCATCCGGAGCAGCTGGGCGCGGGCGAGACGGACGGTTCCGGTACGCCCGGTGACCACGAGCCGCCAGGCCTCCTCCCCCGTCTCCGCCGCGCCGATCCCCGCGTACGCGGCCGTCTTGTTGATCTGGAAGCCGTTCGGACCGCCCGGGTCGGCCCCACCGTGCGGCGCGAGCAGGGCGGTGCGGCGGAAGGGACCGCCCAGGCTCTGCCCCGCGGTGGTGAGGAACAGCAGCAGCGAGCCGCCGCCGACCAGCGCCAGCGCCCCGCGCCGGGAGACGGTGGGCGGGTCGGGACGCGGGGAGACCAGGTCGCCCTCTGCTCGCACCCGTTCCTCTTGCACCTGGCCCTCTCGCACCCGCCCTTCTCGCACCCGTTCTTCCCGCGCCCGCCGCCGTACGTTCCGCACGGCGGCCGGTGTCTTCAGCACCGCGTGCGCGAGGAACGCGGCGAAGAACACCCACGCACCGTAGAAGTGCAGCGGATAGAAGGAGCCGGGGAAGACGTAGTCCAGCTGGACGTTGAGCACCCCGGTCGTGAACTCGAACAGGCCGCCGCCGACCAGCAGCAGCAGCGATATCCGCTCCAGCGCGTGCGCGAGCGAACGGGCCGGCGGCAGCGTGAACAGCCTCGGCACCACCGACCACAGCTTGGCCAGCAGGACCGGGACCAGGGTGATGCCGAGGGTGACGTGCACACCCTGGGTGAACCGGTACAGCCACACGGGGCCGGTGGGCCACGCGAACAGGTAGAAGCCGAGGATGCCCTTGTCCGGGGTCGTGTCGTTCACTCGGGACAGGCCCGGGTTGTAGGCCGCGTACGACACGAGGCCGGTCACGAACAGCACCGTGATGCCGGCGAGCAGCACGAGGCCGAGCACCGAGGTGAACCAGGGACCGCGCAGGGGGCTGCGCCAGAAACCGGGGGAAGTGGGAAGCCGGGGATGGTCGCGCATGCTCCGACCGTAGGCCGGGAAACGTCCGGGAAAGGGTGCGCGACCCATGACGAAACGCTGACGTCCGGCCCGTACGACGGCCCGCGCGGGGCGGTGCGGCCTAACGTGCCGACGTGACCCGCTCCCTGCGCCGCGACCTGTACGCCGCCTGCGCCGCCGCCCTGCTCGTGACGGCGGCCGTCCTGGTCGGCCGCCACATCCAGGACACGCGCCACACCCTCTACGTGCACTGGCCTCCCCTGCTGGCCGAATGGGACCCGCACCTGGGCCCCGGCACCCCGGCCGCCGTCCTCCTCGCGGCGGCCGCCGTGGCGTACGGGCCACCCCTGGCAGCCCGCCTGCCCTGGCGCGCCCTGCTCGCGGCGGCCTGGGCGACGGCGACGGCCTGGATCTGCTCGCTCGCCCTCGTCGACGGCTGGCACCGGGGCATCGCGGGCCGCCTGACCACCCGTGAGGAATACCTCCGGGTCATCGACCGCTTCCACGACGCCCCGGCCACCCTGCGCGACTTCACCCACCACATCGTCAAAGGCACCCCCGCCCCCTGGCCGGCCCATGTCGCCGGTCACCCGCCGGCCTCCACGCTCACCTTCGTCCTCCTCGACCGGATCGGGCTGCGCGGCGGCGGCTGGGCCGGGATGTGGTGCGTGCTCGTCGGCGCGACGGCCTGCGTGGCCGTCCTGGTCGCCGTGCGGGCCCTGGCGGACGAGACCCTGGCCCGCCGCGCCGCCCCCTTCCTTGCCCTCACCCCGGCGGCCGTCTGGCTGGGCACCTCAGCCGACGCCTACTTCGCCGCGGTCGCCGCCTGGGCCCTGGCCCTGCTCGCGCTCGCGGTCACGAAGCGATCGCCGGCCCGGGCGGCGGCCTCCGGCCTGCTCCTCGGCCTGACCTGCTACCTGTCCTACGGCCTCACCCTCGTCGCTCTTCCCGCGGTGGCGGTGCTGCTGCTGGGCCGGGACGGGATCCGCGCGCGCCCGGCGCTGCCGCCGGCCCTGCTCGCCGGACTGGCCGTCGTCCCCCTGGCGTTCACGCTCGCCGGGTTCAACTGGTGGACGGCGTACCACCTGTTGGTGACCCGCTACTACCAGGGCGTCGGCGGCACCCGCCCCTACGGCTACTGGGTGTGGGCCAACCTCGCCTGCGCGGCCCTGATCACCGGCCCGGCGACGGCAGCGGGCCTGCGCCGCACGGCCGGCACGCTCACCCGCACGGACGGCACGCTCACGTGGAGGGCGAGCACCCCAGCGGCACCCCGCACATCCGCCGCCCCCGTCCGCCTGGCCCTCCTCGTCTGCGCCGCCCTGCTCGCCCTGCTGATCGCCGACCTGTCCGGGTTGAGCAAGGCCGAGACCGAGCGCATCTGGCTGCCGTTCGCGGTGTGGCTGCTCCCGGCGTGCGCGTACCTCACCCGGCCCCGGGCCTGGCTCACCGCCCAGGCGGTCCTCGCCCTGCTCCTCAACCACCTGCTGCTGACCGGTTGGTGACTCCCATGTGAGTGCGGAAAGTACTTGCATTCATGGAAAGTACTGTCCAAGGTGACGGTACGGATGCGGGGCGGCCGACCACCGCCCCTTGACTGCACCGGAGGGACAGGCATGGACAGCACGGGGGACCCGATGGACGCGCGCCGGGCGCGGGACGCACTGGCCACCGCATGCGCCGCCCAGGCGGCGGCGCGCAAGGCGAGCGACGAACGCAACAGGCCCCGGGGCTACGCGATCGGCCAGGGACTGACCTTCGCGGTCGGCTTCACCGCGCTGGGGCTGGCCGACCGGCGACCCCCCTGGGGCGTCTGGCTGCTGCCCGCCGGGCTGCTCAGCCTGACCGTCTTCCTCGTCCTGGTCTGGTCCGGCGCGCACCACGGCGGGGTGACGCGCTGGTTCGGCCGGGACTGCGGGCCCGGCCGGCCCGCCTGGCGCGCCTGGCTGCTCCCCTTCGCGCCCGCCGCCGTGGGCCTCCTGGCCGCGGTCCCGTACGGCGTGACCGGCTGGCTCATCGGCTTCGGCCTCGCCAGCGGCCTGGAATACCTGGTGCGCGCCGCCCGGGCGGGTACGGCATGACCGCCGGCCCGGGAGGCACGCCTCCCGCCCTGGACCGCGAACTCCACCACCCCACCCGGCTGGCCCTCGCCGCCTACCTCTCCGGCTGCGGGGAGGCCGAGTTCGCCGTCCTGCGGGACTACTGCCAGGTGTCCGACTCGACGCTGAGCAAGACACTCTCGGCCCTGGAGAGGACGGGGTACGTCAGCGTCCGCAAGGGCTACTTCGGCAAGCGCCCGCGCACCTGGGCCGCCCTCACCCTCAGCGGCCGCCGGGCGCTGGCCGGCCACCTCGCGGCACTGGAGGAGATCGCGTCCGCGGCCCGCCGGGCGGCGGCGGAGGCCACAGCACACCGGGCCCTGCCGTCGGACGACAGGACCTTCTAGTACTCGTCCTCGCCGACCTCCTTCACCGGCCGGGTCCGGCCCGGCTCGGGCAGCTCGGCCATCTCGGCGCGCACGACCAGGACGTCGCCGATGAACAGGTCGTAGATCAGGATCCCGACGGTCCCGCCGATCAGCGGCCCGACGATCGGGATCCACCAATAGGCGCTGAACGCGCCGGCGACGCTCCCCGGGAACGCCAGGCTGTCCCAGCCCGCCGCGTAGGTGAACAGCCGCGGTCCGAAGTCACGGGCCGGGTTGATGGCGTAGCCGGCGTTCGCGCCGTAGGACATGCCGATGGCGGCGACGACGAAGCCCACGATCAGCGGCGCGAGGTTGGCTTTCACGGCCTGGTTGCGCACATCGATGATGGCGGCGATCAGCATGAGCAGGAAGGCCGTGCCGACGATCTGGTCGATCAGCGGCCCCCAGATGCCGCCGTGGAAGTACGGCGCCGGGAAGGTCGCGAAGATCGAGAACGTGGCGTTCGTGTGCCCGTTCACCTTCGGCCCCACCACGGCGCCGTCGAAGGCGTTGATCGCGTTGTGGTAGACGAGATAGACCAGGGCCGCCCCGGTCATCGCGCCGACGATCTGCGAGAACCAGAACGGCACCACCTTGGCCCACGAGAACCCGCGGCGCACGGCCATCGCCAGCGTCACCGCCGGGTTCAGGTGCGCACCGCTGACACCGCCGGCCACGTAGACGCCGAAGACGACGGCGAACGCCCAGCCCCAGGTGATGAGCAGCCAGTCACCGGCCGCGAGGAAGATCGTCGTGGGGGTGGCGGCACGGCCCGAGCCGGGCAGTGCGGCAACCGCCATCGCGACCACGCCGCAGCCGAAGGAGATGAGGACGAAGGTCCCGAGGAACTCCGCCAGGCACTCGCCCAGCAGGCCGCCCCGGCTCCTGAGCCGGGAGGGCTTGATGAGCGGAGGGATTTCGACAGCCATTGAGGCCCCCTTGAAGAGAGCAAATGCGGCCAACATCACCATATTGGCTCACAAACGCTCTTCACGCAGGGCGACCCGGATCTCCCCAAGGTCGGTCAGCTGTCCAGGTCGTCGGCGTAGTGCCGGAACCCGCGCCGGTCCCGGTGCATGCCCCACAGGGTGTCCGCCAGCACGGAGGGGTCCTTCCGCACGTGCCCGGGCGTGATGGCCCCGGGGATCACCAGCTGCCCGACATGGATCCCCTCGGGGGCCAGCCGGTCGTGCAGCAAATGCCCGTACGCGCTCTCCGCCGCGAACGCGATCGACGTCCCCGCCCGCTCCGGATGGGGTACGGCGGCCGTCCCGCCATTGACGAAGAGGACGGTCCCCCGTCCCAGCTCCCGCATCCCCGGCAGCACCTGCTGCACCGCCGCGACCGGCCCGTACACCGAGAACTCGATCGGCCCGAGCAGATCCCGGTGCCGGGTCTCCAGCACGGGCCGCATGAAGTCCCGGTGCGGAACCGGGCTGTACTGCAGCACCTCGATGGTCCCGAGCGCCGCGGCGGCGTCCCGCAGAGCCGCCACCAGCTCCTCCGGCCGGCGCACATCGGCGGCGAACCCCCGCGCGGCGACGCCTTCGTCGGCGAGCTCACCCACGAGCTCGTCCAGCCGGTGCCGATCCCGGGCGACGAGGGCGACGTCGTACCCCTCCCGCCCGAACCGACGAGCTACGGCGGCCCCCAGCCCGGGCCCGGCACCCACGATGGCAAAGACGCTCATGCAGGAATCCTCGTCCCTGCCGCGGAGCCCCACCACTCACGGGACACCTCACCCGGGCACGCGCCCGGCGGTGCGCCCCGCCCCGCCCCGGAACGGCGGCCTAGCTCTTGCCGGGGAGGTCCGCGGTCTCCGCGGGCCGGCCCTGTCCCTGACGGATCCGCTCCACCTGCACGGCGGTGACGGCCCGTACGGCGAACGCGCCGGCCACGGCGGCACCGACGACGGCGGCGTCGGAGGCGAGCAGCGGCCACACCTCGGTGTACGCCCGGGCGATGATCTCGTCGGTGGAGTCGTCGTACACCAGTCCGACCCCGCTGAGCATCCCGATCAGCCAGAGCCCCCACCACACGTTGACGGAGACGGGCAGCTTCCGCCCCGGCGCCGTGGTCCGGTGGGCGTCGGCGACGATCCCCCGCGGAAACCACAGGTTCACGACGGGCACGATCCACCCGAGGTAGACCCAGATCCCGGCGTACTTCGGCGCCTGCCCCGTCAGCGCACGCGCGTTGTCCCGCACCCGCCACAGCCACGCGGTGAACAGCAGCGCACACAGGAAGGTGACGCCTCCCCCGAGGGAGGTCACGAAGTGATACGAGTCCTCCAGCCCGTTGAGCGGCCGGTGCACCCCGTTTCCCTGATCCGGCGGCCCCGAGTCGGGCTCCCCCGCGACGGCCAGCCGCGCTTCCCACACGGCCCGCACCACCCACGCAAGACCCGCGAGCAACAACCCCCCGGCGGTCAGCTGCCCGGACACCTTGAGGGGCCTCACGGCGAGGTCGGGATGGGTGGCGGGCCGGACTATCCGTTCGTTCACCGGGTCATCGTGGCGCACGACGGACCACTGTTGCCAGGGACGCGCCAGCCGAACCACCACCCGCCTCGGCGTGACGGGGAGACGCGCGTCACCTTCGCCAAGCACCGGGGTATGCCCGGCCTCAGGCCACCCCGGTCCCCCGGGTCACGGACGCGAAGGCCAGGATGTGCGGGACCGCTTCGCGCAGCGTGACGAAGTGGCGGTGCACGCCCTCCACCGCGGCCGCCGAGTTCACGCCCCACACCGTCATCCCGGCCCGCAGCGCGGACAGCACACCCGAGGGGGCGTCCTCGATGACCAGGCAGCCCTCCGGTTCGGCACCGAGCAGCCCGGCGGCCCGCAGATACGGGACGGGAGAGGGCTTGCCCTCCTCGACGGCGGCCGCGTCCACGATCAGGTCCGGCACCGGCAGGCCCGTCCGCCGGAAGCGGCCACGCACCCGGTGCTCGTAGTTGGAGGTGACCAGGGCCCAGGAGCCCGGCGGCAGGGCGTGCAGCAGCTCGGGTGCGCCGGCGAAGGCCGTATAGACGCCGGACCGGACGTCCTCGTCCTCCAGTTCGTGCAGCAGGGCCAGGCACTGCTGTGGATCATGGTCCGGAGCGACCTGGGCGAACGTCTCCATGGGGCGCGTGAGCAGCGCCACCCGGTGGACCTCCTCCGCGTCCAGGCCGTACCGCTGCGCCCAGGTCGCCCAGACCCGGCGCTGGTTGCCCAGCGCGTCGATCAACGTGCCGTCGACATCGAACAGGACGTGCTTCGTGCGGGCCGGCCGCGCGGGTTCGCTGATCATTTTTCGATCATGTCAGGCGGCCGCCGGCGAGGTCGCTCAGGTCCTGACCGTCAGGTACAGCCAGCCGCTCCACGTGCTCGGGTTGGCGGTGTCCGTCGTGGCGTGCACGTACTCCGAGCGCACCCGGAACCGGTGGTCGACCGCGTTGGTGAGGCCCAGCTGCGTCGCCGCGGTGCTGTTCGCGTCCAAGGTGAAGCAGTCCGAGGTGGTGAGCGTGTGCCAGGCGCCGCTGTAGTACTCCTGGGCCTGGAAGCGCTCGCACTGGCCGGACTTGTTCGGGGTCACCGTGGCGGCCACCCGCGGCTTCGCGGTGTGGTGGTAGACGCGGTAGGTGGTGCCGCCGTACGTCGTGCTCGTGTAGTAGCCGCTCAGTGTCTCCGCGATCTTCGCGTACGCCTGGGCGGTGCGGGTGGCCGTGGCCGGGGCGTAGCGGTAGTCGCCCGCGAAGGACGCCGTGAAGGTGGTGTTGCGGGTGAGCTTGTACGTCGCCGACAGGTTGCCCTTGCTGTCCACGGTGCCGGTCTTGACCAGGGTCTTCTTGCCGCCGACGGGCGTGGCGTAGATCGAGACCGTGCGGCCGTTGTACGTCGTGCCGAGGTGGGCGGTGGCGGTGGCCGTCGCGCCGTACGCGTACGAGGACGCGTTGGTGGTGACGGAGAGGGCCGTGGTGGCACGGGAGACCTGGACGATCGCGGATGCGGTGGCCGCCCGGTGGGAGGCGTCGCCCGGGTAGTCGACCGTGTAGGTGTTGGCGCCGCCGACGGGCGGGGTGTCCTTGACGGTGATCGTGCCGTCGCTGCCCACGGGCACGGTCCACTTCACGGGCGCGGTCGTGTGGGCGGCGTCCGTGCGGGACACGGTGACGGTCTCGCCGTCGCCGTAGGGCGCGTCGCTCAGTGTGCCGCCGAAGGTGAGGGCGGTGGCGCGGGTGGCGGTCGCCGGGGCCTTCAGGGTCAGGGCGGGGGCGTACGGGGAGACCTGGATGCCCGCGTCGGCGGCGGTCGGCTGGTGGGTGGTGTCACCCGCGTACGACAGGTGGTAGGTGAACCGTGCGGCGCTGCCCGGGGCGTCCTTGACGGTGAACTCGGTGGTGGCCGTGTCGACCGGGACCGACGGGAGCTGCGTCGTCTCCTGGGTGTCCTCGTTGGTCCTGGACACCTGGACGGTCGTGCCCTCGGGAAGGGTGCCGAGGTTCAGCCCGGTCATGAGCGAGCCGGTGAGGACCACCGAGTGCGGCGTCGCCGAGCCGATCTCCGGGAAGGTGATCAGGGTCGCCAGACGGGCCACGTGCACCGTCAGCGAGGCCGTCGCGGGGCGGTGGGCCGCGTCACCGGCGTACGTCACCCGGTACGTGTACGCCCCCTCGTCCTGCCGGGTGTCGCCGATGGCGAACGAGCCGTCCTTGCCGACCGTGGCGTCGGGCAGTGCCGTGCCGTCACGGGTGACCTGGAGCGAGGCGCCGGACGGTACGAAGCCCTTGGTGCTCAGTGCTCCGGTGACCGTGTACTGCTGGGTGGGGACCGCCTGTTGCGGGTGGGTCAGGGAGAGCTCGGTGTCGGTGAGCTTGGGGGCGCCCAGCACGTTGAGGGTGTGGGCACCGGAGGAGTCCCGCGTGACGGCGTAGAGCGTCGCGCCGTCGGATCCCCACGCCAGGCCGTCCGGGGCCACGGTGCCGGACGGGAAGGCGACGTGGTTCTCGGCGAGGGTGTTCGAGCCGGCGTAGAGGTGGACTCCGGCGGCCGAGCCCGAGGTGCTGCCGACGGCGATCGTGCCGTCGGTGTCGACGGCGAGCGAGTTCGGGCCGGAGTTCACGCCGCCGGTGTAGTACACCGACGGGTCGGTGCTGCCGAGGTCCGCGGTGCGGTACGCCTTCAGGGCCGCCTGCTGGGGGGCGGCGATCAGCACCTCCGCGCCGTCGCCGGTGACCTGGAGCCCGGTCGCCGTACCGCCGCCGACCAGCGTGTCGGCCTGGGCCGACGCGGTCCCGGAGGAGACGTCGAAGGTGGCCACGTGGCTGAGGTTCTGCTGCGGCTCCTCGGCGGCGAGCACACCGCCGCCCGTCGCGAGCAGGGGTGCGACCGACCAGTGCGACATCGAGGGCCGAGGGGTCGCCGCGGGATCGGCGGCGGCCGGATCCACCGACCCGATGCCGCCGTTGCCGTCGGCCGCGTAGCCGTACCAGACCCGGCCGCCCGCCACGGCGACGGATACCGGGGCGCTCCCGGTCCCGGTCGGCCAGCGGGTGGACTCGGTGAGCGTCGCCGTGTCGATGGCGGCGACCGCGTCGCCGTCGGCCAGGGCCGCGTAGAGCGTCCCGCCGTCGGAGGACAGTGCCAGCCCGGTGGCGCCCTGCTCGTCCGCGATCGTGGTGACGGGGCTGCCGGACAGGTCGGTCACCACGATGCCGGTCGTGCCGGTGCCCTGGCTGAAGAAGATGTGCTGGTGAGCGGTGTCGACCAGCATGTGCGAGTAGTGGGACAGCGGCAGTGCCGCCGTGCTGTCGGCCCAGGCGGCGGAACCGCTGAGGCCGACGGTGGCAGTGGTCAGCCCGGCGGCGACCGCTATCGCCGCCGTGAGCGAGACCCGCTTGAGGGGCATGGAGCTCCTGGGAAAAGGATGAACAAGCAGAGCGGACGACAACTACCGACCATGACGGGGCCCCTGAGGATGTACGCCTGCGGGTCACGACCTGGCAAAAGGTTGGCCGGTGCAGCAACCTGGGCCCCGGCCGGACGGCCTCCGGAGTCCGCCCGGCAGCTCGGCTATGCCTGGCCGGGGTGGCTGAGGGCCTGAAGTCCCTTCAGCTTCTCCGGGTTCACCTGCAGGCGCAGGTTCTTGATGCGGTCCTCCGCCAGGTCGTAGGTCAGGACGGCCACCGGTAGGTCGCCGAGGCTGAACAGGAGGCCCAGTTCGCCGTTGACCAGAGCCCGTTGGAAGGTCATGCCCGCCGACTGCCGTTTCGCCAGGACGCCGAGGATCCACCTCGCCACGTGGGCCGGGCCGTACAGCGGGCGGCGGGCCGCGGTCACCTTGCCGCCGCCGTCCGACCAGCAGGTGACGTCAGGGGCGAGGAGTTCCATCACCGCGTTCAGGTCGCCGCCCGCGCACGCCTCGATGAAGTGGGCGGTGACGCGGGCCCGCCGGTCGGGGTCCGTGTCGTAGCGGGGGCGGCGGGACTGGACGTGGGAGCGGGCGCGGTGAGCGATCTGGCGGACGGTGGGTTCCGGGCGGTCCAGAATGCCGGCGATCTCCGCGTGGGAGTAGCCGAAGACCTCGCGCAGGACGAACACCGCCCGCTCCACCGGGGACAGCGTCTCCAGGATCACCAGCATCGCCGTCGACACGCTGTCCGCGCGTTCCGTTTCCTCGGAGGCGTCGGGGGAGGTGAGGAGGGGCTCGGGGAGCCAGGGGCCCACGTACTCCTCGCGGGTCGCCCGGGCCGAGGTCAGACGGCTCAGGGAGAGGTTCGTGACGGTGCGCACCAGATAGGCGCGGGGATTGCGGACCGCGGAACGGTCCGCCGCGTTCCATTTGAGCCAGGCGTCCTGGAGGACGTCCTCCGCGTCCGTCACGCTGCCCAGCATCCGGTACGCCGTCGCGAACAGCAGACGCCTGTGTTCGAGGTACGGGTCGGGGTCCTGGCCCGCGCTCCGGTCGTTCTGCCTCTCCGTGCTCTCCATGGGATCAACCTGCCAGAAGCCGTTCGTTCCCGTCGTCGGTGGCGGCCCCGAGTCCTCGCGCTGCCCGCCCTCGACACCGTCACCGTCATGGTCACGCGCCTGCTCAGCCGGTGGAACGGCAGGGGGCTCGCGCTCACCAGCTCCTTGTACAGGGCCGCCGCGCGGCCCCTCAGACACGCCCGCCGCGGGGTGTCGTCCGCGTGGGTGAACCGGATGACCGCGTCCCCGCGGCCCAGGCTCACCGGCTGGTGGACGTAGCCGCGGCGGAAGGGGTGGAGCGGGCGGCCGTGCAGCCGGCGCGCGATCGCGTCCACCGTGTACGCCGCCGTCGGCATCCGCGCCCGCGAGCGGGTCGGGGATGCGGTGCTCGGCAAGGTCCTGGCCCGTCGCCGCCTGGTGCATCCGCAGGCGCTCCGTGAAGCGGGCGGAGGGGTTGACCAGGGTGATGGTGACGCCGGTGCGGCGCGCGCGGTGGGCCAGGCGGATCGCCGCCGGCATGCCCGTGCAGCCACGGCGCCCAGGACCACGACACGGTGGCCGCGGTACGTCCCTCGTCCTGTCTTCGGCTGCTTCGACATGTCCGCTCCCGGGATCGGTGTGCCGGTGATGTCCATGGGACAGCCGGGCCCGGGCGGACGTGACAGGCAGGGACGTGATCTGGGCCACGGGGGGCTCAGGCCATCCAGAAGAAGACCGCCGTCATCCGCTTCTCCTCCAGTTCCTTGCCGAAGTAGCCGGTCGCGCTGTGCACGAGGTTGGCGTTGTAGAGCAGGAGACGGTTGTACTTGTGCGGGACGCGGACGTCCTCCTCGAACACGTCCGGAGACACGAAGCGGGTGCCGAGGGCCTCGACGAGGTTGTTGTGGGGCGCCTGGACGACATTGCCGCCGAGGCGGCCGCCGGGCAGCGACTGGCGGTAGAAGCTGGTGCCGCAGTCCTTGGGCACGTGCGGATTGAGGTACAGCACGGCCGCGTACCGGCACAGCGCGCGGGAGTCGGTGTGCGGGCGGGGCTCGCTCTCGCCCTCGCCGACCACCTGGACGCAGTTGTGGTTGAGGGTGCCGCCGCCGGGCGCCTGCTGCACCCACAGCTCCTTGGCGCCGGTCGCCTTCTTCACCAGCCGTTCGACACGGCCGAGTTCAGCCGGCTCCAGGCCGGGCATGGCACGCAGGCCCGGCCAGGTCTCGGAGGTGTACGGGTAGCCCTTGACCCAGTCGTCCTTGGCCAGACACCGCTCCCGTACGGCGTCGACGTCCGGCAGGACGTCGTCCAGCACCCAGTAGTCGCGGCCCTTGGTGGGCTTGCGGTAGGGCAGGACGGGAAGGGAGCCGGGCATTCTGGGGGGTGGCTGTGGGGGCATGCGGCGAATCTAGGCCCGTGTTCCCGTCCCTTCCCCCGATGATTGGTCAACCTTTCGCCAACGGCGGATCAAGCGGCGGGCGACGAAGCCGGT
This sequence comes from Streptomyces sp. NPDC007905, assembly GCF_042959345.1. Classification (NCBI taxonomy): domain Bacteria; kingdom Bacillati; phylum Actinomycetota; class Actinomycetes; order Kitasatosporales; family Streptomycetaceae; genus Streptomyces; species Streptomyces sp. NPDC007905. The sequence continues at coordinate 338,204 of NZ_JBIBKS010000002.1, read as the reverse complement.
GTCTGCGCGGCCCGGCGAAATTTTTACGCGGAACACCGACACAAACCCCTTCCGCATCCGTACTCCTGTGCGTCCGAAACCGCCTGCGGGCGGGATCCACGACCAGGCAGGAGGCACGGTGCGCTTTTCGCGGAACGCGACGGGAACCCTTTTCGTGGGCGGTGCGATGGCCCTGACCCTCGGCGCACTGGCCTATCCGAGCATGCTCGGGTTGAGCACCGTCTCCGACTCGCCGACACGGATCATCGCCCAGACGCAGTGGGGACCACTCACCGAAGGTGACCGGGACTTCGTGGTCAAGGTGCGGGCGGCCGGGCTGTGGGAGTACCCGCTCGGTCAGATCGGGTTGCAGAAGGGCAGCTCGAAGGGCGTCCTCGAGGCCAGCAAGCACCTGGTCGACGGGCACGCCGCGCTGGACGCCAGCTGCCGCAAGATCGCGCCCATGCTGAACGTCACCCTGCCCAACATCGCGAGTCCCCAGCAGGAGGGCTTCGTCACCCAGTTGAAGGCGGAGAGCGGCAAGCAGTTCGACACCGACTTCGCCAACATCCTGCGCATGACGCACGGCTCGATCTTCAACACCATCGCGAAGATCCGTTCCACCACCAAGAACTCGCTGGTGCGGGCCCTGGCGGACCAGGCCAACGACACCGTGCTCGACCACATGACGGTGATGGAGAGGACGGGTCTGGTCGACTTCGACCAGACCATCTTCAACCAGACCACCCCGCCGAAGCTGCCCTCCTCCGACGTGACCCCGCCGCCCCCGCCCGCGGGCCAGCCGCAAGTGGTGCTCACACCCCCGCCGAACGCCACGTCCACCCCGTTGAACATCGACGGCCTCACCGGCGGCGGCTCCGGGAACACCTCCCCCGGCCCCAACCCGAGCCCGACCGTGGGTTAGGGCCCGCACCAGGCCCTGAGGGCCTAGGCGAGCCAGACGGTGGTGTCGGGTGGAAGGACTCCTTCCTCCGGCAGGGGCGCGCTGGCGAGCAGCACCTCGCCCGGCGGCAGCGGCAGGGGCTCCGCGCCGAGGCTGGTGACGCACCGCCAGGTCTCGGTGCGGGTGAAGTCGAGTACGCCCGCCGGCGCGTCCGGCGTCCAGGTCAGCGTCTCGCCCTCCAGCAGCTTGCGGCGCAGCCTGAGGGCGGTGCGGTACAGCTCCAGGGTGGAGCCCTCGACGCCGGCCTGGGCCTCGACGGCGTACGAGGCGAAGGACGCCGGCTGCGGCAGCCAGGCGGCCCCCGGCCCGAAGCCGTACGAAGGCCCGGTCGTCGTCCACGGCAGCGGCACCCGGCACCCGTCGCGGCCCTTGCGAACGTGGCCCGACTGCTCCCAGATCGGGTCCTGCAGCACCTCGGTGGGCAGGTCGGCGACCTCGGGCAGGCCGAGTTCCTCGCCCTGGTAGACGTACGACGAGCCGGGCAGCGCCAGCATCAGCAGGGTCGCGGCTCGGGCCCGGCGCAGGCCGGCCTCCCGGTCGATCGCCGGTGCCCGGCCGCCGGACAGCAGCCAGGCGTTCTCGTCGGTGCCGGCCGGCAGTACGAGGCGGGAGGCGTGGCGTACGACGTCGTGGTTGGAGAGCACCCAGGTGGCGGAGGCACCGGCCGCGCGGGCCGCGTCGAGCGAACCGGTGATGACCTCGCGGAGTTCGTCCACGTCCCAACGCGCCTGGAGATACTCGAAGTTGAAGGCCTGACCGAGTTCGTCCGGGCGGGCGTACAGGGCGCGGCGGGCGTCCGGGACCCAGGCTTCGGCGACCGCGGTGCGGGGCGGGGTGTAGGCGTCGAAGATCTTGCGCCAGTCGCGGTAGATCTCGTGCACCTCGTCGCGGTCCCAGTACGGGTGGCTGCCGGGCGGGACGCGCAGCAGGGCCTCCTCGCCGGTGGCGCCGATGCCGCCGACGTCCCGGAGCGGTTCGGTGAGGTCCTTGGCCAGGCCGTGGGCGACGTCGACGCGGAAGCCGTCGACGCCCCGGTCGGACCAGAAGCACAGGGTGGTGCGGAAGTCGGCGCGCACCTCCTCGTTGTCCCAGTTGAGGTCGGGCTGTTCGGGAGCGAAGAGATGCAGGTACCAGTCGCCGTCGGGGACGCGCTGCCAGGCGCTGCCGCCGAAGACCGACTGCCAGTCGGTCGGCGGGAGTTCGCCGTGGGCGCCACGGCCGGGACGGAAGACGTAGCGGTCGCGGGCGGCGGAGCCGGGGCCGGCCCGCAGGGCCTCCTGGAACCAGGGGTGCTGGTGCGAGGTGTGGTTGGGGACGACGTCGACCACGACCTTCAGGCCGAGCCGGTGGGCCTCGGCGGCCAGCGCGTCGAAGTCGTCCAGGGTGCCCAGGCGCGGGTCGACGCCGCGGTGGTCGACGACGTCGTAGCCGCCGTCGGCGAGTTCGGACGGGTAGAAGGGGCTGAGCCAGAGGGCGTCGACGCCGAGCGTGGCGAGGTGGTTCAGGCGCTGGGTGACGCCCCTGAGGTCGCCGAGGCCGTCGCCGTCGGCATCGGCGAAACTGCGCGGATAGACCTGGTAGATGACGGCCTGGCGCCACCAGTCGGGGTTCCTGGACGAGAGGTCTGCCATGCGGGCTCCCTTCGGACGGGACGACAGAGGGTCGGCAGGTGGTCGGCAGAGGGCCGACAGTAATGACTCTGTCCACATTGCCCGGAAAGGGAACCTTCGCATGTTGCGGAGAGGATCACTCCTCGCGTGAGGGAGTTGTGATGACCGACTGACCTCCCCTTGGGATACCGCAGGTTGGCAGGTTTCAACAGCGATGATCACCATGTCCTCACACGGCGGCGCACGGTACCAGTGGGCCGCGTGTCTCTTGTGACCCTTCCGCTCTTTCGTTCCGCTCCTTCGAGCTTCTGCGATGGGATATCCATGTCCATGGCCAGACGTGTCACCGCACGCCGCCTGCTGGGGACCGGCGCCGTGTCGCTCGCCCTGTGGGGCCGGACCACCCCGTCATCAAGGACAAGCTGATCGCGGCCTGGAACGGGGGGACGAAGGACTGCACCAGCACCGAGGAGTCGCCGTCCCCGACGCCGAGTGCCCCCGCGTCCGCCACGGCGTCCACCCCGGCGCAGGACTCCGCCACGCCCACGCCGAGCGCCACGGAGTCGTCGTCCACCGGCGCGCCGGCTCCGGCGCCTTCGGCGCATGGCGGGGGTGGTGACCTGGCCGGGACCGGTGGCGGCGGCAACTCCGGGCCGATCGCGGATGGGGCGGCCGTGCTGGTCGCCGGCGGCGCCGCGATCGTCGTCGCGGGCCGGCGCAAGCGGGCTGCTCGGGGCTGACGGTTCCGGGAGGCTCCGCCCCCACCCCGTCTCAGCGCTCGACCGTCTCCAGGTACAGCTTCACGAAGCGGTCCACGTCCACCTCCAGGGCCACGTCCACCAGGGCCTGTTCACGGGCGCCCTCGTGGATCTCGGACTCGCCGGGGCGGGGGCGGCGGTCGACGAGCGTCTGGCCGCGGGCCGGGCCCGGGGCGAGGACGACCTCGACCGGCAGGAGGCGGGTGGTGATGCCGGCCGGGTCGGCGACCGCGCACACCGCGCCCGCGTCGCCGAGCCCGCCGGCCTCCTCCGCCTGCGGGTCCTCGCCCTGCGCGGCGGGCCGGTGGGCGAGGAGCTCGCCGGCCAGCCGGGTGCCGGGATCGGTGCTCGCGCGCAGCCGGTGGACGTCGGTGGCGGGCACGACGACCTGCATGAAGACGTCGAGGTCGTACATCGTGATCGGCACACCCGCGGTGAGCAGGACCGCCGCGGCCTCCGGGTCGTGCCAGACGTTGAACTCCGCGACCGCTGTGGCGTTCCCGGTGGCGACCGCGCCGCCCATGAACACGATCCGCTCGATGTTGCCGGTCACCTCCGGGTGGGTGCGCAGCAGGAGCGCGATGTTGGTGAGCGGGGCCGTCGGGATCAGGGTCACCGGGCGCGGGGAGGCCAGGATCTCCCGGCGGAGGAGGGTCACCGCGTCCACGGCGACGGGCGTGCGGGTGGGCGCGGGCAGGCCGAGGTCGCCCATGCCGTCCGCGCCGTGCACGTGCCGGGCCGGACGGGCGGGTTCGATCAGCGGGCGCTCGGCGCCCCGCGCCACCGGGATGCCGGGGGCGGCCGCCTGCTCCAGCACGGTCAGGGTGTTGCGGACCACCCCGTCGACGTCCGTGTTCCCGGCCACACAGGTCACCGCCCTGAGGTCCAGGCCCGGGTGGCGTACGGCGAACAGCAGGGCCAGGGCGTCGTCGACGCCGGTGTCGCAGTCGATGATCACGGGGATGGGCTCACCGGTCACGGCGGACTCCTTCCGTCGTATCGACACTAGATCAGCACCACAGTGCGGTGCCCCGTGCCGCAACCCGGTCGGCGATGCGCCGCAGCAGTTCGGGCACGGGCAGGGCGCCGGGGCGGCGGCCGTCCCGCAGTCGCAGGGCCGCGAGGCCGGACCCGGCCTCGCGCTCGCCGATCACCGCCTGGTACGGGACCAGGCGGGCCGCGCGGACGCGGGCGGCCAGGGTGCCCTGTCCGGGAGCGGCGAGTTCGGCGCGCAGGCCCAGGGAGACCGCCTCGCGGACCACTGCCGCCGCCCGCTCCACCTGCTCCTCGGCGACCGGCAGCACCGCCAGCTGCACGGGGGCCAGCCAGGCCGGGAAGGCGCCGCCGTGCGCCTCGAGGAGGTGGGCCACGGCACGCTCCACGCTGCCGATGACGCTGCGGTGCACCATCACCGGCCGGTGCTTCGCGCCGTCGGCACCGATGTAGTGCAGGTCGAAGCGGGCGGGCTGGTGGAAGTCGATCTGCACGGTGGACAGGGTGGACTCGCGGCCGGCCGGGTCCGCGATCTGTACGTCGATCTTGGGGCCGTAGAACGCGGCCTCGCCCGCCGCCTCCTCGTACTCCACCCCGGCCTCGGCGAGGACCTCCCTCAGCAGTGCGGTGGCCCGGCGCCACAGCCCGGGGTCGGCGACGTACTTGCCGCCCTCGCCGGGCAGTGAGAGGCGGTGGCGTGCGGCCTCGATGCCGAGGTCGGCGTAGGCGCGGGCGATCAGCCCCAGGGCGGCACGGGCCTCCTCGACGGCCTGGTCGAGGGTGCAGAAGATGTGGGCGTCGTTGAGCTGGATGGCCCGCACGCGGGTCAGACCGCCGAGCACACCGGACAGCTCCGCCCGGTACATGGTGCCCAATTCGGCGATGCGCAAGGGTAGTTCGCGGTAGCTGTGGGAGCGGGAGCGGTAGATCAGGGCGTGGTGGGGGCAGAGGCTGGGGCGCAGGACGACCTCCTCCGACTCCTCGGCGCCGAGGCTCATCGGCGGGTACATGTCGTCGCTGTAGTGGTGCCAGTGGCCGGAGATCTCGTACAGCTCGCGCTTGCCGAGCGCCGGCGAGTACACGTGCCGGTAGCCGGCGGCGCGCTCCGCCTCCCGGATGTACTCCTCCAGGGTGTGCCGTACGACCGCCCCGTCCGGGAGCCAGTAGGGCAGGCCCGCGCCCATCAGCGGATCGGTGTCGAACAGGCCGAGTTCACGGCCGAGGCGGCGGTGGTCGGGCATCCGGTCGTTCATCGGGGTCTCCTCACTGCGGGAGGCGGACACCCCGGTGCGCGCGAAAACCCCGGGGCGTTCGCCCCGGGGCTGCGGACTGGGTCAGGTGTCAGCGCGCCGGGACGGTCTCCGGCGTCGTCGTGCTCTGCGGACACTGCTGGGCGCGCTGCATGGGACGACCCTAACCACGGCCCCGAGCCGGAGGCCAGGGAATTTCCCCGTCCCTCACCCGGACGGCCCGGAGCGCTGGTGGGCCGGTCCGGCCGATGGTGCCGTGAGAGGAGGCACTCCCACCGGCCCGCCCAGGAGGCACCCCGATGACCGCTGCGATACGCCCCCGTGCCCTCCCCCGCGCCGCTCTCGCCGTCGGCCTCCTCACCCTCACCGGCTGCGCGGCCCTCGGCCTGGAGCACCCGCCGACCGCGCACCAGCCCCTGCCCACCGTCGACCAGCCCTCGCCCCCGCCGAAGGCGTCGGCCCGGGGCGACGGATCCACGCTCACCGACGAGCAGGCGCGGGCCGCGCTCCTCAAGGAGTCCGACCTCGGCGCCCCCTGGTCCGCGACGCACGGGGCGGCCACCTGGCGGGACGGGCTGCTGAAGGCGACCACCACGGCCGGGGAGTGCCAGCGCCTGCTCGACGCCCTCTACACCGACGAGCTCCTCGGCGCCCCCGCCCGCGTCGCCGTCGGCCTCGACGACGCCGACACCGACGCCCAGCTCCGCTACCAGATCGGCGCCCGCCGCCCGGCGGACGTCGACACCGCGCTGGCGTGGCTGAGGACGATGCCGCTGCAGTGCGCCCGGTTCACCGCCACCTCGGAGGGCGGCCTGCTCGAGGACGTCCAGGTCGTGGACGCCCCGCTGCCGGACGTCGGGGACGTACGCCAGGGTCTGCGCGTGACCCTCGCCACCAGGACGTCCGACGACGCGCCGGTCGTCCTCACGATGGACGTGGCCGCCGTCCGCGTCGGCGAGGACGCCTTCGCCTTCACCAACGCCGGTCTGGGCGACGTACCGAACGACGCCACGCAGGCGGCCGTCCAGATCGGCGCGCTGCGCCTGGAAGACGTACGGAGACAGGGCCGCGCCCAGGTGTGACGGGCACCGGATGGGTCGGCCGGCCGCTTTCTCCCGGCGGATACGTCCCGGCGCCGCACCGGGGTCCTCACAGAGGCGGCTGCGCCGGGGCCGGACCCAGGGTCGTGGTGCCGGGGGCCGTGCGGTGGCCCAGACCCGTCCGGTAGGCGTCCAGGGCCGCCTCCACCCGGCCCGTGCGGCGCAGGAGATCGCCGAGCAGGCGGCAGAGGTCCGCCAGGTCACCGGCCGCGCCGGCGCGCTCCAGCAGGCTGAGCGCGCGGACGTAGTGCTCCTCGGCGGCCTCGGTGTCGCGGGCGTCCTCGGCGATGATGCCGAGGAGGCGGTGGGCGGCGGCCGCGTGCACGGCGCCGCGTTCGGAGGAGAGGTCGCCGAGAACGCCGTTGAGGAGGTCGGCGGCCTCCGCCGACTTGCCGCGACGGTGCAGGACGTCGGCCAGTTCCACGGCGGCCTGGCTGCGGTAGAGGGCGGCCCGGGTCTGCGAGAGCATGGTGAGGGCCTGGCGCAGCTCGGCCTCGGCGCGGTCCAGTTCGCCGTCCTGGGCGCAGACGTAGCCGCGCATCCAGTGACAGTTGGCGAGTTCGGTGCGCAGCCGGAGCTGGCGGTAGAGCCCGGCCGCCTTGGCGAGGGAGGCGTCCGCCTCGGCGACCCGGCCCTCGGCGAGCAGGGTGCGGGCGACCGAGCGGTGCATACGGGCGATCAGCGCGGGGTCGGCGGCCTGCGGGGCCAGGGCGAGGGCGAACTCGGCGGCCTGGGCGGCGCGGGCGTGGGCTCCCATGTCCATGTAGGGGCCGATGGCGCTGGCGTAGAGGAGCAGCAGGGCGTCGGGGTCGTGCAGGCCGCCGCGGTTGAGTTCGTCGAGGGTGGATTCCAGGAGGTAGACGGCGTAGCGGAGTTCGCCGGCGAGGTAGTGGGAGACCGCGCGGCCGCGGACGGCCGGGACCCGGGAAGGCAGGGACTCCCCCGCCAGACGCTCCTCGGCGCGCTCGAAGTGATCGCGTCCCTGCGTCAACTCACCTGTTTCCAGGGCGCATTCACCCAGCCCCAGTAATGCCGTGGCCTGTTCACGGGCGAGCCCGTGGGCCTCCGCCTCGGTGAGCAGCGTGGCGTACTGCGCCGCGGCCGCCTTCGCCTTTCCGTCGGCGAGCGTGCGCTGGGCCTCGGTGAGCCGCAGCCTGAGTCCGGTGGCGAGGTGGGCGGGCCGGCCGACGGTCAGCTCCTCGAGGGCGACGCCGAGACGGCCCGCGATGTGCCTGAGCGCCTCGTCGGAGGCGCGCGCCCGGCCCGCCTCCAGGGTGGAGATGTAGGCGGGTGTGTAGGCGGGCTCGGCCAGTTGCCTCTGGGTCAGCCCGCGTTCGCCGCGCAGCTGCTGAACCCGCCGCCCGATGACCTCGGGGTCGTCCCGTTCCCGCATCCCCTGCTCCCCCAACTCCCTTGGCAGCCCTTGCCGTTCGTGTTCCGCAGCCCCTAGGTTAAACGGCGGATCAAGCATGCTTAACAGGCCGCTTGTTGTTGCGAGGTCGCCGTGCACGGACGTACATCCGCACCCTACGGACGCCCCACCGCACGGTACTGGCGAGGTGTGGCGGCAGCCGTGCTGGCCGTCGCGGCCCTGGTCACGGCGGCGAACGCGGGTCCGGCCCGGGCGGCGGACGCCCCCTCGGGCCCCTCGGCCGTGCAACGGCCGCAGCCCTGACGGAGCCCTGGGCAGGGCGCGTTCGGGACGTCCGCGTCCCCGTACCGGCCCCGACGGACAGGGCGAGACCCTCCCGGTGAAGTTCTCTGCGGTCCCGGGCAACCGCAGCCCCCGCTTCGCGCCCGATCCGTCCACGGTCGTCCCGAGCGTGCGGGCGCCGGCCCCGGGAGCGCTCGGACTTCCGGATGCGCTCGGACTACGTCAACAGCTCGTCGGGCGACACCGCGAACTCCACGACGTACGGCCCCTGGAAGTACTTCACCTTCACCAACCGAGGCCGCCTACTGGGCCTGGAGCTGCCGCAGGTGCCGCTGGACGTTCTCCAGCGCGCCCTGCCGACGGCCCGGCACCCTCAGCCTCAACTCCGCGAGCGCAGGCCCGAGTTCACGGGCCCGCGCCGCGTCCTTGATGCACCCCCACTGGTGGTGCGCCCGGTCCGCGGCCGCCTCCACGGCGGGCGCGTCCGGCGCCTGCCCGGCCGCCAGCCGCACTCCGGCCACGCTCAGCCAGGCCCGGCAACTGCGCACCGCGTCCCCGGCGAACATCGCCAGATCGGCCCGTACTTCGGCCCAGTGCAGGGCGTCGTCGGAGGCCGGACCGTGGGCACGTGCGGCGGCCTGCTCATGCCGGGCGGCGAGCGCATCGGCGTCGGCATGCCGCCCGGCTTGAACGGCGGCACTGATGGCGGCGTGGGGATCACTTCCGGCGGGCGGCCGCACGGGCTGCACGGCTCCCCGCCCGTCCGGCGTTCGAGGAGCGGGCAGTTCCGTCCGGTACGGGGGTCCGGGCGCGAAGCCCCCGGGCCCCGCCAGCACCAGGTCGCGGCCCGCGCTCGCATCCGCGATCCGCGCCCACGCCTGCTCGTGCAACTGCGCGAGAGGCGGCCGGTGTCCACTGCGCAGCAACGTCGCCACCGCCTTCATGTACGACGGCTCGGCCGGGCCCCGCCGGCCGGGCGGCGGCGCGATGCGGCCGTACACCGCGGCGGTGCGCCCCGAGTCCAGCGGACGCTCGGTCAGGTGCCGCCAGGCCTCCGGGTCCGTGTGCAGGTCGACGACGAGCGCGGTGTCCCGGGCCGAGCGCAGCCTCAGCTCCTCCCGGATCCAGTGCCAGGGCAGCGCCGTGTAGCGGACGGTGGCCGGGGTGGTGCGGGCCAGGGCGAGGTGGGGCAGGCGCTGGCGGCGGTCCAGGAGCAGTTGCCCGGTGACGTACACGGTGAGCGGTCCGGGCGCGGCCGCGGCGGCGCGCAGTCGGGTGAGGACGGCCTGCGGCTCGAGCGGGTCGGCGAGTTCGACGACGTTCGCGGTGTCGGTGCCCGACAGTACGGCGGGGGCGACCGCGGCCAGCACGGGCAGCACACCGGCCGCGTCCACCAGACGTCCCCGGCCCAGCGGCGAGGCCGCGAGCAGCAGCACAGTTCCGGGCATCGTCCCTCCCCTGTGGATCGCCCTACAGCCAGCACCGTAACCGCTGCGGCTGCAAAGGCGCCTCTCAGGACCGCAAACGTCCCCGTACGGGGGCTTCGCCCACCGTCCGCCGCACGGCGAAGACCGTGGTGTCGTCGCCCAGGCGACCGCCGCTGTGCCTGAGCACGCCGTCGCGGACCCGGCGCACCAGCCGCCGCGGCTCGGCCCGGCGCGGGTCGGCCGCCACCGCCCGGGCCACCTCCCGGACCAGCGGGTAGAACTCCCCGGCACCGTCCCGCGCCTCGGTCACCCCGTCGGTCACCAGCAGCAGGGTCTCCTCGCGGTCCAGGGGCACCCGGTGCACGCGGGGGCCGTCGTCCACGAGGTCGCCGCACCCGAGGGGCAGACCGTCGCCGCTCGGCAGGGCGCGGACGCCGTGGGGGCCGACGGCGAGCGGCGGCTCGTGGCCGAAGTTGACGAGTTCGACCGTGGCCGGGTCCTCCTCGCGGAAGCCGAGCAGGACCGCGGTGGCGAAGCGGTCGGCGTCGTCCCGGCCGAGGGCGGTGGTGTGCCTGCGGTGCCGGTCCATGCGCACCTCCAGCCGCTCGGCGACGGTCGCGAGGTCCGCCTCGTGGTAGCCGGCCTCCCGGAAGGTGCCGAGCAGCGCGGCGGCCGTCTCCACCGCGCCCAGGCCCTTGCCCTGCACGTCCCCGACCAGGACACGGGTGCCGTGCAGGCCGGGCTGGATGTCGTAGAAGTCGCCGCCCACCCGCGCGTCGACGTCCGCGGCCAGGTACACGCCCGCGTGCTCCAGGGCCGCCCAGTTCGGCGGCAGCGGGCGCAGCACGGTACGCCGGGTGGTCTCGGCGATGTCCCGCATGTGCAGCGTCTGCCGCTCGCGGCGCACCCGCACGGCGGAGACCAGCGTGGCCAGGACGCCGCCGAGGGCGACCAGCACGAAGTCGGCCAGTCCGGCCTGGTACTCGGCCGGCCAGGCCCTGTCCGCCAGGACGTAGGTCACCACCGACAGCAGGGCGTACCCGGCAGTCGTCCACACCCCGCAGATCGCGGCGGCCGTGCCGGGGACCAGCACGATCCAGGAGATGATCCGGAACCGTTCGGTGGTGTTGAAGTCCACGAGCACGATGCCGACGAGCAGCAGCAGGGGCGGCACCCAGGCGATGCTCCGCCCGCGGACCCGCAGCAACTGCCGCCGGCTGCGGTATTCCACCTCCGTCACGGCGGGCAGCCCTCCATGTGCTTCAGACAAACACGGGAACATACCGGCCGCATCCGGGCACTCGTCACCCTCCTGGCCGAGTTGCCGGGGCGTCCCGCCAGGTGTGCCCTGGAACCGGGGGCGAGGAGAGAGAGGAGTGCTCTCATGGCTCAAGCTGCACCCGCGCCCGGCGCAACACCCCGGCCCACCCGTGCGGCCGTGACCAGGGGCCCCGCGCCCGACGTCTTCGACGCGCGCACCCACCGGATCGCCCGGCTGACCGTGCCGGTCCTGCTGGGCCTGGTCTACGGCTACTGGGCCGCGGCCAACCGCCGCAGTGGCAGCCCCGTCACCGGCTGGAACCTGCTGTTCGGCTTCGTCACGGCGATCCTGTTCGCGGTGGTGCTCATGGCCATCCTGACCATGGCCCCGCGCATGCGGCGGGAAGCGCGCGCACTGACCTGGACCGCGTTCGTCGGCTGTGCGTTCGGGTTCCTGTACAGCCAGACCGGCGAATCGATCCTGAGGTCGATCGGGATGTCGCTGGCGATCGCGGCGGTCACCTTCGCCGTGTTCTTCTACCGGTACTACACGCGCGAGGACGCGACCGGGCACCGAGTCGGCTGAGCACGCGGTACATGCGTGGGCCCCGGCCGCCGTCCGGCCGGGGCCCACGCACTCCCCTGTGTCGCTCCTCGCCGGCCGCAGGTCGCGGTGGTGCGCGAGCGCCGGCCTCCTTCTCCACAGACCAGGAAACACCCGTCCGGGTGAACCCTCCAACAGGAGTGCGCGATCCCCGGTTCCCGCCGGGGTGCGGCCGTTCGGCTCGGCCGTTCCCCCGAACGCAGTCGTACCGCTCGCGCACCCGGCCCGGACGTCCTTGCCTGGGAGGGTGCCACCACGTATCAGGAGCGCCCTGTCGGCCGTACTGATCGCCCTGTCCTGCCTCCTCGTGCCGTTCGGCGCGCTGGCCGCCTGGGCGTCGTACGGGCTCGCCGACACGGGCCGGTACGTCACCACCATGGCCCCGCTCGCCGCCGACCCGGACGTGCGGGAAGCAGTCGCGGCGACGGTCGGGGACGGCATCCTGCGCGAGGTGGACCACAAGATGGACGTCCGGCCGCTGCGCGGCTCGGTCGCCCCGTTCGTGCACGACGCGGTGCGCTCCTTCACCCAGACCCGCGCCTTCCGGATCGCCTGGGACACCGGCAACCGGGTCACGCACGACGCCGTCCTGCGCGCGCTGCGCGAGGAGGACCCCGCCGAGGACGCGCCCGAGCGCCCGGTCACCGTCGACCTCGCCCCGGTCACCGCCCAGGTCAAGCAGCAGCTCACCCACGACCACATTCCGCTCGCCGCGCGCATCCCGGTGGAACACACCGCGGTCCCCGTGCTCCAGGCGGGCGAGGTGGCCCCCTTGAGGAAGGGATTCCAGGTGCTCGAAGTCGCCGGCTTCTGGCTCCCGGTCGCGGCCGTCGTCTTCGCCGCCACCGGGATCGCCCTGGCCGTCCACCGCCGCCGGGCCGTCGCGGCGACCGCGCTGGGCACGGCCCTGGGCGGCGCCCTGCTCGGCCTTGCCCTGACCGTCGGGCGCGGTCTCACCCTCTCCGGCCTGCCCGCCGACGTGTCCCACCCGGCCGCGGGCGCGGTCTACGACGCCCTCACCGCCACCCTGCGTACCGTCTCCTGGCTCCTGCTCGGGCTCGGCCTCGCGGTGGCCCTCACGGCCTGGCTCACCCGCTACCTGCGCCTGCCCCGCCCCGCACGACACCGACGAGGATCCGCAGAGCCCGCGCCGCCCCCGGCTCCGACACCGACACGAGCCCGAGCCTGACGGCGTCCGGGGCCCGGGGTCCGGCCGACGCCTGACAGGTCCGGGGTCCGGGGTCCGGGGTCCGGCCGACGCCTGACAGGTCCGGGCCGGCTCGAGCCGACCTGGAAGGCGGCGCCCGGCGTCACGGCGACCCGCCGAGCTCCTGCGCCACTCGACCTCACGGCCCCTTCACCCGCTGTCTCCGCCGGTTCCACCCCGAGCGACACCGACGAGGATCCCCAACCCCCGCGCCAGCACCGGCACCGGCACCGGCACCGGCTCAGACACCAGCACAAGCCCGAGCGCGACGGCGTCCGGGACCCCACTCGGGCCGACACCTGACAGGTCCGGGCCCGGGCCGACCTGGAAGGCGGCGCCCGGCATCACGGCGACCCCTCCGAGCTCCTGCGCGGACTCGTCACCCGCTGCCTGCGTCCGGCCCGCCCCGCGCGACGTCGGCGAGTGTCCGCAGAGCCCGGGTCAGCTCCGGCTCAGGTACCGACGCGAGCCCGAGCCTGACGGCGTCCGGGGTCCGGCTCGGGTCGACCGAGAAGGCGGTACCCGGCGTGACGGCGATCCCCTGCGCCCGCGCGGCCGCGGTGAAGGTGTCCGCCCGCCAGGGCGCCGGCAGGTGCCACCAGGCGAAGCAGGCGGCCGGATCGGACCGCACGTCGAATCCGTCCAGCTCCTCGCCGACCAGCCGCTGCCGCAGCCGCGCATCCCGCCGCTTGGCGTCGACCAGCCGTGCCATGGTCCCGTCCCCGATCCACCGCACGGCCGCCTCCAGCGCGAAGGACCCCGCGCTCCAGCCCCCGGACCGGACGGCCCGCGCCACCGCCTCGGCCCGTCCGGCCGGTGCGGCGACGAACCCGACGGTGAGCCCCGGCGCGACCCGCTTGGACAACCCGTCGACCACGTGGACGAGCCCCGGGGCGAGGGCGGCGAGCGGCGGTTCGTCGCCCTCGTGCAGGAAGGACCAGGTCCGGTCCTCCACGACCGGTGTCCCCAGGCTGTGGACAACCTCCGCCAGTTCCGCCCGCCGCTGCGGGCCCAGGGTCAGCGAGGTCGGGTTGTGCAGGGTCGGCTGGAGGTAGAGGGCGGACAGGGCTGCGGTGCGGTGGGCGGCGGCGACCGACGCCGGGAGCGGCCCCTGGTCGTCGGCCGCGAGCGGGACGAGGGTGCAGCCGAGCCGGGCCGCGATCTGCTTGACCAGCGGGTACGTCAGCGGTTCGACCCCGACCCGGCCACCCGGCCGAACCAGGGAGGCGAGGGTGGCCGCGATGGCCTGACGGGCGTTGCCGGTGAAGAGGATCCCGTCGGGGTCGGGCCACCCGGCGCCGGTGGCCACCAGCCCGGCGACCGCCTCCCGGGCCGCCCGAGTACCGGTGGCCGAGGCGGGCCGCAGCGCCTCGGCCAGCGCGTCCGGCCGCAGCAGCGGGGCGAGGGCCGGGGCCAGCAGCTCCGCCTGCCCGGGTGCGGACGGGTAGGTGAGCTCCAGGTCCACGGGTGCGGCGCCCGCCGCTTCGGTCAGGGCATGCCCCGGCTGCGGGTCCGGCTCGGTGGCCCGGACGAACGTACCGCGCCCGACCTCGCCCACCACCAGACCGCGGCGCACGAGTTCGGCGTACACCCGCCCCGCCGTCGACGCGGCGACCCCGTGCCGCCGGGCGAACGCCCGCTGCGGCGGCAGCCGCTGTCCCGGCCTGAGCCGGCCGCGGCCGATGTCACCGGCGATCCGGTCGGCGATGCGCCGGTAGTCGTCCACAAGTCCCCCTGCTGTGCGGACACCTCGGATTGCACCGCGGGCAAAGATTTTATTGCACCGAGAAGTTGGGGCACCTAGGGTCGATCACATGCCACCCTTCCTCTCATACGAGGACAAAAACCCCGGAGTTTCCTCCCGGGTGCCTCTCGTCCTCGTCCACGGCCACCCCTTCGACCGCACGATGTGGGCCCCGCAGGTGACCGCGTTCTGCGCCGCCCGCCGGGTGATCGCCCCCGACCTGCGCGGCTACGGCGCCTCCCCCGTGACCCCCGGTACCGTCCCGCCGGCCCGCCACGCCCAGGACATCGAGGAGCTGCTGGACTTCCTGGCGGTGGACTCCTTCGTGCTGGCAGGCCTGTCGATGGGCGGCCAGATCGCCATGGAGTGCTTCGACCGCTTCGGGGACCGCGTGCGGGGCCTGGTCCTCGCGGACACCTTCCCCGACCCCGAGACACCCGAGGGCAGACGCGGCCGGCGCGCCATGGCCGACCGGCTGCTCGCCGAGGGCATGCGCGGCTACGCCGACGAGGTCCTGGAGAAGATGGTCGCACCGTACGCCGCCCCCGAGGTCAAGGCCCACGTCCACCGCATGATGACGGCCACCGCCCCGGAAGGCGCCGCGGCCTCGCTGCGCGGCCGCGCCGAACGACCGGACTACCGCGGCCTGTTGACGACGGTGACGGTCCCCGCGCTGGTCGTGGTCGGCGCCGACGACACGTACACACCGGTCGCGGACGCGGAGGCGATGCACGCGGCGCTCCCGGACTCCGTGCTGCACGTCGTCGAGGGCGCGGCCCACATGCCGAACCTGGAGCGGGCGGAGGAGTTCAACCGGGTGTTGGAGAAGTTCCTGACGTCGGTGGACGACCGCTCGTACGCTCGCCCGTGTGACTGATCGCGCCGGACGCAGGCCGGGTTCCCGGTGTGCCGGACTGCTCCTTGCCGGGGTGAGCGTGATCCTCGGCTGCCGGGCGGCCGGCACCGACGGCATCACGCCCGTGCCGCAACTGCTCGCCTTCCTGCCCTGGCTGCTCGTACCGGTCGGCCTCGGCCTGCTGTGCGCGCTGCTCGCCCGCTGGTGGCCGGGGCTGGTGTGGGCGATCGCCGTACTCGGCGTGCTGGCCTGGTACATGGATCCCTACGGCAGGATCCACGAGCCCGGCGGCCTGCCCCTCGCCTCCCTCCGGGTGCTGACCTCGAACGTCGAGTTCGGGCGCGGCACCCCCGCCCTCGTCCCGCAGATCCGCCGCCATCGCCCGGACCTCGTCTTCGTCGAGGAGTGCGAGTACACCTGCCAGGCCACCCTGGAACGGGACTTCGCCGACACCTACCCGCACCGGCAGGCCGTCGCGGCGGGCGGCTCCCGGGGATCCCTCGTCCTCAGCCGCTTCCCGCTGAGGGCGACGGCCGGCGTCCCCGGCACGATGGGCATGCCCGGCGCCGTCGCCGACGTCCGTGGCCACGCCGTGCGCGTCCAGCTCGCCCACCCCATGCCCCCGCTGCCCCGCCAGGTCGGCCTCTGGCAGCGGGAACTCGGCCGGCTCCGCGCCTTCGCCGCCGCCGACACCCGCACCCCCACCATCCTCGCGGGCGACTTCAACGCCTCCCAGGACCACGCGGCCTTTCGCCGCATCCTCGACGCCGGCCTGACCGACGCCGCCCGCCTCGACGGGCACGACCGCACCCCCAGCTGGCCCTCCCGCACCGCCTCCGTCCTCGGCGCCCAGATCGACCACGTCCTGCTCTCCCCGGACTTCTCCGCGACCGACGCCCGCTTCCTGCGCCTGACCGGCACCGACCATCGCGCGCTCGTCGTCCACATCACGCTCCACCAGCGCAGATGACCCCCGGGCCGGCCCGGGCGAAGTGGTCATAATGGGCGCATGTCCCGCGAGTTCCCCATCGGCCTCACCCCTCCCGACTGGCTGGTCCGGAACCTCCAGCCCCACCAGGCACCCCTCAACTGGGCCGCGACGGCCCGCGCCGCACTCGCGATGACACTGCCCCTGGTGATCGGACTCGCGGCCGGACAGCCGGCGTACGGCGCGCTCGCCTCCATGGGCGCCCTGTCCGGCGTCATCAGCGACACGGCCGACGCCTACCGGATGCGCGTGCTCAACATCGCGGTCCCGCAGCTCTTCGGCGCGATCGGCGTCACGCTGGGCTCCCTGGTGTACGGCCAGGGGTGGTACGCGGTCGTCGTCGTCACCGGTGTCGCACTGGTGTCCGGAATGATCTCCACGATCGGCGCGGTGGCCTCCGTATCGGGACTGCTGCTGCTCCTGAACAGCGTGCTCGGCGCGGGACTTCCGCTCCCCGGCGCCTGGTGGGTGGCACCGGCGCTGATGACCGGTGGCGGCCTGCTCGTCCTCGCCCTCGCCCTGCTCGCCTGGCCGCTGCGGGCCGGGGTGCCGGAGCGCGCGTCGGTCGCGGCCGCCTACCGCACGGTGGCCGACCTGCTGGCCGCCTGCGGGGACCCGGACCGCTACATCACCACCCGCTTCGACGTCACCCAGACCCTCAACCAGTCCTACGACCTCATCCTCGCCCACCGCGCCCGCCACCACGGACGCAGCCGTGAACTGGCGCGGCTGCTGGCCCAGTTGAACGCGATCACTCCCGTGGTCGAGGCGGCGCCCGCCGTCCACCTCACCGGCCGGCCGCTCCAGCCGGAGGTCCCCGAGGCCCTCCGCCAAGTGGCCCATGCCATCGAGACCGGCTACACCGGCCCCATAGGCCTGCCACACCTGCCCATCCCCACCACCGAGACCACCCGGGCCATGGACCACGCCGTCCGCCACGCGGCCGAGGTGGTCAGCGCACCCGATGTCGACCCGCGCGGCATCGACGACCGCCTCGGCCGCCCCGCCGCGCTCGGCATGCGCACCGCGGGCGCGGCCCGCAACGTCGTCCTTTCGGCGGGCTCCTGGCGCTACGGCCTGCGCCTGGCCATCTGCATCGGCATCGCCCAGGCCCTGGTCTCCCTGATCCCCGTCCCGCGCTCCTACTGGGTCGCCCTGACCATCACCTTCGTCCTCAAGCCCGACTTCGGCTCGGTGTTCTCCCGGGCGCTGCTGCGGGCGCTCGGCACGGTGGTGGGGCTGGTCGTCGCGGCTGCGGTACTGGCGGAGGTGCCGCCCGGCTGGTGGGACGTACCCGCGATGCTGCTGCTGGCCCCGCTGGTCCCGGCCCTGACCCCTCGCGGCTACGGCTACCAGACGGCAGCCATCACCCCGGTGATCCTCCTGCTCTCGGACATCCTGGACCACAAGGGCACGGCCCTGCTGCTGCCCCGCCTCCTGGACTCCCTGATGGGCTGCGCGATCGCCCTGATCGCCGGCTACCTCCTGTGGCCGGAGAGCTGGCACACCCGGGTCGGCGACCGTCTGGCCGACGCGGTGGCGGACACGGCGGCCTACGTCGAGGCGGCCTTCGGCACGGACGCCGACCCGGCCGCCCGCGCCCGTATGCGCCGTCGCCTCTACCGGGACCTGTCGACCATCCGCACGGAGTTCCAGCGGGCGCTGACCGAACCACCGCCCACCGGCCGGCGCGCCGCCGCCTGGTGGCCGCTGGTCGTCGCCGTGGAACGCATCGTCGACGCGACGACGGCGGCCTGGGTCCGGGTCCGCCACGGCTCCCCGGCTCCGTCGGCCGTCGAGATCCGCCAGGTGGCCCTGCAACTGCGCGAACTGTCGGAGAGCGTACGCCGGGCGGAAACCCTCACCGCCGTCCGTACCCATCTGACGGGCCCGTCCGGCAGCGTGCTGGAACCCCTGCGCCAGGAGGTGGCCGCGGCGCGGACGATCACAACACCGCATTGACGGCTCGGCCACCGTCCGAAACCCGACCCGGGGCCGCTAACCTTACGTGTCCGTCCTGGCCAGGGATTAAACGGGCATCAACTCACGCGAAGGGTTGCGCACATGGGCATTCTCACTCTCCTGCGGAACGCATTCGGCCGCTCACGCAAGGGACGAACGGCTGAGGCAGAGGGTGCGGCCCAGTCCCCCGCGCCGCCGGCCCAGACCCAGCCGAAGCCCGTCCCCACCCCCGAACCGGCCCAGGTCCCCGAGCCCCGCACGTCCTCCCCCGGAGAACACGACCTGGTCTCGGCAGCCTTCGACAACATCACCGTGCCGAGGCAGGCCACAGATCCAGGGGCAACCCCGACGTCGCCCACGGAGACCGAGCCGGCGCCTGCCACGGAGGCCGCGCTGGAACTGGAGCTGGCGACCGTAGCCAAGCCGCTGACGGAGCCGGAGGCGAAGGCGGAGCCCGAGGCGGAGGCAGTGGCGAAGG
>NZ_JBIBKS010000002.1:0-319272 GCF_042959345.1 Streptomyces sp. NPDC007905 | reverse complement strand
CGCCGAGCCGGAAGCAGAGCCCAAGCCGGAGGCAGAGGCGAAGGCCGAGCCGGAAGCAGAGCCCAAGCCGGAGGCAGAGGCGAAGGCCGAGCCGGAAGCAGAGCCCAAGCCGGAGGCAGAGGCGAAGGCCGAGCCGGAGGCGAGGGCGGAGCCTCAGCCCGAACCGGTGGCGGAGGCGCGGCCGGAACCCGAGCCGGTCAGCGAGCCGGAGCCGGCGGCAGCCGAGGCGCACGAGCCGCAAGCCGCCGACGGCGAGGACACCCCACAGGGGCCACTCGCAGCCGACAACGAAAGCCGCACGGGTGGTGCGGGTGGGAACAAAACCGCCGAAGGCGAAGCCGAGGCGCGGCCGGAACCCGAACCGGCAGCACAGGCCGAACTGACGGCAGAGGCCGAGCCGACGGCGAAGACCGAAACCAAGAAGGCCCCCAAGCCCACGGCGGAGCCGAAGGTGAAGGGGAAGGCCGGCACCAAGACGACGGCCAAGCCCACCGCGGAGCCGAAGACGACCGCCAAGCCCACCGCGGAGCCGAAGACGGCCCCCGAACCCACGGCGGAGCCGCCCGCACAGCCCGCCGACCCCGCAACCCCCCTCACCCAGGTGAAGTCCCGCACCCCCTCCCTCACCACCGCCTACAAGGCAGCCACCACCACCCTCAAGAAGACGAACCTCACCGGCACCCGAGCGAAGCTCTACCTCGTCCTCGACCGCTCCGCCAGCATGCGCCCGTACTACAAGGACGGCTCCGCCCAGGCCCTCGCCGACCAGACCCTCGCCCTCGCGGCCCACCTCGACCCCGAGGCCGCGGTCCACGTCGTCTTCTTCTCCACGGAGGTCGACGGCACCACCGACCTCACCCTCACCGCGGACCACGAGACCAAGATCGACGACGTCCACGCCTCCCTCGGCCGCATGGGCCGTACCAGCTACCACGCCGCCGTGGAAGCCGTACTCGCCCACTACGAGAAGAACGCGGACCCCACCACCCCCGCCCTGGTGATCTTCCAGACGGACGGCGCCCCGGACGCGAAGACCCCCGCCACGCAGTCCCTCACCGAAGCGGCCAAGAACCACCCCTCCGTGTTCTTCTCCTTCGTCGCCTTCGGCGATCAGGACAACAAGGCCTTCGACTACCTCCGCAAACTGAAGACCGACAACACGTCCTTCTTCCACGCGGGCCCGACCCCGCGCGAGCTCACGGACACGGAGCTGTACGAGGGCGTACTGGAGAACTGGCGCCCGTAACCCCACGTAACCCTCCGCAGCCCCCATGCCGCCCGCTTCTCACCCCGTAAAACGGGAAGCGGGCGGCATACACACGTCGGCTACGATTTCAAGGTTCATACACGTAGCGACCTGGGAGCAGCCCCCGATGGCTCGACACCTCATCACCAGCGCCCTTCCGTACATCAACGGGATCAAGCACCTGGGCAACATGGTGGGGTCCATGCTCCCGGCGGACGTGTACTCCCGGTACCTCCGCCAGCGCGGCCACGACGTCCTGTACATCTGCGCGACCGACGAGCACGGCACCCCCGCCGAGCTGGCCGCCAAGGAGCAGGGCCTCCCGGTCGACGAGTTCTGCGCCCAGGCGCACGACGCGCAGAAGGCGGTCTACGACGGCTTCGCACTTGCGTTCGACTACTTCGGTCGCAGCTCGAGCCCGGAGAACGTCGACATCACCCAGCACTTCGCCCGCAGGCTGAACGAGAACGGCTTCATCGAAGAGCGCGCGATCCGCCAGGTGTACTCACCCGCCGACGGCCGTTTCCTCCCGGACCGCTATGTCGAGGGCACCTGCCCCCACTGCGGCTACGACAAGGCCCGCGGCGACCAGTGCGAGAACTGCACCCGCGTCCTCGACCCCACGGACCTGATCAACCCCCGCTCGGCGATCTCGGGCTCCACGGACCTGGAGGTCCGCGAGACGAAGCACCTCTTCCTCCTGCAGTCCAGGCTGCAGCACGAGGTCGAGGAGTGGGTCTCCCGGCACGAGGAGGACTGGCCGCAGCTCGCCTCCTCCATCGCCCGCAAGTGGCTGAACGAGGGCCTGCACGACCGCGCGATCACCCGTGACCTGGACTGGGGCGTCCCGGTCCCGGCGGACACCTGGCCGGAGCTCGCGGCCGAGGGCAAGGTCTTCTACGTCTGGTTCGACGCCCCGATCGAGTACATCGGTGCGACGAAGGAGTGGTCGGACCAGGACCCGGAGAACCGGGACTGGAAGTCGTGGTGGTACGACGTGGACACCGAGGTCCGCTACACCGAGTTCATGGCCAAGGACAACGTCCCCTTCCACACGGTGATGTTCCCGGCCACCGAGCTGGGCGTGCGCGAACCGTGGAAGAAGGTCGACTACGTCAAGGCCTTCAACTGGCTGACGTACTACGGCGGCAAGTTCTCCACCTCGCAGAAGCGGGGCGTCTTCACCGACCAGGCCCTGGAGATCCTCCCGGCCGACTACTGGCGCTACTTCCTGATCGCCAACGCCCCGGAGTCCGACGACTCGTCCTTCACGTGGGAGCACTTCACCGCCACGGTCAACAAGGACCTCGCCGACACCCTCGGCAACTTCGTCAACCGCGTCCTGTCCTTCTCCCACAAGCGCTTCGGCGACGACGTGCCCGTCGGCGGCGAGCCGGGCGAGGCGGAGGCCCGCCTCGGCGAGGAGATCGCATCGCTCCTCGCCGAGTACGAGTCGCACATGGAGACCCTCCAGTTCCGCAAGGCGGCCGCCGCCCTGCGCGCCCTGTGGTCGGCCGGCAACTCCTACCTGGAGGAGAAGGCCCCCTGGCTGGAGATCAAGACCGACAAGGACGGCGCGGCCCTCACCCTCCGCACCGCGATGAACCTGATCCACCTCTACGCCGTGGTCTCCGAGCCGTTCATCCCGGCGACGGCGAAGACCATGCGGGAGGCGTTCTCCCTGGCGGACGACACCGCGGCCTGGGTCACCCAGGACGAGGCGAAGTCCCTCTCCTCCGTCCCGGCCGGCACCCCCTTCACCGTCCCGCCGGTCCTGTTCGCCAAGCTGACGGAAGAGGACCTGGAGGCCTACAAGGAGCGGTTCGGCGGCGAGCCGCAGTAGCCATGCCGGCGTCCGGTGCGGTGACGGGAACGCTGCCCGTGCCGGACGCCCCGCATCTACGCTTGCTGAGCATGCAGACCAGGGGACCCAGGTCCAAAGACGCGAAGTCGTTCTATGTGACGACCCCCATCTACTACGTCAACGACGCTCCTCACCTGGGCCACGCCTACACGACCGTTGCGGGCGACGTGCTCACCCGCTGGCACCGTCAGCGGGGCGAGAAGGTGTGGTACCTCACCGGCACGGACGAGCACGGTCAGAAGATCATGCGCACGGCCGAAGCGAACGGGGTCAGCCCCCAGGAGTGGGCCGACAAGCTCGTCACCGAGTCGTGGAGGCCTCTCTGGGAGCACCTGGAGATCGCGGACGACGACTTCATCCGCACGACGCAGAAGCGCCACACCGACCGCGTCCAGGAGTTCGTACAGGATTTGTACGACAAGGGCGAGATCTACAAGGGCGGCTACCAGGGCCCGTACTGCGTCGGCTGCGAGGAGTACAAGCTCCCGGGCGAGCTTCTCGACGGTGAAGGCGAATTCGCAGGCCAGAAGCTGTGCCCGATCCACAGGAAACCCGTGGAGATCCTCAGCGAGGAGAACTACTTCTTCCAGCTGAGCCAGTACGGCGCGAGGCTCCTCGCCCACTACGAGGCGAACCCCGGCTTCATCCAGCCCGAGTCGGCGCGCAACGAGGTGGTGAACTTCGTCCGCCGGGGCCTGCAGGACCTCTCCATCTCCCGCTCGACGTTCGACTGGGGCATCCCGATCCCCTGGGACGCCAAGCACGTGATCTACGTGTGGGTCGACGCGCTGCTGAACTACGCCACGGCGGTCGGCTACAACGAGAACCAGGAGAAGTTCGAGGCCACCTTCCCGGCCGACGTCCACCTGGTCGGCAAGGACATCCTCCGCTTCCACGCGGTGATCTGGCCGGCGATGCTGATGGCCCAGGGCCTGCCCCTGCCCGGCAGGATCGCCGCGAACGGCTGGCTGATGGTCGGCGGCGAGAAGATGTCGAAGTCGAATCTGACCGGCATCAAGCCGCAGGACCTGACCACGCACTTCGGCGTGGATGCTTACCGCTGGTACTTCCTGCGCGCCATCGCCTTCGGGCAGGACGGCTCCTTCTCCTGGGAGGACTTCTCCGCCCGGTACACCAGCGAGCTGGCGAACGACTACGGCAACCTCGCCTCCCGTGTGGCCGCGATGGTCGTCAAGTACTTCGGCGGCGCGCTGCCCCGGGCCACGGCCGACGGCGAGGCGGAGAGGGCCGTGCACGAGGGCCTCGCCAAGGCGGTGGCGGAGGCGGACCGCCGGATCGGCGACGAGCTGGACTTCCAGGGCGGCATCCTGGCCGTCTTCGACTTCGTCAGGCAGGTCAACGGCTACATCACGGAGCAGGAGCCGTGGAAAGTGGCCAAGGACGGGTCCGAGGAGGGCAAGGCCCGCCTGGCCACGATCCTCTACACGGCGGCGGATGCGCTCCGCGCGGTGGCCGTCCTCCTCAACCCGGTCATGCCCGACACCTCCCGGAAGCTCTGGGACTCCCTCGGCGCCCAGGCGACCCTGGGCGCCCTCGCAGACCAGCGGGTCCAGGAGGCGGGCGAGTGGGGCAAGCTCCCGGCGGGCTCCACGGTCACCAAGGGCGCGGTCCTCTTCCCACGCCTGGAGGAGAAACCGACCGCGTAGGGCGTACGCCTTGCGCACAGAGGCCCGGAAACGACGCGTGTCCCGGCTGCCAAAGTGCGTGTCGTTGTGGGGTCAGCGTTCCATGTCCCTCCAAGCATCTGCTCGATGAGGGCCCGGGACTCTCGGGGCGTGCGAGCGCGCCCGGACCATGCCATAGCGCAGTTCAAGGATCCTGAGCTGCTTCGGCTCTGGGGCGGCAGTTGAGGCTGCGGCGTGAGGCGAAGGGGCTGCGGGCCCACAACGCCGCCACCCACGGCCGGCTCCCCGGACGCGACGTCCGCCTTGCCCCCTGGCCCGCCGCGAAACCCTGCGCATCGAGGTCACGGACACCCGGTGACGACCTACCGCGCCGCCGTCCGCCTACCCCCGACGCCGAGTCCGGACGCGGCCTGCTCCTCATCGAGGCCCTCGCCGACCGCTGGGGCGTGAAGCTCGGACCGGTCCCCCGCAAGACCGTATGGGCGGAGCTCGACCTACCCCGCGCCTGACCTGCGAAGACGGCACACGCACCGGAGCACGACCGCGTGTGCTCCGGTGCCGTCGGCGGTCTTCCCCAAGGACCACGAGAGGGAAAGAAACCGCACCAAGCCCCACCCCTCCCGCCCACGGCGCACGCTCACTCCCGCGAGTGAACATCACCAACTGAGCTGGATTCGGCACCGGTTGTCTGCCCTACGCTCAGCGCAACACCGAGCGGCAAGCAGGACGGCTCGGCACGAAACAACCCCCAGACATGCAACGGCCCTCGCCGGGACTGGCATCCCAGTGCGAGGGCCTGACCACCAAGGAAGCCAACACCTTCCCGATGGACACCAAAAACACTAGCGCGCCCCCGCGCGCCCAGTCCCGTAACGGCGGCAAAAACCACCCGCACCGGCGCACTCAGCGCACGCACGCGGACGCGCACCCCGGCGGTGTCATCCACGACAACACCCGCCACACCACCCGCTTCACGGTGATCGGCAACCACCTCGCCCAGCACCCCGAGCTGTCGGGACTGGCCATCGGGCTGGCGGTGTACATCCAGTCGGTCCCCACGGGCGCCCCCGTCGACATCAAGACCCTCGCCGCCCGCTTCCCCGAGGGCACGACCCGGATCGCCGCCGCCCTGCGCGAGCTGGAGACCCACGGCTACCTGCGCCGCACCCGCGAACGCACCGCGAGCGGCCGGATCGTCACCCGCACCGTCTCCTGCAACCAGCCGGGCCGGCAGCGCGCCCGCGGCCACGAGACACCCGAAGCGGCCCCGCCCAAACACCCGGCCCACCGCGCGTCCACCGCCCCGCAGCAGAAACCCGCACGCCCCCGCGCCCTCCCCGCCGTACCGAAGCCCGCGTACACCTCCCCCGCCCTCCTCCAGACGGCCACCGAAGTCCTCGCCGGCCTGCGCCGCGCGGACCCCCGCCTGCTCCTCTCCGCCACGGACGCCGAACACCTCGCCCCCGGCGTCGCCGCCTGGCTTGAACGGGACCTCACCCCCACGGCCGTACGCCACGCCCTGACCAGCGACCTGCCACCGGAGCCCCTGCGCCGCCCGGCCGCCCTCCTGGCCCACCGCCTCACCGCGCAGCTCCCACCCCTGCCGCCGTTCCGTGCCCCCGAACCGCCTGCGCCAGTCCGGCACCCCCTCCGCAACTGCGACACCTGCGACCGCGGCTACCGAGGCCCCGACCCGCGCACCTGCGGTGACTGCCAGTCCCGCACACACCGCTGAGACCGAGGAACCGAATGGTCAGCTCACCCCACGAGGCGATGCACCGCATCTTCCAGCACGACACCCGGCTCTTCAGCCGTGTCTCGAAGGCCCTCGGATTCGACCTGCCCACCCCTGACAGCATCACGATCCTTCCCACGGACCTCACCGAAAGCAGCCCCGTGGAACGCCGGGTGGACACCCTTCTGCGCCTCGACAGCGCGGCACACGGCGCCTTCCTCCTCGCCATCGAGGCCCAGGGCAAGAAGGACCCGGCCAAACCCGCGAGCTGGGCGTACTACACCGCATACCTGTGGACCAAATACCGATTGCCCACGGCTCTCATGGTCGTGGTCCAGGACCGTTCCACCGCCGAGTGGGCTGAGCGACCGGTCGCCAGCGGGCCGCCCCAGTTGCCCACACTCGTCCTCAAGCCACTCGTGGCGGGTCCGCACAACATGCCCGTGATCACCGACCCGGCCGAGGCCCGCGACGACCTCGCGCTGGCCGCCCTCGCCGCCATCACACACGCGGATGATCGGGACATCGGTGCCATACTGAAAGCCCTGTCCACCGCTCTGCGGGGTGTTCCCGAGGACATCGCCGACCCGATCATCGAATTCACCGCACAGGGCCTGGCCAAGCGCCCGGCCAAGCACATCTGGAGGAAACTGGTGGCCGTGGACCTCTCCTTCTACAAGTCGTACATCTCGGAAGAGATCCGGGACGAAGGCCGAGCCGAGGGCGCGGTACGACGCGCCGCCGAGGACGTCCTGGACATCCTGGAAGTGCGCGGCATCGATATCCCCGAAGCGGTCCGGGAACGCATCACCGGCTGCGGCGACCCCGAGATCCTGCGCCACTGGCACCGGCGTGCCGTCACAGCCCCGACGGCCGAAGACGTCTTCACGGATGAATAGCCTCAAAATATGACAGAGAGGCCGACCCGGTACCCGGGCCTCCGGAGGTAGGACGGTGAACGGCGAGAGCTGGCGGGAGCGCAGGCGCGCGCTCCTGAGAGAGGACCCGGCGGCTGTCGAGAGGGTCGCACGTCTTCTCATCGAGCTGGGCACAGAGGAACGCGACGACGCGGAGATCGAGGCCGAACACAGGGCGGTCTTCCTCGCCGCGACACACGAGTACCGCGCGGCTCTCGCCGTCGTCGTCCCGGATCAGCTGAACGAGATGCAGACCATGAAGGCAGTACGCGGCCGAGCTGGAAACTGAGAGCGCTGTCCCTGGAAGACCTCGACCGCCTACTCCGGCCGCACCACGAACATCGTCACCCGTCGCATCCGCACGCCCGTGCCACGCGGCTCCAGATCTCCCGTCACCGCCACCTCCAGCCCACGTCGCCAGGCATCGGCGGCCTTGCCGACGTCCTCGGGCCGCAGCTCCACCCGCACACGCCGCTGACGCGGCGTGACCTCGTGGACGAAGGAGCCGTAGATCGTCGCCTCGCGAGGGTCCACATCCCGGTGCAGGTTCGTCACCACCCCGGTCAACACCACCCCCCTCTTCCCGGCCCAGCCGCTCCCGCAGGTCCTTCGCCACCGCCTCCAGCGCCTCGACGTGCCGGTGGGAGATGGCGATCGGCGGTGAGGGCTGCTCCATCGGCATCTCCGACGACCAGGCGAACGCCAGCGAGAAGTCGCGGCGCTCCTCACCCGCGATCCTCACCATTGACTCGCAGAGGTTGGCGGACAGGCCGGCGCGCGTCAGGTGCTCGAAGTGCGGCACGGAGTCCCGAGATCCGGGAATCACCCTCGGCCTGAGTGAATGCCCGAGCGGGGTGCGCAGGTGCCCCGCCCGTGTTCTGGCAGAGTACGGATGCCGTGAACCTCCCCGAACCCCACCGACGGCTCCTCGCGGACGTCGTCACCGCCGGCGGCCCGTACGTCCTCGTCCTCGCCGGCGGCTACGCCCTCCAGGCCCATGGTCTGCTCGAACGCCCCCACGCGAACGTCGACTTCGCCACCGAGAGCGCCGAGGCCATGGACCGGATCGCCGGTGCCGTCGGTGCCGCCCTGGAGGCGCGGGGGCGGCCGGTGCGGGCCGGGACCGGTACCGCGCTCACGGCCGAGCTGACGGTCACGGACCCGCCGAGTGGGGAGCCGGTCGCGCTGGTACTGCACAAGGAGGCGTTCTGGCAGCCTCCCGAGCTGACCACGTACGGCCCCACCCTGTCCCTCGAGGACGCCGTCGGCACGAAGATCCGGGCCCTGTACGACCGTGGCGCGGCCGTCGACCTCATCGACGCGCAGACCGCGGCGACCCGCTTCTCCCTGCCGGACCTGGAGGAACTGGGCCGCCGGCACGCCCACGACCCCTTCGACCTGCCCACCCTCCAGTCCCGGCTGACCGGCACGGACTTCTACTCCGACCTGGAGTTCCTGCGCTACGGCCTGGCGGAACCGCAGATCACCGCCCTGCGCGCCTGGGCCCAGCACTGGTCCGACGACATCGCCGAACGGCTGCTGGAGGAGGGCGCCTCCCCGGACGAGGAGCCCGATCCCGACGCCGAGGAGTGAGGGTCACCCGCTCCACAAGGGCGGTAAAAGGGCTGGTAAAGTCCGCTCACTTGGCGAGGGCGGGTGCCCTCGCGGGGAGGGAACAGCACGTGGGCAGACACGCCCCGAGACGGCGCGGCCTGGCCGCGGCCGTCTCCTCGTTCGCGGTCGCCGTGGCGGCCGCCTCCGTCGCCGTCCTTCAGGAGAGCGGCGCCTCGGCCGATCCGGCCACCCCGGCGGCAGGCACCGCCGAGATCACACTGACCGACCCCGGTTCCACACGTCCGCGCACCGACCGGCCGCTCGTCGCCGGCCCCAGCGGATTCCTGCACCGGCAGAGCGGGATCTCCGGGCTGCTGTGGACGGACTACTCCGACGGTGCCACCACGGTCATGAGCACCGCGGACGGCGCCTACGCGCCCCAGGGCTCGTGCGAGAACCTGGGTTCGACGACCTGCCCGCAGGCTTGGTACGGCTCGGACGGCGACCTGGTCGCGCTGCCGTCGGCCGCCTCGGACAAGGCCGTCACGCTCTGGGACCCGGCGACCCGGACGACGTCGTCCTTCACGTCCGCCACGGCCTACCGGGGACTCGCCGGGAAGACCGTCGTCACCGAGCGCTCGCTGATCGACCGGGTGGACGGCTCGTGGCGCACCCGGGCGATCTCGCCGTCCTGGCTGCGCGTCAACTCCGGCGCGATCAGGAACGCCGACGCGCACGGCGCGCTGGTCCAGGTGGGCACGGACCTGTACTACCTGGACGCCGACTCGGCCGTCGCCACCGAGGCGTTCAGCGCCGTGGGCGCCCGCCCGGTCACCGTCCAGAGCGCCGACCGGACCGGCTGGTACGACTCCGCATCCGGTGACCTGCACCTGAAGCCGCGCACGGATCCGGGCGGTGCCGAGCAGGTCATCGACCTGCCGCCCGCCGGCTCCCTGCTGGACGGCGATCCGGTCCTCCTCGGCGACCGGCTGCTGCTGCCCGTGCACACCGGCACCGGCACCAGCGAGCTGACCGCCGTGTCGCTCGCGGACGGCTCGTCGCACACCCTGCTCGCCCAGGCCGGCAAGTACGCGGTCCACGCCTCCGGGGACGGCGCCCTGGTCACCGGCGGCACCTCCGCCACCGACTGGTGGGCCCAGCGGGTGAGCCAGGCCGCCGACAGCTCGCCGACCCTGGAGAAGGCGGCGCAGGTCCCCGCCCTGGAGAACGCCAAGACGGGCCTGGCGCTCAGCCGGGGCAGCCTGCGCGTCGCCGAGGACGACCCGAGCGGCGTCCAGGACACCACCTCGGTGCGCACGCTCACCACGAACGGCGACTCCGAGCTGTCCGCGTCCGAGGCGAAGCCCGGTGACAAGGTCGGCCCCGTGTGCCCGTACGCGGGCGCCCAGTGCTCGATGCTGTGGGGCAACAGCGGCACCGATCCCGAGGACGTCTTCCTCGGCACGTACTACGACGGCGGCGAGGGCGGTAGCGGCCTGGAGCACGCGGACCGGCTGGTCGCCATCGGCGACGAATGGTCCAGCAGCTATCTGGAGTTCCACACCGAGGGCGGCTCGATCGTCGACGTCTCCGACGGCTACGCGGTCTACAACTCCGGCGGCTCCTCCCCGGCGCAGTACGTCGGCGAGTTCGGGCAGGGGCAGAAGCTGAAGCGGTCCGTGCGCGCCGCCGCGCTGAACGGCTCGACGCTGTGGAGCGCCACCACCGGCGCCGGCAAGCTCACCTCGTACAGCCTCACCGCGAACCGGACCCTGGCCACGGTCACCGTGCCGGGCCTCGGCTGTGTGCCGGGCGAGCTGCAGGCGGCGGGCCGCTGGGTGTACTGGGCGTGCGGCGACGGCTCGGCCGGCGTGTACGACACCAGGGCCGGTACGTCCCGCGCGGTGACCGGCGGTGACGTGCTGCTCGGTGACGGCTTCACCGTCCGCCACGACCACGCCGCCGGCACCCTGGTGCTGACCGACGCGGCCACCGGTGCCGACCGGGTGGTCGCCTCCTCCGTCCAGGACACCGGCCTCGCCGTGGACCGCCGCTTCAAGTGGACCGTGGACGAGTACACCGGTCTGGTCGCGTGGACCGACCTGTACGAGCGGACGCACCTCGCCACCACCGGTATCGCCCCGTCGGCCGTGACGTCCTTCGAGACGGAGGCGGAGAGCTATGTGGAGCCGGGTTCGCAGGCCCACTGGACCCAGGTGCTGCTGTCCCGTCCGGTGACGTCGTGGTCGCTGACCTTCACCTCCGTGCAGAGCGGCGCCACGGGCAGGGCCACCCGCGCCTTCACCGGGGACGCGGCCTCCTCGCAGGTGTCGGTGAACTGGAACGGCAGGACGGCGAACGGCACCCCGTTCCCGAACGGTCTGTACACCTGGTCCCTCAAGGCGACCGGCCTCGGCACGACCACCCCGGTCACCGTGGCCTCCGGTGAGGGCTTCCTGACCCGCGGGTCGGCCGTGCGCCACGACTTCGGCAGCGTGGACGGACCGGACGGCCGGGGCGACCTGCTCACGCTGAACTCCTCCGGCGGCCTCACCTACCAGTACGGCACCGGCACGGGGAAGTTCGGCGACAAGGTCACCGGAACCGGCTGGGCCACCAGCGTCAAGGCGGTGCCGTTCGGCGACCTGAGCGGTGACCGCTGCAACGATGTCCTCGTCCGGCTGAGCAGCGGGACCCTGCGCCTGTACAAGCCGGGCTGCGGCAGGGCGGTCACCCCGAAGACGTCGTACACCACCCTCGCGAGCAGCGGCTGGACCCAGTACGACGTGCTGACCTCGCCCGGCGACGTGACCGGCGACGGCCGCCCGGATCTGGTCACTCGCGCCGCCTCCACCGGCATCGTCTACCTCCACAAGGGCCAAAGCGACGGCAAGCTGGCGGCCCGCGTGAAGCTGTACGACGACTGGAAGGGCTACAAGAAGGTCATCGGCGCCGGCGACCTGAACGGCGACGGCATCGGCGACCTCCTCGCCCAGGACAAGGCCAACGCCCTCTACCGGTACGACGGCAAGGGCAACGGCACCTTCGCGGCCCGCGTGAAGCTGTTCACCGACTGGGGTGCCTCGTACAACGCGGTCGTCGGCGTCGGCGACCTCACCGACGATGGCAAGGCCGACCTGGTCTCCCGCGACACCGGGGGCAACGTCTACCGCAACAGCGGCGACGGCAAGGGCTCCTTCGGCGCCCGCACGAGGATCGCGACGGGCTGGGGCGGCTACAAGACCCTGTCCTGAGCCTCGGGCGGAAGGGCAGGCGGAAGGGCTCGGAACCGGCACCGGTTCCGAGCCCTCACCGTTGCTCGTGGCCTACTTCGGCTGCGGCTTCCGGATGGACAGGTGCAGCTCCCTGAGCCGGGACTCGTCCAGCTCGGTGGGCGCGCCCATCATCAGGTCCTGGGCGTTGCCGTTGAGCGGGAAGGCGATCGTCTCGCGGATGTTGGGCTCGTCCGCGAGGAGCATGACGATACGGTCCACGCCAGGGGCGATGCCGCCGTGCGGCGGGGCGCCGAAGCGGAACGCGCGGAGCATGCCCGCGAACTTCTCCTCGACGGTCTCACGGTCGTAGCCCGCGATCTCGAAGGCCTTGAGCATGATCTCCGGCTCGTGGTTCCGGATCGCGCCGGAGGACAGTTCGACGCCGTTGCAGACGATGTCGTACTGCCAGCCGAGGATGTCCAGCGGGTCCTGGGTCTGAAGGGCCTCCAGGCCGCCCTGCGGCATCGAGAAGGGGTTGTGGGAGAAGTCGATCCCGCCGGTCTCCTCGTCCTTCTCGTACATCGGGAAGTCGACGATCCAGCAGAAGCGGAAGACACCCTCCTCGAAGTGGCCGGCACGCTTGGCGGCCTCCACCCGGACGGCGCCCATGATCTTGGAGACCTCGTCGTACTCGCCCGCGCCGAAGAAGACGGCGTGGCCGGGGGCCAGGGCGAGCCGCTTGGTCAGCTCCGCGACGTTCGCCTCGGTCAGGAACTTCGCGATCGGGCCGGAGAGCGAGCCGTCCTCGGCCACGCGCACCCAGGCCAGGCCCTTGGCGCCCTGCTCGACGGCGTACTCACCGAGCTGGTCGAAGAACTTGCGGGGCTGCCCGGAGACGTCGGGCACCGGCAGCGCGCGCACGTGCTTGCCCGCGAACGCCTTGAACTCCGAGCCCTCGAAGACGTCGGTGATGTCCACCAGCTCCAGCTTGGCGCGCAGGTCCGGCTTGTCGGAGCCGTACTTCAGCATCGCCTCGCGGAACGGGATGCGCGGGAAGGGGGAGGTGACGTGGCGGCCGTCGCCGAACTCCTCGAAGAGTTCGGTCATCAGCTTCTCGATCGGCTGGAAGACGTCCTCCTGCTCCACGAAGGACATCTCCACGTCGAGCTGGTAGAACTCGCCCGGCGAGCGGTCCGCGCGGGCGTCCTCGTCGCGGAAGCAGGGCGCGATCTGGAAGTAGCGGTCGAAGCCGGAGATCATCAGCAGCTGCTTGAACTGCTGCGGGGCCTGCGGCAGCGCGTAGAACTTGCCCGGGTGCACGCGGGAGGGGACGACGTAGTCGCGGGCGCCCTCGGGGGAGGTGGCGGACAGGATCGGCGTCGCCATCTCGTTGAAGCCCATCGCCGACATCTTCTGGCGCATGGCCGAGATGACCGCCGTACGCAGCATGATGTTGCGGTGCATGCGCTCGCGGCGCAGGTCCAGGAAGCGGTACTCCAGGCGCCGCTCCTCGTTGACCCCGTCCTCAGTGTTGATCGTGAACGGCAGCGGGGCGGCCGCGCCGAGCAGCTCGACCTCGGCGACCTCGACCTCGGTCTCACCGGTGGGCAGGTCGGGGTTCACGTTCTCGGTTCCACGTGAAACAACCCGGCCGTCGACGCGGACCGTGGACTCCTTGGAGATCTTGTCCAGGGCCTCGTACGCGGGCGTACCGGGACGGGCCACCAGCTGCGTGATGCCGTAGTGGTCGCGCAGATCGATGAAGAGGATGCCGCCCAGGTCGCGCCGATTGTGCAGCCAGCCACTCAGCCGGACGTCGGTGCCGACGTCAGAGGCGCGGAGCTGGCCGCAGGTGTGGGACCTGTACCGATGCATCGTCGTTCATCGTCCTTCGTGGTGGGGTGATCAGTGCCGGGGCTGCCGCCCCGGCGGGAGCCGGGCACGGGGCCCGGACCCATCAAGGGTACCGGGCACCCCAAGATCGGCTCCCCACCATTACCGCCGCTCACCCGGCACCCGCTCCAGTCCCTCACCGCCGTCTCCCCACGGTGGCACGAATCGATCACATCTTCTTGGGGTGGGGCAATGGCGAGCCCCTGCCGTCCGTCGGTGACGCTGCACGACCGGGGCTCGGCGGAGCAGGTGGACTCCGCGGTGCTGC
Organism: Streptomyces sp. NPDC007905; assembly: GCF_042959345.1. Classification (NCBI taxonomy): domain Bacteria; kingdom Bacillati; phylum Actinomycetota; class Actinomycetes; order Kitasatosporales; family Streptomycetaceae; genus Streptomyces; species Streptomyces sp. NPDC007905. The sequence continues at coordinate 304,934 of NZ_JBIBKS010000002.1, read as the reverse complement.
TGGTCCCGGAGATGGTCACCAACGTCCTCGTCCACACCGACACCGACGCGCTGCTGCTCGCCGCGGTGGCCGGGGAGCCGGGCGGGCGCCGGCTGCGGTGGGAGGTCGCGGACGCCGGGGGCGGCCGGGGTGCCGGTGCGGCGCCGGATGCGCCTGGCCCGGCAGGCCGGGCGGGCCCGGGAGCGGCGCGCGGATGCGGTGATCGAGCTGCGCGCGGACGCGTGGGGGGTGGCCCCGCGGGGCCGGGGCAAGGGCATCTGGTTCGAGCTCTACGAGTCCGACGGTTCGGGTGCCCCGTAACGCGTACGCAGTTCCTGGACGACGCCGAAGGCGGCCGCGGTCAGCGGCACCGAGAGCAGCATGCCGAGAATGCCCGCGACGGAGGCCCCGGCGGTGATGGCCAGCATCACCACCGCCGGGTGCATCTGCACGGTCCGGCTCTGGATGGCCGGCTGCAGCACATGCCCCTCCAGCAGCTGCACCGCGACCACGACTCCGAGCGCCCACAGCGCGATGACGAAGCCGCGGTCGGCGAGGGCGACCAGTACGGCCACCGCGCCGGAGATGAAGGCACCGAGGTAGGGGATGTAGGCGCCGACGAAGACGAGCGCGCCGAGGCCGACCGCGCCGGGCACCTGGAGGACGAGCAGCCCGACGGTGATGCACAGGGCGTCGATGAGGGCGATGAGGGTGGTCCCGCGCATGAACCCCTCCACCGCCTCGAAGGCGCGCCGGGCGATGGCCTCCGCGGTGTCGGCGGCGCCCCCGGGCGCGACGGTCCTGAGGATCCCGACGGCGCGGTGGGAGTCGCGCAGGAAGAAGAAGACGAGCAGCAGCGCGAGCACGGCCATGGCGAGGGTCTCGCCCACCACGCTCACCCCGCTGATGACGTGGGAGGCCGCGGTGCCGCCGAATTCGCCGAGCAGCTTGCGGGAGTTGGCGGCGAGGTCGTCGAGGCCGGTGCCGGCGGCCCCGAAGTGCTGGGAGACGGCCTTGGCGGCCTGCCGGAGCGAGGCGATGATCTGGTCGCCGGTCTCGATGAGCGCGGCGACGACGATGTACACGGCACCACCCACGACGGCCACGACGGCGACACACGTCAGCCCGGCCGCGAGCGACCGCTGCACCCCCGCCGCCACCATCCGCCGGTACAACGGCCCCAGCAGCGCCGTCCCCAGCAGGGCGAGCAGCACCGGGACCACTGCCGTACGGAACGCCGAGCAGAGCCGCACCCCGACCCATCCGACCCCGGCGACGAGCAGCAGCACGACACACCAGGCGGCCAGGCGGCGGACGGGCTCGGGGAGCAGCGGCACGCTTCCAGCCGATCATGCGGGGGTACGGGTGTCCTGCCGCGAGCCCCCGGCCGGGTGAAGGGCTCCGCGCGCCGGGTCCCCGCAGACAGCCGCCCGGCCCGCACAGGCGGGCCGGGCGACGATCCGGACGGCTCGATCAGGCCTGCGGCCCGGTCTGCGTCATGCCGTGGACCGCGGGGATCGTGCCGAGGCGGCCCTTCTGGAAGTCCTCGAAGGCCTGCATCAGCTCGTCCTTGGTGTTCATGACGAACGGGCCGTAGTGGGCCATGGGTTCACGGATCGGCTGTCCCCCGAGGAGGACGACCTCGAGGTCCGGGGTGTGCGTGTCCTGCTTGTCGTCCGCGCGGACGGTCAGCGAGGAGCCGGCGCCGAACACGGCGGTCTGGCCCAGGTGGACCGGCCGGCGGTCGGTACCGACGCTGCCGCGGCCCGCGAGGACGTACGCGAGGCCGTTGAAGTCCTCGCGCCAGGGCAGCGTGATCTCGGCGCCCGGGGCGAGGGTCGCGTGGATCATCGTGATCGGCGTGTGGGTGATGCCGGGGCCCTGGTGGCCGTCCAGCTCGCCGGCGATGACGCGCAGCAGGGCGCCGCCGTCGGTGGTCGTCAGCAGCTGGACGTTGCCGCCACGGATGTCCTGGTAGCGCGGGGCCATCATCTTGTCCTTGGCCGGCAGGTTCACCCACAGCTGCAGCCCGTGGAACAAGCCGCCGGACATGACCAGGGACTCCGGCGGGGCCTCGATGTGCAGCAGGCCCGAGCCCGCGGTCATCCACTGGGTGTCGCCGTTGGTGATGGTGCCGCCACCGCCCTGCGAGTCCTGGTGGTCGAAGATCCCGTCGATGATGTACGTGACGGTCTCGAAGCCGCGGTGCGGGTGCCAGGGGGTGCCCTTGGGCTCGCCCGGCGCGTACTCCACCTCGCCCATCTGGTCCATCATGATGAACGGGTCGAGGTGGCGGTAGTCGATCCCGGCGAACGCCCGGCGCACCGGGAAGCCCTCGCCCTCGAAACCGCTCGGAGCGGTCGTGACGGCGAGCACGGGGCGTGCCACGGCGTCGGCGGGAGCGGTCACGCGGGGCAGCGTCAACGGGTTCTCGACGGTCACTGCAGGCATGGTGGGCCTCCTTGTGCGCTCAGTTTAGTTGAGCATTGAACTTTCTGCTACCCACAACAGAGAGAGCCCGGAGGGGATTCCCTCCGGGCTCTCACCGAGCTGGGTCACCGGTCAGCCGTACATCCGGCGCATCGCGAAGTCGACCATCTGCTCGACCGCCTTGGCGTCGAACACCATCCGGTGCTCGCCCTCCATGTCCAGGACGAAGCCGTAGCCGGTCGGCAGCAGGTCGATCACCTCGGCACCGGTGATCACGAAGTACTTGGACTCCTTGCCCGCGTACCGGCGCAGCTCCTTGAGCGAGGTGAACATCGGGATCACCGGCTGCTGGGTGTTGTGCAGGGCGAGGAAACCCGGGGTGTCACCGCGCGGACAGTACACCTTCGACGTGGCGAAGATCTGCTGGAAGTCCTCGGCGGACATCTGCCCGGTGGTGAAGGCGCGCACCGCGTCCGCGAGCGAGGGCGGGGACGGCTCGGGATACAGCGGCGGCTGCTGCCCGTAGCCGCCGGCCATCGGCTGCTGGGGTGCGGCGTACTGCTGCTGAGCACCGGCGTTCTGGTCGTAGCCGTACATGCCCAGAAGAGTACTCAGTCACAGATGACCGGATCGGGCTTGCTTCTTATTACCGACGGGTAGCATCATCGGAGCTACTTGTTGGTACCTGAACCAGATGCGAGGAGCCAGTGCCTCGCCGAGTCCTACACGGAGCCGTCACCATGGGGCACTACAAGTCCAATCTCCGCGACATCGAGTTCAATCTGTTCGAAGTGCTCGGCCGCGACAAGCTGTACGGCACCGGCCCCTTCGGGGAGATGGACACGGAGACCGCCAAGAGCGTCCTCGAGGAGCTGACCCGGCTCGCGGAGAACGAGCTGGCGGAGTCCTTCGCGGACGCCGACCGCAACCCGCCGGTCTTCGACCCCGAGACGAACACCGCACCGGTCCCGGCGTCCTTCAAGAAGAGCTACAAGGCCTTCATGGACTCCGAGTACTGGCGGCTGGGCCTGCCCGAGGAGATCGGCGGCACGACGGCCCCGCCGTCCCTGATCTGGTCGTACGCGGAGCTGATCCTCGGCTCGAACCCGGCCGTGTGGATGTACTCCTCCGGCCCGGCGTTCGCCGGGATCCTCTTCGACGAGGGCAACGAGGTCCAGAAGAAGATCGCGCAGATCGCCGTGGAGCGGACCTGGGGCTCCACCATGGTGCTCACCGAGCCCGACGCGGGCTCGGACGTCGGCGCCGGCCGCACCAAGGCGATCCAGCAGGAGGACGGCTCCTGGCACATCGAGGGCGTGAAGCGCTTCATCACCTCCGGTGAGCACGACATGGAGGAGAACATCCTCCACTACGTGCTGGCGCGTCCCGAGGGTGCCGGCCCCGGCACCAAGGGCCTGTCCCTCTTCCTCGTCCCGAAGTACCTCTTCGACTTCGAGACCGGCGAGCTGGGCGAGCGCAACGGCGTCTACGCCACCAACGTCGAGCACAAGATGGGCCTGAAGGCCTCCAACACCTGCGAGATGACCTTCGGCGACAAGCACCCCGCCAAGGGCTGGCTGATCGGCGACAAGCACGACGGCATCCGCCAGATGTTCCGGATCATCGAGTTCGCCCGCATGATGGTCGGCACGAAGGCGATCTCCACGCTGTCCACCGGCTACCTCAACGCCCTCGAGTACGCCAAGGAGCGCGTCCAGGGGCCGGACCTCGCGAACTTCATGGACAAGACCGCGCCCAAGGTCACCATCACGCACCACCCGGACGTCCGCCGCTCGCTGATCACGCAGAAGGCGTACGCGGAGGGCATGCGGGCCCTGGTGCTGTACACCGCCTCCATCCAGGACGCCATCGCCGTCAAGGAGGCGAACGGCGAGGACGCGAAGGCCGAGCACGCGCTGAACGACCTGCTCCTGCCGATCGTCAAGGGCTACGGCTCCGAGAAGGGCTACGAGCAGCTCGCCCAGTCGCTGCAGACCTTCGGCGGCTCCGGCTTCCTGCAGGAGTACCCGATCGAGCAGTACATCCGGGACGCCAAGATCGACACCCTGTACGAGGGCACCACGGCGATCCAGGGCCAGGACTTCTTCTTCCGGAAGATCGTCCGCAACCAGGGCGCCGCGCTGAACTCCCTCGCCGAGGACATCAAGAAGTTCCTGGCGCTGGGCACGGGCGGCGAGGAGCTGGCAGGCGCCCGCGAGCACCTCGCGAAGGCGGCCGTGGAGCTGGAGGCGATCGTCGGCCTGATGCTGACCGACCTCGCGGCCACCGAGCAGGACGTGAAGAACATCTACAAGGTGGGCCTGAACACCACCCGCCTGCTGCTGGCCTCCGGTGACGTGATCGTCGGCTACCTGCTGCTCAAGGGCGCCGCCATCGCCGCCGAGAAGCTGCAGACGGCCTCCTCCAAGGACAAGGCGTTCTACACCGGCAAGATCGCGGCGGCGAAGTTCTTCGCGGCCAACGTCCTGCCGGGCGTCACCCTGGCCCGCAAGGTCTCGGAGAACGTCGACCTCGACCTGATGGACCTGGACGAGGCCGCGTTCTAAGGGTTCCGCCTGTACCTGGCGGACCGGTTCCGCACCCACTGATTGCCGCCGTGGGCCCGCTCCCGTACCGGGGGCGGGCCCACGCACGTCGTTAAGGTAAGCCACATGAGCGCAGCAGCCCGCTTCGACCGCGGCCACACCGACGACCTGATGTCCTTCCTGGCGGCGAGCCCGTCGCCGTACCACGCCGTGGCGAACACCGCCGAGCGGCTGGAGAAGGCGGGCTTCAGGCAGGTCGCCGAGACGGACGCCTGGGACGGGTCGAGCGGCGGCAAGTTCGTGCTGCGCGGCGGGGCGATCGTCGCCTGGTACGTCCCCGAGGGCGCCGCCCCGCACACCCCCTTCCACATCGTCGGCGCCCACACCGACTCGCCCAACCTGCGCGTCAAGCCGCAGCCCGACAGCGGGGGGCACGGCTGGCGGCAGGTCGCCGTCGAGATCTACGGCGGCCCGCTGCTGAACTCCTGGCTCGACCGGGACCTGGGCCTGGCCGGCCGGCTGACCCTGCGCGACGGCTCCACGGCCCTGGTCAATGTGGACCGGCCCCTGCTGCGGGTGCCCCAGCTCGCCATCCACCTGGACCGTACGGTGACCTCGGACGGCCTCAAGCTCGACAAACAGCGCCATCTGCAGCCGGTGTGGGGTCTCGCCGACGACCTGCGCGACGGCGACCTGATCGCCTTCCTCGAGGCGGAAGCGGGCCTCGCGGCGGGCTCGGTGGCCGGCTGGGACCTGATGACGCACCCGGTGGAGCGGCCGGCGTACCTCGGCCGGGACCGCGAGCTGGTCGCCGGGCCCCGGATGGACAACCTGCTGTCGGTGCACGCGGGCGCGGCCGCCCTGGCCGCCGCCGCGACCTCCGGCGCCCCGCTCGGCCGCATCCCGGTGCTGGCCGCCTTCGACCACGAGGAGAACGGCTCGCAGTCGGACACCGGCGCGGACGGCCCGCTGCTCGGCACGGTGCTGGAGCGCTCGGTGTTCGCGCGCGGAGGGTCGTACGAGGACCGGGCCCGCTCCTTCGCCGGCACGGTCTGCCTGTCCTCCGACACGGGGCACGCCGTCCACCCCAACTACGCCGAGCGCCACGACCCGACGCACCACCCGCGGATCAACGGCGGCCCGATCCTCAAGGTCAACGTCAACAACCGCTATGCCACGGACGGTTCGGGCCGGGCGGTGTTCGCCGCCGCCTGCGAGAAGGCGGGCGTGCCGCTGCAGACGTTCGTCTCCAACAACTCCATGCCCTGCGGCACCACCATCGGCCCGATCACCGCTGCCCGGCACGGCATCCGGACCGTCGACATCGGTGTGGCGATCCTGTCGATGCACAGCGTGCGTGAACTGTGCGGCGCTCAGGACCCGTTCCTGCTGGCGAACGCGCTGACGGCGTTCCTGGAGGGCTGACTTCCGCCACGGCGGTCCCGTGCCCGCCCGACCGGCACCCACCTGGTGAGCGCCGGACGCGAGGACTGCGCCGACGTGCACTGAGCGCCCGTCAGGGGCCGCCCCGAGCATGTCCGGGGCGGCACCGGGTATCCGAACGGCACCGGAGATTCCGGAACCGGAAGGGGAGGCGACTACTTATGGGCCTCGGCGGGTGCATCATCCTCATCGCCGTGGGAGCCATCCTCACGTTCGCGACCGACTGGCACATGCAAGGGGTCAACCTCGACCTCGTGGGCGTCATCCTGATGGCCGTCGGGCTCATCGGCATCGCCACGTTCAGCGGCATCGCACGGCGCCGGCGGGTCGTGGTGCCGTCGACGCCCGTGGTCGAGGAGGAACCCCACCACCATCACCGCGGCGACGGCTACACCGACGGCTACGGCGTGTGAGGCACCTCGGCTACTGCTCGTCCATCCCGGCCAGGACGAGCGGCAGCCGGTCCGTACCGCCCTCGGCGAGGCGGACCGGGAGCACCCCAGTCCTGCCGGTGGACCTGGCAGGCGGGGTATTCTCCCCCGGTCTTCGACCGGGAGGTGCCCCCAGCGGGGTCGTCGTCGCACGAAGCCGCCATCGCGCGGACGTGCCGGACGCCCTCCGCGACGGCCGGGTTCAGCTCCGGCTCACGTGGCAGGTCCGTGCCCCGCTCCCTCGCCCTTGAGCAGCGGTTCGGGCGGGGCCGACGAGACCGGCAGACGTGGCTCCAGGGGTGCCACCCGGCACCAGCGGCGGAATCGGGGCTGTCTCAGCCCTGGCGGATCACGTCCGTGCCTGGGCCGCCGGACAGCGTGTCCCTGCCCGGGCCGCCGTACAGCTTGTCGTTCCCACTGTTGCCGTACAGCTTGTCGTTGCCGCTGTCGCCGTACAGGACGTCGTCGCCCTTGCCCCCGTACAGGGTGTCGGCGCCCGCTCCGCCGTAGATCGTGTCGTTGCCGTCGTCGCCGGACAGGTCCTGGCTCGCGGCGCCGCCGCGCAGCACGTCGTCGCCCTTGCCGCCCCGCGCGATGACGAGGCCGCCGTCGGCATGGATCGTGTCGTTGCCGTCGCCGCCGAAGGCCAGTCCCGTCTCGCCCACCGTGAGGGTGTCGTTGCCCGCGCCGCCCGAGACGTCGCTGCCGTCGAGGCTTCCGGTGTCGGTGAGCCGGTCGTTGCCGGTGCCCAGGGAGATCCGGGCGAAGTAGTACACCTGGTCGGTGGCGTTGTCGTAGGCGACCGTGTCGTTGCCGTCGCCGAGGTCCATCGTCAGGGCCGCGTACGGGTCCTGGCTGTCCTCGGTGGTGACCGTGCAGGAGACCTTCGTGGCGTCGGCGCTGTCGGGGTGGGCGCAGCCGTGGCCCGCGCTGATCGGGACGACGTCGTCGATCAGGTAGGCGATGCCCGCGCCGCCGCCGGTCGGGGACGCGGTGACGGTGGCCTTGTTGGTCTGGCCCGCGGCGGCCCGGTAGGCGAGCTGCCAGCCGTACTGGTTGACCGCGGCGGTGGCCGGCCGTGTCACGGCACCGGCCGCCGTGAGCGGTACGGCCAGGGCGGTGCCGAGGGCGAGTGCGACCACCGAGACGGCGCGGGCCGGCCGGCGGCGGGCGGGACGACAGGACATGGGGACCTCCGAGAGGAACGTACGGATCGCTTCCGTCGCGTTCGACTCGGGGCCCCCACCCATGGTTGGCCGACTCCCGGGCGACCACGGGAAGTTCATCGGCGGGACATCCCTTGTCCCGGTGGATTACGGGAGCCGGTCAGGTGAGGGCGTGCCCGGTCGTCGCGTCCACGTGATCCGGTACCTCGTCGTGCCGGTCGCCGACGCTGAGGGTCCCGGTGGGCTCGAACACCAGGATCTCGGTGAGCACGTGCGCGTACGGCTTGTGCTCGGTGCCGCGCGGGACGGTGAACACCGAACCCTTGGGGAGGACCATGGTGCGCTCGCCGGCCGCCTCCCGCAGGGCGATGTGCAGTTCGCCCGCGAGGACAAGGAAGAACTCGTCGGTGTCCTCGTGCACGTGCCAGAGGTGCTCACCCTCCACCTTCGCCACGCGTACGTCGTAGTCGTTGACGGTGGTGACGATGCGGGGGCTCCACTGCTCGGTGAAGGAGGCGAGGGCCGTCTGAAGAGAGATCGGTTCCATGTGTCCATCGTGCGGGTGACGGGGTGGCCGGACGAGTGCTAGGAATCGCATATGCCGCAAGGATCCTCTCAAGCGCCGCACCGGGTCGCCGTGATCGTCGACGGGGGCACGAACCCGTTCGAGGTCGGTGTCGCCACCGAGCTGTTCGGACTGCCCCGGCCGGAGCTGGGCCTGCGCAGGCCCCTCTACGAGGTGACGCTGTGCGCGCCCACGCCCGACGTGCGGATGAACCACGGCTTCTTCACCATGAGCGGCCTGCCCGGACTCGGGGCGGTGGACGGTGCGGACACCCTGGTCGTCCCCGGCCGCCCGGACAACGTCGTGCCGCGCGGGCCCGACGTCCTGGCCGCGATCCACCGTACGCACGCGCGGGGCGCCCGTGTCGTCAGCTTCTGCACCGGCAGCTTCGCGCTCGCCGAGGCGGGACTGCTGGACGGGCGCCGGGCCACCACCCACTGGATGTGGGCGGACACCTTCCGCGAGCTCCATCCGAAGGTGCTGCTGGAGCCGGACGTGCTCTTCGTGGACGAGGGTGACGTCCTCACCGCGGCGGGCAGCGCGGCCGCGCTCGATCTGGGCCTGCACATCTGGCGGCGGGACCACGGGGCCGAACTGGCCAACGCCGTCTCCCGGCGGCTCGTCTTCGCCGCCCACCGGGACGGCGGGCAACAGCAGTTCGTGGAGCGCCCGGTGCCTGACGTGCCCGACGAATCCCTCGGCCCGCTGCTCGCCTGGGCCCAGGAGCGGCTGGGCGAGCCGCTGACCGTGACGGACCTCGCCGCCCGCGCGGCGGTCAGCCCCGCCACGCTCCACCGCCGCTTCCGTACCCAGCTGGGCACCACTCCGCTGGCCTGGCTCACCGGTGAGCGGGTGGCCCTGGCCTGCCGGCTGATCGAGCGCGGCGAGGCACGCCTGGACGTCGTGGCGGCCCGCAGCGGCCTGGGTACGGCGGCCAACCTGCGGGCCCGACTGCGCCGCGGGACGGGGCTGAGCCCGTCGGCGTACCGGAGGCGGTTCGGGCCGACGGACGACCGCTAGGAGGCGCCCGCCAGGACGCACCCGCGGGGTCGCCTCACCCGTGGTACGCGAACGGCCCTGCGCGCCCTCCTCCTGGCTCCGTGACGATCACCTCGGGCCGGGGAACGGTAACCGCATGAGATTCCTCGTACGCGACCGGCTCCTCGGCATCGGTGACGACTACTGGATCGAGGACGAGCACGGCCGGAAGGCGTTCCTCGTCGACGGCAAGGCCATGCGGCTGCGGGACACCTTCGAGCTGAAGGACGCCCAGGGGCGCGTCCTGGTCGACATCCACCAGAAGATGTTCGCCCTGCGCGACACCATGGTGATCGAGCGGGACGGTGAGGGCCTGGCCACCATCAGGCGCAAGCGGCTGTCCCTGCTGCGCAACCACTACCGGGTGTCCCTGGTGGACGGCACCGACCTGGACGTCAGCGGCAAGATCCTCGACCACGAGTTCGCCATCGAGTACGACGGCGAACTCCTCGCGGTCGTCTCCCGCCGCTGGCTGCACGTCCGGGACACCTACGGCGTCGACATCGTGCGCGACGACGCGGACCCGGCGCTGCTGATCGCGGTGGCGGTGTGCGTGATCCACCTGGCCCAGAAGGAGCGGGAGGAGGACTAGGACCTCTCCGGCACGGGAACGTCAGCGGCGCGGCGGCTCCAGGCCCAGGACGCGGTCCTTCAGCGCCGGGAACTGTTCGCGGGTGGCCGCCACCTTCGCCGGGTCGAAGTCGACCGTGAGGACCTCCTCGCCGGCGCCCGCCTCGGCGAGCACCTCGCCCCACGGATCCACCACGATCGAGTGACCCGCCTGCGGAACTCCGGCATGCGTCCCGGCCGTTCCACACGCGAGCACGAACGCCTGGTTCTCCACCGCCCGCGCCTGAGCCAGCAGCGTCCAGTGCGCGCGTCGCCGCTCGGGCCAGCCCGCCGGAATCACCAGTGTCTCGGCGCCGGCGGCGACGAGGGAGCGGAAGAGTTCGGGGAAACGGAGGTCGTAGCAGGTGGCCACGCCGAGGGTGGTCCCGGGCAGACGGACCGTCACCAGGTCCCGCCCGGCACCCATCAGCACGGCCTCGCCCTTGTCGAAGCCGAAGCGATGGATCTTGCGGTAGGCCGCGGCCAGGTCGCCGGAGGGGGAGAAGACGAGAGAGGTGTTGTAGAGCGGCCCGTCAGGGTCCCGCTCCGGGACGGAGCCCGCGTGCAGCCACACGCCCGCGTCGCTCGCCGCCTTGGCCATCGCCTCGTACGTCGGGCCTTCGAGCGGCTCGGCCTGGGGGCCGAACTCGGTGTAGGCGAAGGCGCCGGTGGTCCACAGCTCGGGCAGGACCACGAGGTCGGCCCCGGCCTGCTCCCGGACGAGCCCGGCCACCCGCTGCCGCCGCGAGGCAACCGATTCGTCCTCGTCCACGGCAATCTGGATCAGCGAGGCGCGCACACTACCACCGTCCTGGCATTCGAGTTGTCCACACGGGCCTACGATCGTCACACGAAAGCACTGCCGGGGTGCCTCACAGCAGCGTAACTTAGCGTCTCAAGACACCCGCCGAGTGCAGCCACCTCCCGATGGCAACGCTGCCACCACCTGCCCGTGTACCGACCGCCGAGGGGTCCCGTTCCGTGAGTCTGCATCCCACCCTCCAGCCCTACGCCGACGCCTGGACCCACTCCATCGAAGCGATATCCGAGCTGGTGGTCCCGCTCGTGGAGGGCGAGTGGAACCGGCGGACCCCGTGCCCGGGCTGGTCGGTCCGTGACGTGGTCTCGCACGTGATCGGCCTGGACTGCGAGATGCTCGGCGACCCGCGGCCCATCCACACGCTGCCCCGCGACCTCTTCCACGTCACCAACGAGCACCAGCGGTACAACGAGATGCAGGTCGACGTCCGCCGCCACCACACGGCGCCGGAGATGACGTCGGAGCTGGAGTACACGGTCATCCGCCGCAACCGCCAGCTGCGCAACGAGTCCCGCGACCCCGGCACCAAGGTGCGCGGCCCGATGGGCACCGAGATCACCCTGGAACAGGCCATGCGGGCCCGGGCCTTCGACGTGTGGGTGCACGAGCAGGACCTGCGCGCGGCCCTCGGCCGCCCCGGCAACCTCGACTCGCCGGGCGCGTTCGTCGCCCGCGACGTCCTGCTGGCCGCGCTCCCGGATGTCGTCGCCCAGGACGCCGACGCGCCGCGCAGCTCGGCGGTCGTCTTCGACGTGCACGGCCCCGTCGAGTTCCTGCGCACCATCCGCGTCGACATCCAGGGCCGCGGCACCCTGGAGACCGCTCCCGCCCTCGGCCCCGCCGCCACCCTCGCCCTCGACTGGGAGACCTACGTCCGCCTGGCCTGCGGCCGCGTGACCCCGAAGGCGGTCGCGGACCGCGTCAAGACGGAGGGGGACCCGGACCTGACGGCGGCGATCCTGCGCAACTTCGCCGTTACGCCGTAGGCCCTCCCGCGGTCGGACAATTCGGTGTCGCCGGTCCCTCGTGCGAACTAGCGTGCGCATATGACCAACAGTTCGGCGACTCCAGGCACCGACGACCTCCCGCCCCGGCTCACCCGGCTCGTCTTCCACGGCCCCCTCTCCGAGACCCGCGCAACCGCCATGGTCCGGCGCCTTGCCGGACTCCGGCCCCGTAGCGTCCTGGACATCGGCTGCGGCTGGGGAGAGTTGCTGCTGCGCGTGCTGGACGCCGTACCGCGGGCCCGCGGAGTCGGCATCGACGTGGGCGGTGAGGACCTGGCCCGGGGACGGCGGAACGCCGAGGCACGCGGCCTGGCGGACCGCGTGGAGTTCGTCGAGGAGTCGGCCATGGGCACGCGGCGCGGCCCGGCCGACCTGGTGCTCTGCCTGGGCGCGAGCCAGGCGCTGAGCCCGGCCGAGCCGCCCACCGCCGAGGCGCTGCGCGAGCTGCGGCGGTTGGTGGCGGACGGCGGGCGGGTGCTGCTCGGGGAGGGCTTCTGGCAGCGTCCGCCCACCGAGGCCGAGCTGGCCGGCATGTGGCCGGGCGCGTCCGCCGGAGATCACCACGACCTGGGCACCCTGCTCGATCTCGCGGTCGAGGCGGGTTTCCGTCCCGAGTGGACGGAGACCGCGAGCCCGGACGAGTGGGAGGAGTTCGAGTCGGCGTACCAGGCGGACGCGGAGGTGTGGCTCGCCCAGCACCCCGGACATCCCCTGGCCGCCGCGACCCGTGAGCGCCTCGACCGGCACCGGGCCGGTTGGATGGCCTACCGGGGCGTCCTCGGGCTCGCCTACCTCACCCTCGTACCGGTCGCCGGCTGAGCACGGCTCACGCCGGCACGTGGACCGTCTCCACCCGGCTCGCCACCAGCCGTTCCCGCTCCCGGCGGGCCGCCCGGCCGCCCAGCCGCAGGATCTGGCTCACGCCCAGCGCCTGGAGCACGAACACGGCCGAGAAGGCCACCGTGTAGTCGTCGTCGGTGGCGTCCAGCAGGACGCCGATCGCGAACAGGGTGGTCATCGAGGCGATGAAGCCACCCATGTTGGTGATGCCGGACGCGGTGCCCTGTCGCTCGGGCGGGTTGGCCGGGCGGGCGAAGTCGAAGCCCAGCATCGAGGCCGGACCGCAGGCGCCGAGGACCGCGCAGAGGATCACCAGCAGCCCCATGGGGGCGTGGTCGCGGGGCCAGGCCAGGGTGAGCGCCCACAGGGACGCGGTCGCCGCGACCGTGCCCAGGGCCAGCGGCAGCCGGGCCGCGTGGTGCCGGGCGACGATCTGGCCGTAGACCAGGCCGATCACCATGTTGGACAGGACGACCAGGGTCAGCAGTTCGCCGGCCGTGGCACGGCTGAGGCCCTGCGCCTGGACCAGGAACGGCAGACCCCACAGCAGCAGGAACACCATCGCCGGGAACTGGGTGGTGAAGTGCACCCACAGGCCCAGTCGGGTGCCGGGCTCCCGCCAGGCCGCCGCGATCTGCCGGCGCACATAGGCCGCGCCCCGGTGCGGGGACGGCTCGGGTTCGTGCCCCTCGGGGTGGTCCTTCAGGAACAGCAGTGTGAGCACGAGCACGACCACACCGGCCAGGGCGCTGCCCGCGAACGCCGGGGTCCAGCCGATGCCGTGCAGCAGCCGGGCGAGGACCAGGGTGGAGACGAGGTTGCCCGCCATGCCGACCAGACCGGCGAGCTGTGCGACCAACGGCCCGCGCCGGGCCGGGAACCAGCGCGTGCCGAGGCGCAGCACGCTGATGAAGGTCATCGCGTCACCGCACCCGAGCAGCGCGCGCGAGGCGAGCGCCATGCCGTAGGAGGGGGAGAAGGCGAAGCCGAGCTGGCCCGCCGTGAACAGCACCGCGCCGATGCTCAGCACCTTCTTGGTGCCGAGCCGGTCCACCAGCAGACCCACGGGTATCTGCATGCCCGCGTACACCAGCAGCTGGAGGATCGAGAAGGTCGAGAGGGCGGAGGCGCCCACATGGAAGCGGTCGGCGGCGTCCAGGCCGGCCACGCCCAGGGACGTACGGAAGATGACGGCGACGAAGTAGACCGCGACACCGATGGACCACACCCCGATGGCGCGGCGGCCGCCCTCGGGGTCACCCGGCAGGGTGGCGTTGCTCATCGGACGTCACCCCGCGCGAGGTGCGAGAACCAGCTCACGTGCCGGTGCACGATCCCCACGGCCGCCTCCGCGTCCCCGGCGCGCAGCGCGGCCAGGATCTCCTCGTGCTCGGCGAGCGTCTTGGCGATCCGGTCGGGGTGGGAGTGCATGACCGCGACGCCCATCCTCAGCTGGCGATCGCGCAGCTGGTCGTAGAGGCGGGAGAGGATCTCGTTGCCGCCGCTGCGCACGATCTCGGCGTGGAAGCAGCGGTCGGTCCGCGCCGCGGCGGCCAGGTCACCGGCCGCGGCCTGCGTCTTCTGCTGCTCCAGCAGTTCCGTCAGCCGCTCCAGCAGCCCCGGCGGGGCCGGCACCGCCTTGCGGGCGGCGTGTTCCTCCACCAGCAGCCGGGTCTCCACCACGTCGGCGATCTCCTGCGCGGAGACCGGCAGGACCAGGGCGCCCTTCTTCGGGTACAGCCTGATCAGGCCCTCCACCTCCAGCCGCAGCAGCGCCTCCCGGACGGGCGTGCGCGAGACCCCCACGGCCTCGGCCAGCTCCCCCTCGGTGAGCAGCGTCCCGCCCTCGTAGCGGCGGTCGAGGACACCCTGCTTGACGTGGGTGTAGACGCGGTCGGCGGCGGGTGGTTGCTTCACTGGCGTGGCCATGCCCACAGGATAGATACAACACGTACGCATGGGTGAGCCTCGTCCAGCATCCGGACGTGACGCAGATCTCACGCAGCGCGCGCACAACCTTCTGTGCTACTTACGTGTCGCACACGTGCGGCCCCACTCTCTTGCCATCTCAACTCGGCCGCACATCACGGGCATTCAAGACAATCGGGGTATTTCACTTTGATTACCGGCATCAAGGGCACCCGCCGCATCAGCCGAGCAACCGCCGTCGCCGTCACCTCCAGCGCGCTGCTCGCCACCGGGGCCCTCACCGCGGCGCCCGCGCAGGCCGTCACGACGCCTTCCATCGTGGCCCAGGGCGGCTACGTGATGAACAACTCGAGCGGCTCGACGCTGTACACCAAGGCGGCGGACACCGAGCGGTCCACCGGCTCCACCACCAAGATCATGACCGCCAAGGTCGTGCTCGCCCAGTCGAACCTCAACCTCGACGCCAAGGTGACGATCCAGAAGGAGTACAGCGACTACGTCGTCAGGAACAACGCCTCCCAGGCGCACCTGATCGTCGGCGACAAGGTCACCGTGCGGCAGCTGCTGTACGGCCTGATGCTCCCGTCCGGCTGCGACGCCGCCTACGCGCTCGCCGACAAGTTCGGCACCGGCACCACCCGGTCGGCGCGGGTGAAGTCCTTCATCGGCAAGATGAACACCGCCGCCACGAACCTCGGTCTGCAGCACACCCACTTCGACTCGTTCGACGGCATCGGCAACGGCTCCAACTACTCGACGCCGCGTGACCTGACGAAGATCGCCAGCAGCGCGATGAAGAACTCCACGTTCCGCACGGTCGTCAAGACGAAGTCGTACACCGCCAAGACGATCACCAAGACGGGCAGCACCCGCACGATGAGCCCGTGGACCAACACCAACGGCCTCCTCAGCAGCTACAGCGGCACCATCGGCGTGAAGACCGGCTCCGGCCCCGAGGCCAAGTACTGCCTGGTCTTCGCCGCGACCCGGGGCGGCAAGACCATCATCGGCACCGTCCTCGCCTCCACCTCCATCCCCCAGCGCGAGGCGGACGCGAAGAAGCTCCTCGACTACGGCTTCGCCAGGCTCGGCTGACGACCGCGCAGACGAACGGGCCCGTCGCGGATTCGCGGCGGGCCCGTCGCGTAGGTGGCCCCGACATGGACACACCAGGGGGAGGGCGGCGAGCCGTGGGAGACGGCCGCGGGTCGCGGCTCATTCGGGCCCCCAGGGGCCTGGACCGCACGACGAACCGGGCGTCCTCGAACTGCCGTTCGCTGCCCTGGCCGCCGGTCGCGGGCACGGCGACGCCCCTGGCCCGGGCCCTCAGCCGAGACCGGGCAGCCGGCGCAGCTCGTCGATGCGCAGCAGACGGGCGAGGATCAGGAAGGTCAGGGCCAGGGTCAGCGTGCCGGCGGTCGTGGTGAGGGCCGTCACCGCCGTACCGCCTCCGCCCAGCGCGGCCGTGCAGGCCCGCGCCACCGCCCAGCCCGCCACCGCGCCCCCGGCGCCCGCGCACAGCAGCTTGCCGTACGTGCCGCGCAGGCTGCCGTCGTCCAGACGGCCGCCGGTCCTGCGGGCCAGCAGACGGGCGGTGAGGGCGAGGCCCGCGAAGTAGGAGAGCGTGTAGGCGCCGGCCATGCCGGTGACGGCCCAGCGGGCGGGCAACAGCAGATGGCAGGCGGTGGCCAGCGCGATGTTCACGACGCCGATCCACACCGCCAGGAAGAACGGCGTACGGGTGTCCTCGAAGGCGTAGAAGCCGCGCAGCAGCAGGTACTGGGCTGAGAAGGGGATCAGGCCGAGGCCGAACGCCTGGAGCATGTGTCCGAGAGGCTGCGCGGAGGCCGCGTCGGCGGCGCCGTGGGCGAACAGCAGCGTGGCGATCTGCGGGCCGAGCGCGGCGAACAGGAAGGCGGCGGGCACGATGACGAGCCCGCTGATCCGCAGCGCCCGTGACACGTCGGCGCGCAGATCGGCGATCCGGCCCTCGGCGGCGGCCTTGCTCATGCGCGGCAGCAGGGCCGTGACCAGGGAGACGGTGACCACGGACTGCGGCAGTGTCCAGATGGCCTGCGCATAGCTGTACGACGTGTAGCCCGCGCCGGCGTTCGGCAGCTCCTGGTCGGCCGCGTTGGCGTAGTTGGTGACCACGGTGAGCGCGACCTGGTTGGCCAGCACGAACAGCAGCGTCCACTTGGCCGCGTGCACCCCGGAGCCGAGCCCGGTGCCGCGCCAGTCGAAGCGCGGCCGGAACCGGAACCCGGCGGCGCGGGCGAACGGGATCAGCGCGAGCGCCTGTACGGCGATGCCCACGGTGGTGCCGACGCCGAGCCAGCGCACCTGCCCGGAGGTGATGTCGGCAACGGAGTGCGGCACGGTCATCAGGCCCAGGTAGGCGCCGAACATGCCGATGAGCACGGCGTTGTTGAGCACCGGAGTCCACATCATCGCGCCGAACCTCTCGCGGGCGTTGAGGACCTGACCGAGGATGGAGAAGAGGCCGTAGAAGAAGATCTGCGGCAGCAGGAACCGGGCGAAGACCACGGTGAGCCGGAAGGCCTGGTGGCTGTCGGGCGTGTCCCGCATGTACAGGCCCACGATCTGCGGAGCCGCCCACACGGCGAGCACGGCCCCGGCGGCCAGCACGGTGACGACGAGGGTCACCAGCCGCTGCTCGTAGGCCCGCCCACCGTCGGGATGGGTCGCGCGGGCGCGCACCAGCTGCGGCACGAGCACGGCGTTGAGTGCGCCGCCGATCAGCAGGATGTACAGACTGGTCGGCAGGGTGTTCGCCGTGTTGTACGTACTCGCCAGCAGACCGTTGCCCAGCGCCGCGCCCTGCAGCACCTGCCGGATCAGCCCGGTCGCCCGCGACACGACGGTGGCCCCGGCCATGAGCACGGACGACCGCGCGAGCCCGCCCTTCTCCGCCCCGGTCCGCTTGCGCGCATGCCGCGCCGCACTCTTCGCCCCCGTCACCATGGGTTCAACCTACGGCAGTTGGGGTCATCGGCGCCCCAACAGGCCATGGTCCGGGCGTGGAACGCATCGCGGACCGGCTCGACGCCCTGCCCCTCAGCCTGCCGACGTCCGGCGGCCGCCCGGCGGTTCACGCCACCACCGAGTCCGCACTGGCCGACTGGCGGCAACGGCAGTCCTGAAAGAGAGGGGGCGGCCGCGAGCCGAAGTTGCGGCCGTCCCCTTCAGGCCTCGGAGGTTACCCGTCGAGGGCCTGTCAGGCCCAGGAGATCAGCCGCTTCGGCTGCTCCAGAACCGCCGCAACGTCCGCCAGCACCTTGGAGCCCAGTTCCCCGTCCACCAACCGGTGGTCGAAGCTCAGCGCGAGCGTGGTGACCTGTCGCGGCTTCACCTTGCCCTTGTGCACCCACGGCTGGAGCTTGATCGCACCGACCGCGAGGATCGCGGACTCGCCGGGGTTGAGGATCGGCGTACCGGTGTCGACGCCGAAGACGCCGACGTTGGTGATGGTCACCGTGCCGCCCTGCATCGCCGCCGGGGAGGTCTTGCCCTCCCGCGCCGTCGTCACCAGTTCGCCCAGCGCCTCGGCCAGCTGCGGGAGCGTCTTGGCGTGGGCGTCCTTGACGTTCGGGACGATCAGACCACGGGGGGTGGCCGCAGCGATGCCCAGGTTGACGTAGTGCTTGAGCACGATCTCCTGGTTCGCCTCGTCCCAGGACGCGTTGATGTCCGGGTTGCGCCTGATGGCGACCAGCAGGGCCTTGGCGATCAGCAGGAGCGGGTTGACCCGCAGGCCCTGGAACTCCTTGTCCTGCTTGAGCTCCTCGACCAGCTTCAGCGTGCGCGTCACGTCCACCGTCACGAACTCCGTGACGTGCGGGGCCGTGAAGGCCGAGCCGATCATGGCCTGCGCCGTCGCCTTGCGGACGCCCTTGACCGGGATGCGGGTCTCCCGGGCGCCGTCGTAGGTCGCGACGGGCGCGGGAGCGGGGGCTGCGGCGGGAGTCTCCACGACCGGCTGGGGAGCCTGGCCGGCCTCGGGGGCCTTGGGGGCCGCCGCCGCGTGGACGTCCTCGCGGGTGATGACCCCGTCCGGGCCGGACGGGGTGATCGTGGCGAGGTCGACGCCGAGGTCCTTCGCCAGCTTGCGCACGGGCGGCTTGGCCAGCGGGCGGGACTGCGCGGGGGCGCCGTGGCCGTTCAGCTCGGTCTGGACGGCCTGGGTGGCCGCCGGGACCGTGACCTCCGGGCCCTTGCGCGGGCGGCGCTTGGTGGAGGAGGCCGCCACGCCGTAGCCGACCAGGACCGGCGTGCGGCCCGCCGGCTTGGGCTCTTCCTTCGGCTCCTCGGGGGCCGCCTCCGCCTTCGGCTGCTCGGCGGGC
Source organism: Streptomyces sp. NPDC007905 (assembly GCF_042959345.1). NCBI lineage: Bacteria > Bacillati > Actinomycetota > Actinomycetes > Kitasatosporales > Streptomycetaceae > Streptomyces > Streptomyces sp. NPDC007905. The sequence continues at coordinate 285,767 of NZ_JBIBKS010000002.1, read as the reverse complement.
ACCTGGACCGGTGCGCCGCCCGCCACGTCCACCGTGATGATGGCCGTGCCCACGTCCACCGTGGTGCCCTCGGGGAAGCGCAGCTCGCGGACCACGCCGTCGTAGGGGATGGGGAGTTCGACGGCCGCCTTGGCGGTCTCGACCTCGCACACCACCTGGCCGTCGGTGACCGTGTCACCCGGCTGGACGTACCACTTGAGGATCTCGGCCTCGGTGAGTCCCTCGCCCACGTCGGGCATCTTGAACTCGCGTACGGAAGCTTCCGTCATCGTCGTCACGAACCCTCTCCTCAGTACGCCAGGGCACGGTCGACGGCGTCGAGCACCCGGTCCAGACCCGGCAGGTACTCCTCCTCCAGGCGCGCCGGCGGGTACGGGGCGTGGTAGCCGCCGACCCGGAGCACCGGGGCCTCCAGGTGGTAGAAGCAGCGCTCCGTGATCCGGGCGGCGATCTCCGCACCGGAGCCGAAGAACACCGGCGCCTCGTGGACGACGACGAGGCGGCGGGTCTTCTCCACCGAGGCCTGGATGGAGTCGAAGTCGAGGGGGCTGACCGAGCGCAGGTCCAGCACCTCCAGGGACTTGCCCTCCTCGGCGGCCGCGTCGGCCACCTCCTGGCACAGCTTCACCATCGGGCCGTAGGCGGCCAAGGTGAGGTCGGTGCCCTCACGGACGACACGCGCCTTGTGCAGCGGGGCGGGGATGGCCTCGGTGTCGACCTCGCCCTTGTCCCAGTAGCGGCGCTTGGGCTCGAAGTAGATCACCGGGTCGTCGCTCTGGATGGCCTGCTGCATCATCCAGTACGCGTCGGAGGCGTTGGAGGGGCTGACCACCTTCAGGCCGGCCACGTGCGCGAACAGCGACTCGGGGGACTCGGAGTGGTGCTCGACCGCGCCGATGCCACCGCCGTAGGGGATGCGAATGACGACCGGCATCTTGACCTTGCCCAGCGCGCGGGCGTGCATCTTCGCGAGCTGGGTGACGATCTGGTCGTAGGCCGGGAAGACGAAGCCGTCGAACTGGATCTCCACCACCGGGCGGTAGCCCCGCAGGGCCAGCCCGATCGCGGTGCCGACGATGCCCGACTCGGCGAGCGGGGTGTCGATGACGCGGCTGTCGCCGAAGTCCTTCTGCAGACCGTCGGTGACCCGGAAGACACCGCCGAGCTTGCCGACGTCCTCGCCCATGACGAGGACCTTGGGGTCCGTCTCCAGGGCGCGGCGCAGCGACTCGTTGATCGCCTTGGCCAGAGCCATCTTCTCTGCCATCTCAGTGACCCCCCTCGTCCGCGAACGACGCCTGGTAGGCGGCGAACTGCGCTCGCTCCTCGTCGACGAGCGCGTGCCCGTCCGCGTACACGTTCTCGAAGATGGCGAAGTGGTCCGGGTCCGGCATGGCACGGACCGCTTCGCGCACCCGCCTGCCCAACGCCTCGGACTCGGCCTCGAGTTCCGCGAAGAATCCCTCGTCCGCGTGGTGTGAGGCCTCCAGGAACCTGCGAAGGCGCAGGATCGGGTCCTTCGCCTCCCAGGCCAGGCGCTCCTCGTCCCCCCGGTACCGGGTGGGGTCGTCGGAGGTGGTGTGGGCGCCCATGCGGTAGGTGTAGGCCTCGACCAGGGTCGGGCCCTCGCCGTTGCGAGCGCGCTCCAGCGCCCACTTGGTGACCGCGAGGCAGGCCAGCACGTCGTTGCCGTCCACGCGCACGCCCGGGAAGCCGAAGCCCTGGGCGCGCTGGTACAGCGGCACGCGGCTCTGCTTCTCGGTGGGCTCGGAGATCGCCCACTGGTTGTTCTGGCAGAAGAAGACCACCGGCGCGTTGTAGACCGCGGAGAAGGTGAACGCCTCGGCCACGTCGCCCTGACTGGAGGCGCCGTCGCCGAAGTAGGCGATGACCGCCGAGTCCGCGCCGTCCTTGGCCACGCCCATCGCGTAGCCGGTGGCGTGCAGCGTCTGGGAGCCGATGACGATCGTGTACAGGTGGAAGTTGTTGCTGTTCGGGTCCCAGCCGCCGTTGTTCACACCGCGGAACATCCCGAGCAGGTTGGAGGGGTCGACCCCGCGGCACCAGGCGACGCCGTGCTCGCGGTAGGTCGGGAAGACGTAGTCGTCCTCGCGGGTGGCCCGGCCGGAGCCGATCTGGGCGGCCTCCTGGCCCAGCAGCGAGGCCCACAGGCCCAGCTCGCCCTGGCGCTGCAGAGCGGTGGCCTCCGCGTCGAAGCGGCGGGTGAGCACCATGTCGCGGTACAGACCGCGCAGCTCGTCGGGGGTGATCCCGGCGACGTACGCGTCGTACTCCGCGTTCTTGACCCGCTTGCCCTCGGGCGTCAGGAGCTGCACGAGTTCCAGGTCGGTGCTCTGGGGGGTGGTGCGGGTGGTGCGCTTGGTGCCGGTGGTGCCGGCCTTGCCTGCGGCGCTGCGTCGCGGCTTGCGCGCGGCACTGCTGTCCACGGTCACGTGTGCTCCTCCGTCGTTCCGGCCCCCGGGGTTGCCGGTAGGCCAGTGCGGCTCACCTGTTTTCGACCACCGGGGCACGGGGTGGGTGCCACTCGGCCGGGAACAGGCGTGACAGGTGCCCCGGCGAGCGCCCTGCGACTGTTACGTTACCCAGTGCTCCACATTTCTGTGAAACCCCTCCTGACCTGCGTTTTTGCTTGGATTTCCAAGTAAATCCGCAGGGGCTGGAAGGCCGCTGGTCACAGCCTTGCAGGAGGCCGGAGCTACGGCACGTTATCCCGGCGACCCCGGACACGGGAAGAGCCTGCGTGTGACACTGGCCTCGCACGCGAAAGCGGAAAAATCCGGGTATTCACGCTGGACGAGGGGCCCGACGGGGTGGAAACAGCCGCCGCGGCGCCGTTGCGGATTCCGGCCACCCGCCGTGGGCGGCGCGACCCGGCCCTCGCGGGCCCTTCGAGCCGGACCTTTGTTCGCCGTAGTGCACCGCGTGACCGAAAGCGACCACTGATGACTGTCTGTGATACGCCCCAGCTCAAGGCCGCTTTTCGTGCCCTAGCATCTGGCGCGTGCCGCGCTCATGTGTACCACCCCTTCTGCCCCACGCGCCCCCTCTGGGCGCTCTGCTGCGCCTGTACGCCGCCGGCACCGCCGTCACGTGCGAGCCCGTCGACCAGGGGCTGCTCAACCGGGGCTACCGGCTCAGCACCACCCGCGGCCGCTACTTCCTGAAGCACCACTTCGACCCCGACACCGCCGACCCCGCCGCCATCGAACGCAGACACCGGGCCACCCAGCGCCTGGCCGACCTCGGTGTGCCGGTCGCCCCGCCCCTCGCACACCGCGAGGGCCGTACCGTCGCCGTCGTCGGCGGCCACGCCTACGCCCTGCACCCCTGGATCGACGGCCGGCACCGCCACGGCGGCCAGCTGACCCGAGCGGAGAGCGCCCGCCTCGGGGCGCTCCTGGGCGCCGTCCACGCCTGCCTGGAGCGGGTGATGCCCCCCAAGCGGCGCGCGCGCCCCGCCACCGGCCCCCATCCCGTGGAGAGCGCCGATCCGGCCGCCACCTTCGCGCTCATCGACGACCTGCTCACCCACGTCCACCGCCACCGCCCCGCCGACGCCTTCGACGCACTGGCCCGCCACCGGCTCCTGGAGCGCCGCGCGCTCCTGGAGCAGCACGCGCACCGGCGCCCGCCGCGCGGCGGTTCGGTGGGCTGGGTGCACGGCGACTTCCACCCGTTCAACCTGCTCTACAAGGGAGACGCACCGGCCGCCATCGTCGACTGGGACCGGCTCGGCGTGCAGCCCCGCGCCGAGGAGGCCGTACGCGCCGCCGTGATCTTCTTCGTACGGCCCGCGGGGGCACTGGACCTGTGCAAGGTGCGGGCGTACGCGCGCGCGTACCGGCGCGCGGCCCGCGCCACGCCCTCGGAGCTCGCGGCGGCGGTGCACCGGGTGTGGTGGGAGCGCCTGAACGACTTCTGGATGCTGCGCTGGCACTACGAGCGCGGGGACACCCGCGCGGACTGCCAGTTCCCGGCCGCCTCGGCGCTCGCGGGGTGGTGGACACGGGAGTACGACGCGGTGTGCGACGCCTTCGTGGAATGACCGCCGGGTGAACCGCCGCACCAGGCGTGCACGGCGAACGGCCGCCCGCCGACGCCGTACGCGAACGGCACGCGCGCCGGGAGCCGTCGTACGCAACGGCACGCGCGCGGGGAACCGTGGCGCGCAGGCGTGCGTGACGCGACCTACCCGTCGCGCCTCAGGGGGACGCCGGGGCGGACGGTGTCGGAGGCCTTCAAGTCCCGTCGCCGCTCGTGGTGCCGGCCGTGCTGCCCGCGTCCGTGCCGCCGTCGGCGGTGCCCGCGTCCGTGCCCCCGCCCGCCGGGTCCGTCGGCTGCGACGGGGTGGTCTGCGGGTCCGTCGGCTGCTGCGAGGTCTGCGGGTCCGTCGGCTCGTCGGTCGGGTAGGAGGTGGCCGTGTCGGACGGGGTCGACGACGGGGTGTACGACGGTGGCCAGTTCGAGCCGGTGCCCGTGTCCGTGCCGGTGTTCGTGGACGTGTCCGAGGGCCGGCCGGTGGAGTCGTCGGACGGCGTCTCGGAGGCCGTCTCGTCCTTCGTGGACTTCGAGTGCGTCGTCGTCGGCTTGGTGTCGCCGCCGTTGCCGCTGTCGCCGTTCTTGTGGTTGAGCGCCAGCGCGACGCCCGCCGTGATCGCGATCACCGCGAAGACGGCCAGGATCCACAGCTTGCCGCGGCCGCTGCCCCGGTTGCCGTGCCCCTCGAACCCGCCGTCGTCGCCCCCGTACCCGGTGGGCAGGATCGGCTTCGGGATCTGCGCGGTGCCCGCGCCGAAGTTGCCGGGGTGCTGCATCGCGGTCGTACCCGCGAAACCGCCCGCCGGGGTGTGCCGGCCGTCGTGCGTCTCCACCGGCCCGGTGTTCCAGGTGCCCGTGTGGCCGCCCTGGTCGTACAGCATCTGCAGGCCGTACTGGATCAGGCCGCGCATCTCCTCGGCCGTCTGGAACCGGTCGTCGGGCTCCTTGGCGAGCGAGCGCATGACCAGGCCGTCCAGCTCGGGCGGGCAGGCCTCGGAGACATCGGACGGCGGAGTCGGGATGTCCTGGACGTGCTGGTAGACCACCGACAGCGGGGTCTCGCCGGTGAACGGCGGCCTCAGGGCGAGGAGTTCGTACAGCAGGCAGCCGGTCGCGTACAGGTCGGAGCGGTGGTCGACGGCCTTGCCGAGCGCCTGCTCCGGGGAGAGGTACTGCGGGGTGCCCATGACCATGCCGGTCTGAGTCATCGTTGTCGACGCGCCGTGCAGGGCGCGGGCGATGCCGAAGTCCATGACCTTGACGGCGCCGTTGTCGGTGATGATCACGTTGGCGGGCTTGATGTCGCGGTGCACGATGCCGTGCTGGTGCGAGTAGGCGAGCGCCTCCAGTACCCCGGAGACGATGATCAGGGCCTGCTCGGGGCCCGGCGCCTCGGCGTTCAACAGCAGGTCGCGAATGGTGCGGCCCTCGACCAGCTCCATCACGATGTACGGCACGGACTGGCCGCCCACGAAGTCCTCGCCGGAGTCGTACACGGCGACGATCGCGTGGTGGTTGAGCCCGGCCACCGACTGGGCCTCGCGCGTGAAGCGGGCCTTGGAGACCGGGTCCTCGGCCAGGTCGGCGCGGAGCAGTTTGACCGCGACCGTGCGGCCCAGGCGGACGTCCTCGGCGGCGAACACCTCGGCCATGCCGCCGCGGCCCAGCCGGTGGGTCAGCCGGTACCGGCCGTCGCCGACGAGCCCTCCGTTGCCCCACATCTCCGGCGTGTCTGACATGCCGCCGCCAGTCGCCTCGGGGTCGGACGGGCCCTGGGCGCTGTGCGTCTGTGCCATCGGTCCTCGCCGTCGTTTCTGCCCGCGGTGCGCGCGGTGTTGTTACGGTCTCCAGCGGCCACGCTACAGCCTTCGCGGGGGCCGCCGGTCCGGATCCGGCACCGGGACCGGCCCCGGACGGACCGGTCATGAAACCTCTAGCACGCGCTCTCGTGCAAATTCCGTGTACCGGCCGCACGTCCGCCGTAACGCTTCCGCGACGCTTCTTTCTCGTACGGTCACGGAACGGGCACCGCGCTTGACGTGTCGGTGCCCTGGGGCAGACTGGCCGGGAATGACACATTCGATCAAGGCATGTTCCGCGCGTGTTCCGCTCAATGACGGCGCCGGACGGCCAGTGGGGGACGCGGAGAGATGAGCCAGGACGGCGCACAGGGCCGGTACGCGGGGCGGGCGCTGGCCGGCGGTCGTTACCAGCTGCGCGACTTGCTCGGTGAGGGCGGCATGGCCTCGGTGCACCTGGCGTACGACGCCGTGCTGGACCGCCAGGTCGCGATCAAGACCCTGCACACGGAACTGGGCCGGGAACAGGCCTTCCGCGAGCGCTTTCGCCGCGAGGCACAGGCCGTGGCCAAGCTCACGCACACCAACATCGTCTCCGTCTTCGACACCGGCGAGGACGAGCTGAACGGCATGACGACGCCGTACATCGTCATGGAGTACATCGAGGGCCGCCCGCTGGGCTCGGTCCTCGAGGAGGACATCCGGCAGTTCGGCGCGATGCCCGCCGACAAGGCGCTGAAGATCACCGCGGATGTGCTGGCCGCGCTGGAGATCAGTCACGAGATGGGGCTGGTCCACCGCGACATCAAGCCGGGCAACGTGATGATGACCAAGCGCGGCGTGATCAAGGTGATGGACTTCGGCATCGCCCGCGCCATGCAGTCCGGGGTCACCTCCATGACCCAGACCGGCATGGTCGTCGGCACCCCGCAGTACCTCTCGCCCGAGCAGGCCCTCGGGCGCGGCGTGGACGCCCGCTCCGACCTGTACTCGGTCGGCGTCATGCTGTTCCAGCTGGTCACCGGGCGGCTGCCGTTCGACGCGGACTCCGCGCTGGCGATCGCGTACGCCCACGTGCAGGAGGAGCCGGTGGCTCCTTCCTCGGTCAACCGCTCCCTGCCGCCCGCGGTGGACGCGCTGGTCGCCCGTGCACTGAAGAAGAACCCGAACGAGCGCTTCCCGACCGCCGAGTCCATGCGCGACGAGTGCCTGCGCATCGCCGCCTCCTTCCAGGCGGCGGCGCCGAGCATCGTGCCGGGCGCCGCACCGACGCAGAGCGGCGCGGGCGTCGGCTCCGCCGTTTTCCCGCCGGTCGACCAGGCGACCCCGGCGCCCACCGGCCCGGTCCAGACGCCGTACCAGCCGACTCCGGCCCCGCATCCGTACGGCACGCCGGCGCCCACCCCGGCCCCGGCGTACGGCTATCCGCAGCAGGGTGGCTACCCGACCCCGCCGGTGGCGTACGGGCAGCAGTCGCCGTCGACCCCTGCGCCGTACGACCTCACGCCCCGGACCGCGGGTCAGCCCCCCAGCGGCGGCAAGGGCAACAAGCCGGTGATCATCGGGTCCGTCGTCGTGTCCCTCGTCGCGGTCGTCGGCCTGATCGTCGCGCTGACGCTGAACAGTGGCGGCGAGGACAACAAGGGCGGCGGTGCCAGCCCCTCGACGTCGACCCACGGGACGGGCTACCGGGGTCCCGACACGTCGAAGACGATCGACAAGACCGAGTGCACGGAGCCGCAGGAGTCGTACAGCGATCCCCACAAGATCCGGATACCCGACTTCCGTTACAAGTACATCGACTCCGTGAAGGCGTGCTTCCAGGCCGCGGGCTGGAAGTACGAGATCAAGAAGGAAGACAACAACACCTGGGGCGACGGGACCGTCCTGGACCAGTTCCCCAGCCCGGGCACCGATGTGGATTCCAAGGGCGGCCAGAGCGTCGAGCTGAGTGTCTCGACGGGCAATCCCCCGCAGTGACGAGTGATCCTGCGGGACAGAGGTCCCCGCAGACGCCGAAAGGGCCCGGCGAACGGGCCCTTTCGCGTGAACGGCTTACAGGTACGGCCCGCCCGAGCGGCCACCGGTTCGGGTGTCGTCGCCGACGTCGGGGCCTCCCACACCCGGCGGGAGCGCGCGGCGCATCTGCTCCAGCTGGGCCCGCGCGGCCATCTGCTGGGCGAACAGGGTCGTCTGGATCCCGTGGAACAAGCCCTCCAACCAGCCCACCAACTGGGCCTGGGCAATCCGCAGTTCCGCGTCGCTCGGGGTCGCCTCGTCCGTGAACGGCAGGGAGAGCCGCTCCAGCTCCTCGACCAGCTCCGGCGCCAGGCCGTCCTCCAGCTCCTTCACCGAGCTGGCGTGGATCTCCTTCAACCGCACCCGGCTGGCCTCGTCCAGGGGTGCCACGCGCACCTCCTCCAGGAGCTGCTTGATCATGCTGCCGATCCGCATGACCTTGGCCGGCTGTTCGACCTGCTCCGTCACCGGGATCTCGCGGGGGTCGTCGTCTCCGCCGCCACCAATCGCCATGCCGTCCTGGCCCACGACCAGGATCTGGGGATTCTCCGGCGACCGTTCGTTCCTCGGCATCTCCATGCCGCCATTCTCTCGCACGCCTGCACCTCATCACCGTGCTGCCCCCTCATGGGGCTGATCCACCCTTTAGACCTGTCGGCCTAATCTGAAATGCCCCGTTCGCCGTGGAATGTGAGGCTGGCTCTCGTCGGTGTTTCGACGAATGGGCTCCGGGAGGTCACCGCCGTGACTCCATGGCTGCGACTCACGCTCCGCCTCGCACGGCTGCTGCTCGTCCTCGCGACGGCCACGCCGGTCTGCGGCACGGCCACCGCGTACGGCGCGGAAACCGCCCCGCCGGGCTCCCCCACGCCCTCGGCCCGGCTCACCGCGCACGCCTCCCCGGCCGCACGGACCCCCCGTTTCTCCGCCTCCGCGGTGGAGCCGTCGCGGGCCGGAAGCCGCGCCGGTGAGGGGCGGATGCGGCCGGGCCGCCCGGACGGGCCGGCCGCCGAGGAGGAGGGCGACGACGACACCGGCACGGTCACCGCGGACCCGGAGGACGGCTACCCGGAGGAGCCCGAGACGGCGGACCCCCCGGCCGGAACTCCGGCGGCCTCCGACTCGCCCGAGGAGGCCGGGCTGGACCCCGCCCGGCCCCCGCTGACACCCGAGGCCCAGAACGCCGTCCACCAGGGCCAGGCCCCCGGCGAACCGGCCCTGCGGATCCTGCCCCTGGGCACCGGCCTGGTTCTCATCGGCCTGGGCCTGGGCCTGGCCTTCCTGGGCCTGCGGGTACGGCGAAGCTGATCGGCCCGTTACGGCGCGACCAGCAGCACCTTCCCGATGTGCCCGCTCGCCTCCACCACCCGGTGTGCCTCGGCAGCCTCCGGCATCGGCAGCTCGCGGTCGACGACCGGGCGGATCTGCCCCGACGCCAGCAGGGGCCACACATGCTCGCGTACCGCGGCCACGATGGCTGCCTTCTCACCCAGCGGCCGGGCCCGCAGCGAGGTCGCGCTGATCGCGGCCCGCTTGTTCAGCAGCGCGCCGATGTTCAGCTCGGCCTTGGCCCCGCCCTGCATGCCGATGATCGCGAGCCGCCCGTTGACGGCGAGCGCCTGGACATTGCGGTCCAGATACTTGGCCCCCATGTTGTCGAGGATGACGTCGGCGCCCGCCCCGTCCGTGGCCTGCCGGATCTCGGCGACGAAGTCCTGCTCCCGGTAGTTGATGAGGACGTCCGCGCCCAGCTCGGCGCAGACGTCCAGCTTCTCCTTCGTCCCGGCGGTCACCGCGACCCTGGCGCCGATGGCCTTGGCCAGCTGGATCGCCATCGTGCCGATGCCGCTGGAGCCGCCGTGCACCAGCAAGGTCTCGCCCGGGCGCAGGTGGGCGATCATGAAGACGTTGGACCAGACCGTGCTGACCACCTCGGGCAGCGCGGCCGCCTGCTTCAGCTCGGCACCGTCGGGCACGGGCAGCAGTTGCCCGGCCGGAACGGCGACCTTCTCGGCGTAGCCGCCGCCCGCGAGCAGCGCGCACACCTCGTCGCCGACGGCCCAGCCGGAGACTCCGGGGCCGAGCGCGGCGATCCTGCCGGAGCACTCCAGGCCGGGGTACTCGGACGCGCCGGGCGGCGGGTTGTAGAAGCCCTGCCGCTGCAGGATGTCGGCACGGTTGACGGCGCTGGCCACCACCTCGACCAGCACCTCGCCCTCGCCGGGCACCGGGTCGGGGACCTCCGCCCACACCAGCGCCTCGGGCCCACCAGGTTCGGGAATCGTGATCGCATGCATGGACGCGACGCTACTCCCCGCCCGCCCCGCCTCCGGGGCAGGCCCACTCAGTCGTGGGGAAGCGGGCGGGTGTCCGGGGCGACCGGGCGCCGGGGGTCGCGCGGACGATGGTGATCAGGCGGTCGGTCAGCTGGAGCGTGCCGATGGACGGGTCGTCGTGACCGAGCACCCGGTGTCCGCGTACGACGCTCACCACGAGGTCGTCCGTCTCGCGCGGCGACCTGCCCACCCCGGCCCGGACCACCGGGCGTTCGATGAGGTCCAGACCGCTGCCCTGCTGGATCAGGTCCTCCATGACCAGCCCGGCCGCGGGGGTGAGCACGGACAGCCCGATCAGCCGGCCGGCCGCGCCGGAGCTGGTGATGACGGCGTTGGCGCCGGACTGCTTGAGCAGCGGGGCGTTCTCCTCCTCACGCACACACCCGATGTTCGTCCGCTTGGCGGGCGATGGCGTCATGGCCCGGAAGTTTCACGTGAAACACACCCCGATTCCGGCCGTCGCCCACGGCAGGTCCAGCAGCTCCGCCTCCTCCCCCTGCCGGGCGCCACCCGGTGGTACGACGGCCAGCGCGTCGGCTGCGGCGATGCCGCGCAGCATGGCCGGGCCGTTGTAGTGCAGCGGCACGGCATGGTCGCCGCGCAGCACCACGGGGATGAGCCGGGTGTCGTACGGATGCCCCTGCACCGCCTCCCTGAGCGGCAGCGTGTACGGCTCCGGGGCGGGGCGGGCGGCCAGGGTGCGCAGCAGGGGCTCGGCGAGCGTGAGCAGGCCGGAGACGGCCGCGAGGGGGTTGCCGGGCAGGCCGACGAGGTGCTGGTTCTCCTTGGTGCGGGCCAGCAGCATGGGGTGGCCGGGGCGCACCTTGACACCGTCGACGAGGAGTTCGGCGCCGATGCGGTCCAGGGTCGGGTGGACGTGGTCGACGGGTCCGGCCGCGGTGCCACCGGTGGTGACGACGAGGTCGGCCGTGGAGCTGGTGAGCGCCTTGCGCAGGGCCTTGGCGTCGTCACCCAGTCGGCGTACCGCGGTGACCTCGGCGCCGAGCGCGCGGAGCCAGGGCGGCAGCATCGGGCCGAGCGCGTCCCGGATCAGCCCGTCGTGCGGGAGTCCCTCGGTGAGCAACTCGTCGCCGAGGACGAGGACTTCTGCCCGTGGACGGGGAACGGCGGTGACGGCGTCGTATCCGGCGGCCGCGGCCAGGCCCAGGACGGCCGGGGTGATGAGGGTGCCGACGGGGAGCAGCTGATCGCCGCTGCGGCACTCCTGGCCCCGCGGGCGGATGTCCTGGCCGTGGCTTACCTCGCGGGTGGCGTGGAGCCGCCCCTGGGCGTCCGTGCGGCCGTGTTCGGTGCGCAGGACGGCAGTGGTGTCGCCCGGGATACGGGCGCCGGTCGCGATGCGGACCGCCTCGCCGTCGGTGAGCGGCCCGGGCTGGGCGTGTCCGGCGAGCACGCCCTCCTCCCGTACCTCCCACGGCCCGGGTCCGGCGACGGCCCAGCCGTCCATCGCGGAGGTGTCGAAGGAGGGCAGGTCGGTGAGCGCGTCGAGCGGGGCGGCAAGGACCAGGCCGAGGGCGTCGGCGAGGGAGACGGAGACGGGGGTGGCGCGGCTTCCCGAGCGGGCGGCGCGCGCGGCGATCGCGCGGGCCCGGGGCCAGGGCGTGGCCTTGTGCCGCACGTGCCGCTGCTCGCCCTGGGCGGGGGTGGGCGCGGGTGCGTCGCTGGCGTCGTTCGGTTCCCTCACGAGGGCCAGGGCCTCCTCGACGTCGAGGTCGTCGCTGTCCTCGGCGGGCGCTCCGGCCCGGATGCCGGGGGCGGTCATCCGGCGTCCGGGCCGGAGGGGCCCGCGCCTTTCTCTGTCTTCTCCTCGGTCTCGTTCTTCTCCTGGTTCTCTTCCTCCCAGCGCAGCGCCAGCGCGGCGGCCTTGCGGGCGGCCTCGGCGACCGCCTCCGGGCCGCCTTCGCCGCGGGCGGCGGCGTAGCCGACGAGGAAGGTGGTCAGCGGCGCGGCGGGCCGGGCCACGCCGTGCGCGGCGTCACGGGCCAGGTCGAGCAGGGCGCCGGTGTCGACGTCCAGGTCGATGCCCAGCTCGTCCTTGACTGCGGAGATCCATTCATCCAACACGTGCCCATGCTCCCTGATGCGTGCCCTGGCGTTGACGATGTCGTCCCAGGTGTCGCAGTCGAAGGACGCGAGCGGGTCCGGGACGCGGGTGAGATGCAGGGCGCCGGTCAGCCGGCGCAAGGGCAGGCCCGTCAGGCCGTCGTGCGCGGCGGCGAGGGCGGCCAGTTCGCGGCGCAGCGCGGCGGTGCGGTAGGCGGCGACGAGCGGCTGGTCGCGGCCGTCGGCGTCGGTGAGCAGCGCGCCGTCGGCGCCCGCCTCCCGCAGGCCGGTCAACAGCCGCTCCAGGGTGGCCGTTTCGAGGAACGGCAGGTCGGCGGAGAGGACGACCGTGTGCCCGGCGGTGGTGAGCCGCAGGCCCGCCTCCAGCGCGGCGACGGGGCCGGCGCCGGGTGGCTGCTCACGCGTCCAGCGCACCGGGCGGGCGGTGGGCCGGGGGTCGGCGACGACGACGGTCGTGGCCGCGCCGGCGCAGGCCGCGAGCACCCGGTCGAGCAGCGCGCGCCCGCCGACCCGCAGTCCGGGCTTGTCGGCCCCGCCGAGCCGCCGGGCGGCCCCGCCGGCCAGCACGACGGCGTCGTACGGCGCGGCGGGGCCGGGGCCGGGGCCGGCGGGAGCGTTCTCGGTCACCCCCCGAGTATGCGTGCCGTGCTGATCACAGGGAACCGAGGGGCGGCGAGGGGCGCCGCGGGGAACACTCGCGTGCGGCGTTCCCCGGGCCCTGCTGCGGGGTCACAGGGTGCGCAGCAGCACCGCCGGCTGTTCCACACAGTCCGCCACGTACCGCAGGAAGCCGCCCGCCGTGCCGCCGTCGCACACCCGGTGGTCGAAGGTGAGCGAGAGCTGGACGACCTGGCGCACGGCCAGCTCGCCCTCGTGCACCCAGGGCTTGGGGACGATGCGGCCGACGCCGAGCATGGCGGCCTCGGGGTGGTTGATGATCGGGGTGGAGCCGTCGACGCCGAAGACGCCGTAGTTGTTCAGCGTGAAGGTCCCCCCGGTGAGTTCCCCGGGCGTGAGTGTCCCGGTCCGGGCGGCCTCGGTGAGCCGGGCGAACTCCGCGGTCAGCGATTCGGCGTCGCGCGCGTGGGCGTCCCGGACGACCGGCACGACGAGCCCGCGCTCGGTCTGCGCGGCGAACCCGAGGTGCACCTGGTCGAGTTGCACGACCTCGCGGGCCTCGGTGTCGACGTAGGAGTTCAGCTCCGGGTGGCGCGCGAGGGCGGCGGTGCAGATCCGGGCGAGCAGCGCGAGGAGGGAGATCTTCGGTGCTCCGGCGGCGTTCATGGCGGATCGTGCGCGCATGAGTTCCGTCGCGTCGGCGTCGACCCAGCAGGTGGCGTCGGGGATCTCACGCCGGCTGCGGGAGAGCTTGTCGGCTACGGCGCCCCGGACGCCCTGGAGGGGGGTGCGGATGCCGTTGCGGACGGGGGAGACGCGGGCGGCCGGTTCCTCCGTCACGGGGGCCGGGGCGGCCTTGGCTCGCAGCGCGCCCTCGACGTCTGCCCGCAGGATCAGCCCGTCAGGTCCCGAACCGCTCAGCTGCCGCAGGTCCAGGCCGTTGTCCCGGGCGAGTCGGCGCACCAGCGGGGAGATCACGGGGACCGGTCCCTCGGCGGGCGCCGGCCCGGGGGCGGGAGGTGCCGGAGCGGGCTGGGCGGGGGGTGCCGGAGCGGGCTCCCTCACCTGACCGTTGGCGGCCGCCGACCGCACCCTTCGGCGCCGCGTCGGCGCTTCGGAGGTGCCGTATCCGACGAGGACGTTGCCCGATCCCTCGGCGTCCCCTCCCGCGGTCCGGGGGGCCTCGGGCCCCACCGCCACCGTCAGCAGCGGGGCGCCGACGGGCAGTTCCGTGCCCTCCTCGCCGAAGCGGGCGGTGACCACGCCCCCATACGGGCAGGGGACCTCGACCATCGCCTTGGCCGTCTCGACCTCCACGACCGGCTGGTCGACGGCGACGACGTCACCGACCTGCACCAGCCAGCGGACGATCTCCGCCTCGGTGAGGCCTTCGCCGAGGTCGGGGAGCTTGAACTCCAGCACCTGTGCCATCAGCCCTCGGCCTCCCACTGCAGGCGCGCCACGGCGTCCAGGATGCGGTCGACGCCGGGCAGGTGGTGCCGCTCCAGCATCGGCGGCGGGTAGGGGAGGTCGAAGCCGGCCACGCGCAGCACCGGCGCCTCCAGGTGGTGGAAGCAGCGCTCGGTGATCCGGGCCGCGATCTCGCCGCCGGGGCCGCCGAATCCGGTCGACTCGTGCACGACGACCGCGCGCCCGGTGCGCCGGACGGCCGCGCACACCGTCTCGTCGTCGAACGGCACCAAGGAGCGCAGGTCGACCACTTCCAGGTCCCAGCCCTCCGCCCGGGCCGCCTCGGCGGCCTCCAGGCAGACCGGCAGGGACGGGCCGTAGGTGAGGAGCGTGGCGCTGCTCCCGGGCCGCCGCACCACGGCGCGGCCGATGGGCTCGACGTCCGTGGGCTGCTCGGGGTTCCAGGAGTCCTTGGACCAGTAGAGCCGCTTGGGCTCCAGGAAGACCACCGGGTCGTCGGAGGCAATGGCCTGCCTCAGCAGGCCGTAGGCGTCGGCGACGGTCGCGGGCGTGACGACGTGGAGGCCCGGGGTGGCCATGTAGTAGGCCTCGGAGGAGTCGCTGTGGTGCTCGACGCCGCCGATGCCGCCGCCGTAGGGGACGCGCACGGTGATCGGCAGGGGCATCCGGCCGCGGGTGCGGTTGCGCATCCGGGAGACATGGCTGATCAGCTGCTCGAACGCCGGGTAGGCGAAGGCGTCGAACTGCATCTCGACGACCGGGCGCAGGCCGTACATGGCCATGCCGACGGCGGCGCCGAGGATGCCCGCTTCTGCGAGCGGGGTGTCGGTGCAGCGGTCCTCGCCGAACTCCTTGGCGAGCCCGTCGGTGACGCGGAAGACACCGCCGAGGGTGCCGACGTCCTCGCCCATGACGTGCACGGAGGGATCGGCGGCCATCGCGTCGCGCATCGCGCGCGTGAGGGCCTGCGCCATGGTGGCGGGCTTGACGGCGACCGTGGTCATCGCGGGCCGCCTTCCTGGTCGTCCTGCTCGGCCTCGAGCTCGGCGCGCAACAGGGCGCGCTGCTCGCGCAGTTGCGCGGTGGTCTCGGCGTAGACGTGGTCGAAGAGGTCCATGGGGTTCAGTTCGGGGTCCCGGTTCATGCGTTCTCGCAGGTCCGCAGCCATCTCCTCGGCGTCATGGCGGGCGGCCTCGACACCGGCCTCGTCGAGCAGGCCGCGCGCGGTCAGCTCCTGTTCCAGCAGCCGGATCGGGTCGTGGGCGCGCCAGGCCTCCACCTCGGCGTCGCCGCGGTAGCGGGTGGCGTCGTCGGCGTTGGTGTGGGCGTCGATGCGGTACGTCACCGCCTCCACCAGGGTGGGTCCGCCGCCCGCCCGCGCGTGCCGTACGGCGTCGCTGAGCACCTCGTGAACGGCGGCCGCGTCGTTGCCGTCGACCAGCCGGCCCGGCATGCCGTAGCCGACGGCCTTGTGGGCCAGGGAGGGCGCGGCGGTCTGCTTGGCGAGCGGGACGGAGATGGCGAAGCCGTTGTTCTGCACCAGGAAGACGACCGGTGCCTGCCAGACGGCGGCGAAGTTGAGGGCCTCGTGGAAATCGCCCTCGCTGGTGCCGCCGTCGCCGACCATGGCGAGCGCGACCACGTCGTCGCCCTTGAGGCGGGCGGCGTGCGCGAGGCCGACGGCGTGCGGGAGCTGGGTGGCCAGCGGGGTGCTGAGGGGTGCCACACGGTGGGCGTGGGGGTCGTAGCCGCTGTGCCAGTCGCCGCGCAGCAGGGTGAGCGCCTCGACGGGGTCGACGCCCCGGGCGACCACGGCGAGGGTGTCGCGGTAGCTGGGGAAGAGCCAGTCGCGCTCCTCCAGGGCCAGGGCGGCGGCGACCTCGCAGGCCTCCTGTCCGGTGCTGGAGGGGTAGACGGCGAGGCGGCCCTGCTTGGTCAGCGCGGTGGCCTGCGCGTTGTAGCGTCGGCCGCGCACCAGCTGGGCGTACAGCCGGCGCAGCAGGTCCGGGTCGGCCTTGGCGGCCGCCTCGGTGCCGAGGACGCGGTAGGGCTCGGCGTCGGGCAGCAGCGGCGCGGGGTCCATACGGGGCTGCCAGGCGGGCGGCGGCGATGGCCGGTACGCGCCCCGCTGCTCCATGACCGTCATGACGGCACCTCCTCGTGGGAGTGGCTACGGGAGGCGCGTCGGCTGTGACTCGCCTCACCTACCGATTGTTCGGTCGTCGGCACATTTTGGCTACAGGCCCCGTCAGGCTGTGGACAAACGGTTCTCCGCAACCTGGAATGAATGCAGGACGTCTACGGCGATGAAGCGGGGGGACATGGCAACTGAACAAATGGCCGACGGACCGCGGGACGGAGCCGTTCTGCCACCGCCGCGTCCGCTGGACGCCATCGACCAGGACATCCTGAAGATCCTGCAGGCGGACGGCCGGGCCTCGATACGGTCCGTGGCCGAGCGCGTCCACGTCTCCCGTGCCAACGCCTACGCGCGCATCAACCGTCTGGTCGAGGACGGGGTGATCCGGGGGTTCAGTGCCCGCGTCGACCACGAGCGGGCGGGGCACGGCACGTCGGCGTACATCACGCTGAAGATCGTCCAGAACTCATGGCGCACGGTCCGCGAACAGCTCAGACAGCTGCCCGGCGCCTCCCACATCGCCCTGGTGGGCGGCGACTTCGACGTTCTGCTGCTGGTGCACACGCCCGACAACAGGGCGTTGCGCGAGCTGGTGCTCACCCGGCTCCAGGCGATCCCCGAGGTCCTCAGTACCCGCACGCTGCTGGTGTTCGAGGAGGAGGACCTGGAGCCGGAGACCTGAGTCGGAGGGTCCAGGTCGCGCCCCGGTCAGAGGGACCCCGGTCGCAGGGGGCCCGGTCGCAGGGGGCCCGGTCGGGCCTCCGTCGGAGGGGCCCCGGTCGGAGAGGGCCCGGCCTCAGCTCTGCCGCAGGCCCGAGAAGGCGAGCCGGACCACCGCGTCGGCCACCTCGCGGCCGCTGGCACCGCGGGTGTCCGGCCGGTACCACTCCACGACGGAGTTGATCATGCCGAAGACCAGCCGGGTGGCCAGGCGCACGTCGACGTCGCCTCTTATGTCGCCGTCGGCGGCCGCGGCCTTCAGCAGCTCGGCGACCCGGTGGTCGAAGTCGCGGCGCCGCTCCAGCGCCCAGCGCTCGGTCTCGGTGTTGCCGCGCACGCGCAGCAGCAGCGTCACGTAGGGCAGCTCGGATATGAGCACCTCGACCGTGCGCCGCACGACGTGCTCCAGACGGTCCGCGGGACGCCCCACGCGCGCGTGCTCCTCCTCGAGGATCCCGAACAGGCCCTCCAGCGCCCGGCTGACGGCCCGGCGCAGCAGTTCCTCCTTGCCGCTGACGTGGTGGTAGATCGAGGACTTGGAGATGCCGGCCGCCTTGGAGAGGTGCTCCATGGAGGTGCCGTCGTAACCACGCTCGATGAAGACCTGGACGGCGACGGAGAGCAGCGTCTCGGGGGTGTACGTGTCGCGCTTGGCGGTGGTCATGGGGTGCCCTCCCGCTTGTCGGTGGCGTACGCGTGACGGTAGAGCGCGAGGGACGGCGCGTACCGGCCGGAGGGGTCGCGCAGGTGCAGGTCGTCCAGGAGGTCGTAGGCCCAGCCGCGGCCGAGCCTGCGGCTCCACTCGAAGGGGCCGAGCGGGTGGTTGACGCCCAGGAGCATCGCGGTGTCGACGTCCTCCTCGGTGGCCACGCCCTTGGCGACGGCGTCGTGCGCGAGGTCGACGAGCCGGGCGACCGTGCGGGCGACGATCATTCCGGGCACGTCGCCGATGACGCTGACGTCCTTGCCGAGCGCCTGGAAGAGGCCGGTGGCCTCGGCGAGGGTCTGCGGCGAGGTGTCCTGGGAGGCGGACAGGGCGATGCGGGTGGCCTTGCGGTAGTCGAGGGCGAGGTCGAAGTAGACGACGTCGCGGAACTCCACGGAGGTCTGGCCGTCGGCGAGGACCAGCTGGCCGCCGCTGGGCAGCACCAGCCGGGTGCCGTTGTCCTCGTCCTCCTCGCGGACCGTGATGCCCGCCTCGCGGATCAGCGTGAGCAGGTCGGCGGCGGGGCCGAGGCCTCCCTCGGCGGTTACGTGGGCGGGCGGCTGCTCCTTCTCGGCGGTGTGCGGCTCGGGGCGCTCGGCGCCCTCGGCGTAGTCGTACCAGCCGTGGCCGCTCTTGCGGCCGAGCCGCCCGGACTCGACCAACCGGCGCTGGGCGAGCGAGGGCGTGAAGCGGACGTCCTGGAAGAAGGACTGCCACACCGAGTGGGTGACGGACTCGTTGACGTCCTGCCCGATGAGGTCGGTCAGCTCGAAGGCGCCCATCCGGAAGCCGCCGCACTCGCGCAGGACCGCGTCGATGGTGGCCGGGTCGGCGGCCTGGGCCTCGTAGACGGCGAAGGCCTCGGCGTAGAAGGGCCGGGCGATGCGGTTGACGATGAAGCCGGGGGTGTCCGCGCAGGCCACGGGGGTCTTGCCCCAGGCCCGTGCGGTCTCGTACGCGCGCGTGGCCGACGTGACGTCGGTGGCGAACCCGGAGACGACCTCGACCAGCGGCAGCAGCGGGGCCGGGTTGAAGAAGTGCAGGCCCACGAAGCGGCCGGGGTGGGTGAGGGCGCCGCCGATGGCCGTCACCGACAGGGAGGAGGTGTTGGTGGCGAGCAGGCAGTCGTCGGCGACGATCCCCTCCAGCCCGCGGAAGAGCTGCTGCTTGACGTCCAGCCGCTCCAGGACGGCCTCGACCACCAGCGCACAGTCGGCCAGCTCGGCGAGGCCGGCGGCGGGCGTGAGCCGGGCGCGGGCCGCGTCCCGTTCGGCGGCGGTGAGCCGGTCCTTCGCCACGAGCCGGTCGAGGCGGTCGCCGATCGCTGCGGCCGCCTCCTGGGCACGCCCGGCAACGGCGTCGTAGAGCCGCACGGGGTGGCCGGCGACCAGCGCGACCTGGGCGATGCCCTGGCCCATGGTGCCGGTGCCGACGACGGCCACGGGGCTGCTGAGGTCGAGTGCTGTCATGTGCGCGATCCTCCCGCACGACGTTTTCCACAGATGCGGCGGACCCCCTTGTCCCGACCGATCGTTCGGTTACTCTAGCTCTGACCGTCCCATCCCGCTGCTCTTTCTGCCAGGTCGTGAACTCGAGGAAGAGTTCTCCAGACGAGGAGTTGGTCCCGCATGGCCGCCGAACTGACCGCGCACGAGCTGATCGCCAAGCACCGGCCCACTCTCGACCAGGCGCTGGAAGCGATCCGCACGCGCGCGTACTGGTCTCCGCACCCCGAGCACCCCAAGGCCTACGGTGAGCACGGCAGCCTGGACGCGGCGGCGGGCAAGGCCGCTTTCGACGCCCTCCTCGGTACCCGCCTCGACCTCGGCCAGCCCGGCACCGACGACTGGGTCGGCGGCGAGGTCTCGCCGTACGGCATCGAGCTGGGCGTGACCTACCCGCACGCGGACGTCGAGGTACTGCTGCCGGCCATGAGGGCGGGACAGCGGGCCTGGCGGGACGCGGGCGCGGAGACCCGTGCGGTGGTCTGTGTGGAGATCCTGAAGCGGATCAGCGACCGGACGCACGAGTTCGCGCACGCGGTCATGCACACCAGCGGACAGGCCTTCATGATGGCGTTCCAGGCGGGCGGCCCGCACGCGCAGGACCGCGGCCTGGAGGCGGTGGCGTACGCGTACGCGGAGCAGGTCCGCACGCCGGAGACGGCGGAGTGGACCAAGCCGCAGGGCAAGCGCGACCCGCTGGCGCTGACCAAGCGGTTCACACCGGTCCCGCGCGGCATCGGCCTGGTCATCGGCTGCAACACCTTCCCGACGTGGAACGGCTACCCGGGCCTGTTCGCCTCCCTGGCCACCGGCAACGCGGTGCTGGTCAAGCCGCACCCGCGGGCGGTGCTGCCGCTCGCGCTCACGGTGCAGGTCGCCCGCCAGGTGCTCACCGAGGCCGGCTTCGACCCGAACCTGGTCGCCCTGGCCGCCGAACGGCCCGGCGAGGGCATCGCCAAGACCCTCGCCACCCGCCCCGAGATCCGGATCATCGACTACACCGGCTCGACGTCCTTCGGCGACTGGCTGGAGGCCAACGCCCGCCAGGCGCAGGTCTACACGGAGAAGGCCGGCGTCAACACGGTCGTCGTGGAGTCGACCGACGACTACCGGGGCATGCTGTCCAACCTGGCCTTCTCGCTGTCGCTGTACAGCGGCCAGATGTGCACCACCCCGCAGAACCTGCTGATCCCGCGCGACGGCATCCGCACCGACGAGGGCCCCAAGACCTTCGACGAGGTGACCGCCGACCTCGCCCGCGCCGTCGACGGCCTCCTCGGCGACGACGCGCGCGCGAACGCCCTGCTCGGCGCGATCGTCAACCCCGACGTGAAGGCCCGCCTGGAGGCGGCGGCCGGGCTCGGCGAGGTCGCCCTCGCCTCCCGTGAGATCACCAACCCCGAGTTCCCGGGGGCGGCCGTCCGCACCCCCGTGATCGTCAAGCTGGACGGCGCCAAGCCGGACGACGAGGCCGCCTACATGAGCGAGTGCTTCGGCCCCGTCTCCTTCGCCGTCGCGGTCGACTCGGTGACCGACGCGGTGGAGCTGCTGCGCCGCACGGTCCGCGAGAAGGGCGCCATGACGGTCGGCGCGTACACCACCGACGCGGAGGTCGAGCGGGCCGTCGAGGAGGTCTGCCTGGAGGAGGCCGCCCAGCTGTCCCTCAACCTCACCGGCGGGGTGTACGTGAACCAGACGGCGGCCTTCTCCGACTTCCACGGCTCCGGCGGCAACCCGGCGGCGAACGCGGCCCTCACCGACGGCGCGTTCGTGGCGGGCCGCTTCCGGGTGGTGGAGGTCCGCCGGGAGGCCTAGGAAGCCGAGGGTGCGCCCCCGGTGACACTCCAGTGGTACAGCGTCATGGCCACACTCGTGGCCAGGTTGTAGCTGGAGACCTGGGGGCGCATCGGCAGTCGCAGCAGATGGCCGGCACGCGCGCGCAGCTCCGCCGACAGGCCGCTGCGCTCCGAGCCGAAGGCCAGGACGGCGTCGTCGGGCAGCTTGGTGCCCCGGATGTCGTCGCCTTCCGGATCGAGGGCGAACAGCGGCCCGGAGGGCAGTTCCTCGACGCCGAGCCGCTCCACGGCGGTCGCGAAGTGCAGCCCAGCTCCGCCGCGCACCACCGTGGGGTGCCAGGGGTCGAGTGTGCCGGTGGTGACCACTCCGGTCGCCCCGAAACCGGCGGCCAGCCGGATCACGGCCCCGGCGTTGCCCAGGTTGCGCGGGTTGTCGAGGACCACGATCGGCGCGGTGCGGGGCGTGCGGGCGAGCGCCCGCAGATGGGTCTCACGGGAGGGCCGTACGGCCAGGGCGGCGACACCTGTCGGGTGGGGACGCGGCACGAGCGAGGCGTACGTCTCCCGTGACACCTCCACCAGCAGCGCGTCCAGCGAGTCCCTGACGTCGCCGGCCAGTTCCTCGGCGAGGGCCAGCGTGGCCCGCCGGTCGGTGGTGACCGCCACCGGGACCTCCGCGCCGAAGCGCAGGGCGTGCTTGAGGGCGTGGTACCCGTCGAGCAGCACGGCGGCACCGGCGCGCTCGCGCCAGCGGGTCACGGGATCGGTCATGCCGTGAACCCTACGCGGCCCCGCGTGCTCTCCTCCGGCGAGCGCGGCGGCGGCAGCGCGCGGTCGCCGTCACCGTCGCGCCGGGTCAGCCGGCCACGGGCGCGTGCGGCGAGGCCGCCGAGCAGCAGCAGGATGGACGTCGGCAGGAAGACCGCGTCGGCCGTGATCATCGCCAGCGAGAAGAACGGCAGCCCGAGGACGACCGCGATCACGGCGTGCTCGGTCATCATCAGCACCAGCAGGACGTTCTTGACCCGCCGGTTGAACAGGGTGAACGGGAAGGCGACCTGCACCATGACCGTCCCGTAGGTCACGATCATCATGATCGTGCCGCTGGAGGACATCAGGTCGGCCAGGGCGGGCCACGGCGAGAAGTAGTCCAGGTGGAGCGGATAGTAGACGGCGGTGCCGTCCTGCCAGCGCGAGCCCTGGATCTTGTACCAGCCGGCCGTGGCGTATATCAGGCAGGCCTCGGCCATGATCACGAACAGGGCGCCGTTGTGCAGGACGTTGGCGATCACGTCCAGCAGGATCCGCGGCTCCCGCGCCCCGGCCCGGCGCTGCACGGCGCCCCACAGGCCGAGCACCACCCAGGCCGTCCACAGCAGCGCGGGCACCAGCCGGCCGTTGTCGAACCGGCCGGCCAGCGTCACCCCGACGAGGACGAGACCGAGCACCGCCCACAGCACCGGCCCCACCCGGTCGGGGCGGACCCGCTCCCCACGCGCGCGTGCCTCCTCCTGGCGGGCGGCCCGCCGGGCGTCCAGCGACCACACCCCGCCGCACCGCGTGAACACCAGATAGAAGGACATCAGGTGCAGGACGTTGTCGCCGCCGTCGCCGACGAAGACGCTGCGGTTCTGCAGCGACAGCACCCCCACCATGAACAGCACGGACGCGGTCCGGGTGCGCCAGCCCAGCAGCAGCGCCGCGCTGGAGAGGATCGCCAGCAGGTAGAAGGCCTCGAACCAGGCCTGTCCGTCGGACCACATCAGGGCCGTGAAGGCGTGGTTGTCGGAGGTCAGCTGCTGGGCGAGGTCCCAGCTCCAGGGACCGTCGGGACCGTACAGCTCCTGGCGGTGGGGAAACTCCCGCAGCAGGAACAGCAGCCAGGTCGCGGCGAAGCCGATGCGGATCACGGCGCTCTGGTACCGGCCCAGCGGCGACTCGGTGACGCGGGCGATGCCCCGTGAGAGCGTCAGGGACAGACGGTTCACCGCACACCCCCCGCGGCCTCGTCGGCGGCCACCGTCCACCAGGGCAGCAGACGGAAGACGGGCTTGTCGGAGATCTTCTCGCGGCTCCACCTGGGCGGCTGCACATTGGTGGTGCGGGAGCGGACCTGAACGCGCTGGATGTCACCCTCCCGGCTGATCGCGTCCTCCCGGCCCAGGCGCATCACGACGATCCGGCGCACGTACTGCTCGGACAGCGCGCCGCGCATGCCGACCGGCCGGTTGTCGGCGCCGTGCGTGGCGACGAAGAAGTCCCAGGCACGACGCAGCTCGTTCTGCTGGGTGTGGCTGGGCACCAGGCTGCCGTCGATGTCGGCGCCGTCCTGGGCGGAAAGGTCCCTCCAGCCGGTGGTGCGCAGGCTGCCGTCCTTCATCCGCACCTCGGCGCGCGCCTGGACGGCGATGTTCTGCTGCAGCGGGTTGGGGGCGAACAGCTTCCAGTTCTGCTCGAACTCCGGGTACACCCACTCCTCTATCGCCTTGCCGTGCTGCTTGGTCACCGTGTTCGCCGGCGCGATACTCAGGAACACCATCGCCAGATGCACACAGGCGGCGACGGCCACCACCGCGAGCGCGACCGCCGCGCCGACCTGGTAGCGCGGGGAGAGGGCGGCGACGCCGGTGCGCAGTGCCGCCGGAAGGAGCGCCGACTCGGGGGGCGGGGAGCCCTCGGGGGGCGGGGAGCCTTTGGGGTCGCCGGAGGCCTCGGGGCCGCCGGAGGCCTCGCGGGCGGGATCCCCGCGGCGCTCGGGGACCTCCGGGCGACGCGCCCCGGTCGACCCGTCGGGCCCGTCAGGGGCCTGCGAGTCCTCGTCGTACGCGTCCATGTCGCCCCGTCCCCCGCTTCCACCCGGTCGTCCCGGCACCGCCACTGGCGCCGCACTCTTCCCGAGCGCCACTCCTCGGCACTCGCACGGAACGGTACTCAGCCCCGGCCGCTCGGCGCAGCCCCGGGTACGGCCCGATGCAGTGGCCCTCACCACGCCGGCCCGCCCGTCCCGCCGTTTTCCACCGGCGGCCCGCAAGGTTTTCCACAGCGGTTGACACCCGGCAGCGGCCCGGCACACCATTGATGACGCACGGACCGAACGATCGGTCGGTTCCGAATTCCAGCAGAGCCCGAGGTCAGGGGGACCGCATGGCCACAGCAGCCGCGCACCGCACGGCCCGCCCGGAGGCGGACGGCACACGGGCCACCGCCGACGACACGGCGGAGTACCAGCGCGCCTTCGACGCGGCCGTGGCCGCCGACGAACGCATCGAGCCGCGCGACTGGATGCCCGACGCCTACCGCGCGACCCTGGTCCGCCAGATCGCCCAGCACGCGCACTCCGAGATCATCGGCATGCAGCCCGAGGCCAACTGGATCACCCGCGCACCCAGTCTGCGCCGCAAGGCGATCCTGATGGCCAAGGTCCAGGACGAGGCCGGCCACGGCCTGTACCTGTACAGCGCCGCCGAAACCCTCGGCACCGGCCGCGACGAACTGCTCGACAAGCTGCACAACGGCCGCCAGAAGTACTCCTCGATCTTCAACTACCCCACGCTGACCTGGGCCGACGTCGGCGCGATCGGCTGGCTGGTCGACGGCGCGGCCATCACCAACCAGGTCCCCCTGTGCCGCTGCTCCTACGGCCCGTACGCGCGCGCCATGGTGCGGATCTGCAAGGAGGAGTCCTTCCACCAACGCCAGGGCTACGAGCTGCTGCTGGCCCTCAGCAAGGGCACCGAGGAACAGCACGCCATGGCCCAGGACGCGGTGAACCGCTGGTGGTGGCCCTCGCTCATGATGTTCGGCCCACCCGACGACGCATCACAGCACTCCGCGCAGTCGATGGAGTGGAAGATCAAGCGCCACTCGAACGACGAGCTGCGCCAGCGCTTCGTCGACATCTGCGTCCCGCAGGCCGAGTCCCTGGGCCTGACCCTCCCCGACCCGGACCTGAAATGGAACGAGGAGCGGGGGCACCACGACTTCGGCGCGATCGACTGGTCGGAGTTCTGGGAGGTCCTCAAGGGCAACGGCCCCTGCAACGAGCAGCGGATCACCCAGCGCAGGCGCGCCCACGACGAGGGCGCCTGGGTGAGGGAGGCGGCCACCGCCCACGCGGCCAAGCACACCAAGACCACCGCCGGGACAGGAGAGACGCGAGCATGACGAACACCGACTGGCCCCTGTGGGAGGTCTTCGTGCGCTCCCGGCGCGGCCTCTCCCACACCCACGCCGGCAGCCTGCACGCGCCCGACGCCGAACTGGCCCTGCGCAACGCCCGCGACCTGTACACCCGCCGCGGCGAAGGCGTCTCGATCTGGGTCGTCCCCGCCGCCGCGATCACCGCCTCCTCGCCCGACGAAAAGGACCCGTTCTTCGAGCCGGCCGCCGACAAGCCCTATCGGCACCCGACCTTCTACGAGATCCCGGAAGGGGTGAAGCACCTGTGACCACGACCGTCCCCGTGACAGCCGCACTCGCCCTCGGCGACGACGCCCTGGTGCTCTCCCACCGCCTCGGGGAATGGGCCGGACACGCCCCCGTCCTGGAGGAGGAGGTCGCCCTCGCCAACATCGCCCTCGACCTGCTCGGCCAGGCCCGCGTACTGCTGTCGATGGCAGGCGACGAGGACGAACTGGCCTACCTGCGCGAGGAGCGCGCCTTCCGCAACCTCCAGCTGGTCGAGCAGCCGAACGGCGACTTCGCGCACACCATCGCCCGCCAGCTGTACTTCTCCACCTACCAGCAGCTCCTCTACACCGAACTGGCCACCGGCGACGGTCCGTTCGCGCCGCTGGCCGCGAAGGCCGTCAAGGAGGTCGCCTACCACCGCGACCACGCCGAGCAGTGGACGCTCCGCCTCGGCGACGGCACCGACGTCAGCCGGGAGCGGATGCAGCGCGCCTGCGCGGGGCTGTGGCGGTACACCGGGGAGATGTTCCAGCCGGTGGACGGCCTGGACGCCGACTGGGCCGGCATGGAGGCCCGCTGGCTGGAGTCCATGACGGACGTACTCGGCCGGGCCACCCTGACCGTGCCCGAGGGTCCGCGCACGGGCGCGTGGTCGGCGGGTGCCGGCCGGCAGGGCCTGCACACCGAGCCGTTCGGGAGAATGCTCGCCGAGATGCAGCACCTGCACCGCAGCCACCCGGGGGCGTCATGGTGACGGCCACCGCCCTGGAGGCAGAGCTCCTCGAGCTGGCCGGTTCGGTTCCCGACCCGGAACTGCCCGTCCTCACGCTCCAGGAGCTGGGCGTGCTGCGCGCGATCCACGTCAGCGGCACGGACACGGTCGAGGTCGACCTCACCCCGACCTACACCGGCTGCCCCGCCATCGAGGCCATGAGCCTGGACATCGAACGGATACTGCGTGCCCACGGCATGCGCGAGGTCACCGTCCGCACGGTGCTCGCCCCCGCCTGGTCGACCGACGACATCACCCCCGAAGGACGCCGCAAGCTCCAGGAGTTCGGCATCGCTCCCCCGCGGGTGGGCCACGACCCGGGACCGGTAGCCCTGACTCTGGGGGCGACCCGCACCGTCGCCGAGGACACCGACCCGGTCCGCTGCCCGCACTGCGGATCCGCGGACACCGAGCTGCTGAGCCGGTTCTCCTCCACCGCGTGCAAGGCCCTGCGCCGCTGCCGGTCCTGCCGCGAACCGTTCGACCACTTCAAGGAGTTGTGATGGCGCGCTTCCACCCGCTCCCGGTGGCCGCGGTCGACCGGCTCACCGACGATTCCGTGGCCCTCACCCTCGCCGTCCCGCCGGAACTGCGCGAGGAGTACCGGCACGCACCCGGGCAGCACCTCGCCCTGCGGCGGCGCGCCGACGGCAGCGAGATACGGCGGACGTACTCGATCTGCTCCCCGGCCCCCGACCCGGCCGGCGAGGGCCCGGACATGCTGCGCGTGGGAGTACGCCTGGTCGAGGGCGGGGCCTTCTCGACGTACGCGCTGAAGGAGATCAACGTCGGCGACGAGCTGGAGGTGATGACCCCCGCCGGACGCTTCACCGTCGAACCGGCACCGGGCCTGTACGCGGCGATCGTCGGCGGCAGCGGTATCACCCCCGTCCTGTCGATCCTCTCCACGCTGCTGGCGCGTGAGCCCGCGGCCCGGTTCTGCCTGATACGCAGCGACCGTACGGCCGCCTCGACGATGTTCCTGGAGGAGGTCGCCGACCTGAAGGACCGCTACCCGGAGAGGTTGCAGCTGGTGACCGTGCTCTCCCGTGAGGAGCAGCAGGCGGGCCTGCCGTCCGGACGGCTCGACCGGGAGCGGCTCGCGGGACTGCTGCCGGTGCTGCTGCCGGTGGACCGGGTGGCGGGATGGTTTCTGTGCGGGCCGTTCGGACTGGTCGAGGGCGCGGAGAAGGCGCTGCGCGAGCTGGGCGTGGAGCGGGCCCGCATTCACCAGGAGATCTTCCACGTGGACGCGGGAGCGACCCCGGCGGCCACCGTCCCGGCACCGGCGCACAGCTCCGTCACCGCCCGGCTCGACGGACGCGGGGGCACCTGGCCGGTCCAGGACGGCGAGTCCTTGCTGGACACGGTGCTGCGCAACCGTCCCGACGCGCCCTACGCCTGCAAGGGCGGGGTGTGCGGAACCTGTCGTGCCTTCCTGGTCTCGGGCGAGGTACGCATGGAGCGCAACTTCGCACTGGAGGCGGAGGAGACGGAGGCCGGCTATGTACTGGCCTGCCAGTCGCATCCGGTGACGGAGACGGTGGAGCTGGACTTCGACCGCTGAGAGGCGGCTTTGTGGTGGGCGGGGTGGGGTGGCGTGGGGGAGGGAGGGGGAGGGGGAGGGGGAGGGGGAGGGCCCCGGAAAGCAACCTCGAAGATGCCCCCGCCCCCCTCCCTCCCCGTTCCCTTCTCCTAGAACCTGTTCTATCTTGACGGCCCGTCAGGCGAACCGTCGGATCACCGGACCCCCGGGAGGACAGGCCGTGGACTTCACCTTCAATGAGGAGCAGCTGGCGGCGGCCGAGGCGGCGCGGGGGGTGTTCGCCGGGGTGGTGCCGGACGCGGTGCCCAGTCCGGCGCTCACCACCGGTGCCGTGGCCGAGGGTTTCGACCGGGAGCTGTGGTCCCGGCTGGCCGGCGCGGATCTCCTCGGCCTGCTGCTCGACGAGCAGTACGGCGGGGCAGGTCTCGACGCCATCGCGCTGTGCCTGGTGCTGCGCGAGTCCGCGAAGGTGCTGGCCCGGGTGCCGCTGCTGGAGCACAGCGCGGCCATGGCGGCCGTACAGGCATACGCTGGCGAGGAGTTGGCGGGACGGCTGCTGTCCCGGGCGGGGCGCGGTGA
This sequence comes from Streptomyces sp. NPDC007905, assembly GCF_042959345.1. Classification (NCBI taxonomy): domain Bacteria; kingdom Bacillati; phylum Actinomycetota; class Actinomycetes; order Kitasatosporales; family Streptomycetaceae; genus Streptomyces; species Streptomyces sp. NPDC007905. The sequence goes on along the minus strand of NZ_JBIBKS010000002.1, from coordinate 257,246 downwards.
GCTGGTGCTGACCGTCGCCGCACACGGCCGTACCGGGCATGATCCGGCGGAACTCGCGGTCACCGCGCGGTGGGATTCAGAGGCATGGGTGCTGGACGGGGTGCAGACGGCGGTGCCCTGGGCGTACGACGCGGACCTCGTCCTCGTACCGGCGCACACCGATACCGACCGGACCGTGCTCGCGCTGGTGCCGCGCGCGCTGGACGGGCTGGTGCTCGCCGAACAGATCTCGACCAGTGGGGAGCGGCTGGCCGAGCTGCGCCTGCGGTCCGCGCGGATCGAGGCGGGTGACGTCGTTGAGGCCGAGGGAGCCTGGGAGTGGCTGCACGCGCTGCTGGTCACCGGCACCTGCGCGCTGGCGCTCGGTCTGGGCGAACGGGTGCTGAAGATGACCGGCGAGTACACCGGCAAGCGGGAGCAGTTCGGGTACCCGATCGCGACCTTTCAGGCGGTGGCCGTCCAGGCCGCCGACCGGTACATCGACCTGCGCGCCATGGAGGCCACCCTCTGGCAGGCAGCCTGGCGGATCGCCTCGGGGGCACTGGGGGTGCTGCCCGCCGCCGGAGATGTCGCCGTGGCGAAGATCTGGGCGGCGGAGGGCGTGCGCCGCGTGGTGCAGACGGCACAGCACCTGCACGGCGGGTTCGGCGCGGACACCGACTACCCGTTGCACCGGTACCACGCCTGGGCCAAGCACCTGGAGCTGGCGCTCGGTCCGGCGGCGGCGTACGAGGAGACGCTCGGGGACCTGCTGGCGGCGCATCCGCTCAGCTGACCCGGCATCCCCGGGGGCCGGGGGTCGTCTAGACGACCGCGCCCGGCTTCCCGTCGTCGGTGATCACGGGTCGGCCCGTGGCCTGCCAGATCTGCATGCCGCCGTCGACGTTCACGGCGTCGATGCCCTGCTGGATCAGGTACATCGCGACCTGGGCCGAGCGGCCGCCGGAGCGGCAGATGACATGCACCCGGCCGTCCTGCGGGGCCGCCTCGGTCAGCTCGCCGTACCGGGCCACGAACTCGCTCATGGGGATGTGCAGTGCCCCTTCGGCGTGGCCCGCATCCCACTCCTCGTCCTCACGGACGTCCAGCAGGAAGTCGTCGTCCTTGAGGTCCGTGACCTGGACCGTGGGCACACCCGCTCCAAAACTCATGCCTCCGACGCTACCCGAAGGACGTCGGTGTTCATTCCTGCCCCAGCAGGCCTGCCAGCTCGGTCTCCCGCTGTTCGATGTCGGTGCGCAGCCGGGCGGCGATCTCCTCGAGCAGGCCGTCGGGGTCGTCCGGGGCGAGGCGCAGCATGCCGGCGATCGCGCCCTCCTCGAGTTCGCGGGCGACCAGGGTGAGCAGTTCCTTGCGCTGGTCGAGCCACTCGAGGCGGGCGTACAGCTCCTCGCTGGGGCTCGGGCGCCGCTCGGGCGGCACGGGGCCTGCCGCCCACTCCTCGGCCAGTTCCTCCAGGAGCTTTTCGTCGCCGCGGGCATAGGCGGCGTTGACGCGGGTGATGAACTCCTCGCGCCGCTGCACTTCCTCTTCCTCCTGGGCGAGGTCGGGGTGGGCCTTGCGGGCGAGCTCGCGGTAGAGCCGACGGGCCTCGTCGCTGGGCCGCACCCGCTCGGGCGGCCGTACCGCCTGGTCGGTGAGCATGGCGGCGGCCTCCGCGAACAGGCCGTGGCCGTCCATCCAGCCGTGCAGCAGTTCCTCTACGCCGGGGATGGGCAGCACGCGGGCGCGGGCCTCCTCGGCCCGGCGGATGTCTTCGGGGTCGCCGGTGCGGGCGGCCTTCGCCTCGGCGATCTGCGCGTCCAGCTCCTCGATGCGCATGTAGAGCGGGCCGAGCCTCTGTTCGTGCAGCCGGGAGAAGTTCTCGACCTCGACGCGGAAGGTCTCGAGGGCGATCTCGTACTCGATCAACGCCTGCTCGGCGGCCCGTACGGCCTGTTCCAGCCGTTCTTCGGGCCGCGGTGCCTGGGACTGCTCAGCTTCCGGGGTCGTCACCCGACCAGCGTAGGCCACGGCCGAAACCCGTTGGGGGAGACGGCCCGGCTCGGGCCGGGACTCCGCGTCCGGGCAGTCAGCCGGAATCCACTCGGTCTGCAGCTCCCGGCAGGGGCTGCGAGCGTCCCCGGCCTTCCGCGGCCGCCGTCGCGCTCCCCTCTCGGCGGCCGCCGTCACACTCCCCTCTCGGCGACCGCCGTCGCACTCCCGTCTCCGCGACCGCCGTCACACTCCCGTCTCGGCCGCGATCCGCCCCGACCGCACCGCCGCCACCAGGTCGGCGTGATCCGCCTCGGTGCGGTCGGCGTAGGCGACGGCGAAGTCGGCCATCGCCTCGTCCAGCTCCTCGTTCTTGCCGCAGTAGCCGGCGATCAGGCGGGGGTCGGCGCTGTGGGCGTGGGCGCGGGCCAGCAGGGCGCCGGTCATACGGCCGTAGTCGTCGATCTGGTCGGCGGCGAGCGCAGCCGGGTCGACGCTGCCCTTGCGGTTGCGGAACTGGCGGACCTGGAACGGCCGCCCGTCGACCGTGGTCCAGCCCAGCAGGATGTCGCTGACCACCTGCATCCGCTTCTGGCCGAGGACCACCCGGCGTCCTTCGTGTTCCACGGGCGGTGCCTCGAAGCCGGCGGTGGCCAGGTGCGGGACGAGCGCCGAGGGTCGGGCCTCCTTCACCTGGAGCACCAACGGCTGCCCGCGGTGGTCGAGGAGCAGCACCACGTAGGAGCGGGTGCCGACGCTGCCGGTGCCGACCACGCGGAAGGCCACGTCGTGCACCGCGTGCCGGGCCAGCAGGGGCAGCCGGTCCTCGGCGAGGGTCGCCACGTACGCCTCCAGGGAAGCGGCCACCGTGGCCGCCTCGGCGTCGGGGATCCGGCGGAGCACCGGCGGTGCGTCGACGAAGCGGCGTCCGCCGTCCGCCGCCTCTTCGGTCGACTTCGCCGCGAAACGGCCACTGGTGTTGGCCCGTGCCTTCTCGGAGACCCTTTCCAGCGTGCCGAGCAGGTCGTGGGCGTCGGTGTGGGAGACCAGTTCCTCGTCCGCGATGGCGTTCCAGGCGTCCAGCACCGGCAGCTTGGCCAGCAGCCGCATGGTGCGCCGGTAGGCGCCCACGGCGTCCTGGGCGGCCTGGCGGCAGGTGTCCTCGTCGGCGCCCGCCTCCCTTCCGGCCAGCACCAGCGAGGCGGCGAGCCGCTTCAGGTCCCACTCCCAGGGGCCGTGCACGGTCTCGTCGAAGTCGTTGAGGTCGATGACCAGGCCGCCGCGTGCGTCGCCGTAGAGGCCGAAGTTGGCCGCGTGTGCGTCGCCGCATATCTGGGTGGCGATCCTGGTCGTGGGAGTGCGTGCCAGGTCGTAGGCCATGAGTCCGGCCGCGCCGCGCAGGAAGGCGAAGGGTGTGGCCGCCATCCGGCCCACCCGTATCGGCGTGAGTTCGGGGATGCGGCCGGCGTTGGACGCCTCCACGGCAGCGACGGCGTCCGGGCGGGAGCCGTCGAGGTCGAGGGTGCGGTGGGAGCTGCGCGGCACGCTCGCCCTGAGTGCCTTGCCCCCTTCCTTGGGCGAGCCCTGCGGCGGCCACTCGGCGAAGCCGCGTGGCTGGGACAGTCGGCGCGCCGCCGCCCGCTCGGCCGTTTCCGCCACTTCCACACCGGCTTCACCGGCTTCGGTCATCGCGACCGCCTCCCCCGAACACGTGACTGTACGTATGTCGAGCCGAACATCAACTCGTGCAGACCGTACAGCCGGTGGCCGAAACGCGTCAGACCCTGTGGACAACTCGGCGCGTGTGGAAACTCCGGCATGCGGTGCAGCAGGTGCTGCCCTGCTGCTTGGCCAGGGAGTCGGCGTCGCCCTTGACGACGTACACCTCCCAGGGCTCCTGGCCGGGACCGTGGACCCAGACCTTGTCCTGGAGGGCGTAGCAGCAGGTGGTGTCGTTCTCGACGTCGGTGGCGAGGCCGGCCTCGCCGAGGCGGGTGGTGGCGGCGCGGACCGCCTCCGTGCTCTCGACCTCGACGCCGAGGTGGTCCATGCGGGTCGCCTCGCCCTCGGTGCCTTCGATGAGGACGAGCTTGAGCGGGGGTTCGGCGATGGCGAAGTTGGCGTAGCCGTCCCGGAGCTTGGCGGGCTCGGTGCCGAACAGCTTGCTGTAGAAGCCGATGGACGCGACGAGGTCGGGGACGCGGAGAGCGAGTTGTACGCGGGACATGGCGAACCTCCTTGAGTGGATGTTGGTTCAGCAACCGCCGGAGGCGGCCGGGGCGCCGGTGCCGGTCTGCAGGGAGGCCGGGGCCCCGCAGCACCGGCCTCCCTCGCTGCCCTGGGCGGCGTCGGGTTCGTCGAACAGACCGGCGCCACCGCACACGCCGGTCTCCGGGAGGGTCAGCTCGACCCGCTCGGCGGCTTCACGGTCTCCGGCGATGGCGGCGGTGACGGAGCGGACCTGCTCGTAGCCGGTCATTGCGAGAAACGTGGGGGCGCGGCCGTAGGACTTCATGCCGACCAGGTAGACGTCCTGCTCCGGGTGGGAGAGCTCGCCCACACCGTGCGGGTAGACGGTGCCGCAGGAGTGGACGTTCGGGTCGATGAGCGGGGCGAGAGCGGTCGGGGCCTGGAGGCGTTCGTCGAGGCCGAGGCGGACCTCGGAGAGGAAGGAGAGGTCGGGGCGGAAGCCGGTAGGGACGAGGACCTCGTCCACGGGGTCCAGGCGGCGGCCGTCCTCGGCGACCAGGACGAGCCGGTCGCCGTCGCGGTCGACGGTCCGCGTACGGAAGCCGGTGACCGCGCCGGCGTGTCCGCCTTCGACGGCGGCCTTGGCCCGCAGGCCCAGGGCGCCCCGAGCCGGGAGCTGGTCGGCCTCGCCGCCGCCGAACGTGCTCGCACCGATACCCCGGCGCAGGACCCATACCGTGTGCGTGCCCGGCTCGTCCTCGGCCGGGTCGGCGAGGTGGGCCAGCGCGGTGAAAGCGGACGCGCCCGAGCCGACGACGGCGGTGCGCTTGCCCGCGTACCGGGCGCGGACGGCCAGGTCGCCGAGGTCGGGGACACGGTAGGAGACGCGGTCGGCGGCCGCCTTCTCACCGAGGGCGGGCAGGCCGTCGGCCCCCATCGGGCCGGGGACGGACCAGGTGCCGGAGGCATCGATGACGGCACGGGCGGTGATGCGCTCCTCGTGGCCGTCGGCCGGCCGGATGTGGACGCTGAAGGGCTGCTCGTCGCGTCCGGAGTCGACGATGCGGTCGCGCCCGGAGCGGGCGATGCCGGTGACGGTGGCGCCGTAGCGGACCGTGTCGCCGAGGACGGCGACGAGCGGCTGCAGGTACTTCTCGACCCATTCGCCGCCGGTGGGACAGCCGGCGCCGTCGGGGCGCACCCAGCCGGTCGGTGCGAGCAGCTTCTCCGCGGCGGGGTCGGTGACCTCGGCCCAGGGGGAGAACAGCCGCACGTGCGCCCACTCGCGAACGGCGGAGCCGGCGGACGGTCTGGCTTCCAGGACCAGCGGTTCCAGGCCGCGCTCGACGAGGTGGGCGGCGGCGGCAAGGCCGATGGGCCCGGCTCCGACGACAACGACGGGCAGCTGGTCGGCGGTGGGCACGCTGTGGGTGGATACGGCCACGAGATTCCCCTTTGTTTCGACGTTTGTCGATGGGCTGGTGCGGCCAGCAGGAGACCCTGATTAGGTGAATGTCAATATAGACATTCATCGAATCGACATGTGTCAACATAGACGCATGTCGAATGTGAAGGCGCTTCCGTTGCTGGAGCCGGAGGGCACCGAGGCCATGGCGCCGTGTTGCCCGCCGCTCACCGAGCGCCCGCTGACCGCCGACGAGGCGGAGAAGACCGCTCGGATGTTCAAGGCGCTCGGCGATCCGGTGCGGCTGCGGCTGTTCTCGCTGGTCGCCTCGCACGAGGGTGGCGAGGCGTGCGTGTGCGACATCTCCGACGTCGGTGTCTCGCAGCCGACCGTCTCCCACCACCTGAAGAAGCTCAAGGAGGCCGGACTGCTGACCTCCGAGCGGCGCGGCACCTGGGTGTACTACCGGGTGGAACCGTCCGTGATCGCCGCGATGGGGCAGATGCTCGGCACGCTGGGCTGAGCCGACCGCGCAGCCCGGACAGGGCGTCCCCGTACCGACTCTTTATGCCACTGACGAAGGAAGAACCGATGTCCTCCAGCGCGCTCGCGTCCGTGCTGTTCGTCTGTGTCCACAACGCCGGGCGTTCGCAGATGGCCGCCGGATTCCTCTCCCACCTCGCGGGCGACCGGATCGAGGTCCGCTCCGCCGGCTCCATCCCGGGCGACCAGGTCAACCCGGCCGCCGTCGAGGCCATGAAGGAAGTCGGCGTCGACATCTCCGGGGCCAGGCCGAACATCCTGACCACCGAGGCCGTCCAGGAGTCCGACTACGTCATCACCATGGGCTGTGGCGACGCATGCCCGGTCTTCCCCGGCAAGACGTACCTCGACTGGGCGCTCGAGGACCCGGCGGGCAAGGGCGTCGAGGCCGTCCGCCCCATCCGCGACGAGATCAGGACCCGTATCGAGGCGCTGATCGCCGAGATCGACGCCCAGCGGGAGGCCTGACCTCGGTTCCCGACCACGGATCCGGGTCCGCCACCGTCCGCCGTCCGTCCGCCGGGTCCACCCCGGCGGACGGCCCTGCTCGATGCCCGGCGGCAACAACGGCTGGAGCCGGGTCGAGTGGCCGTTCGTCAGATCGCCACGCCCGACGGAGCGATCACCCGGACATGACGTACCTCACCGACTGGCCAGGCCGCGCCCGTCCCGGGACGTGCGATTTCTCACAAACCCGGACACAACGAGAAACGGGCCCCGCCGTGACTTCCGTCACCGGCAGAGACCCGTTTCGTCGGTTTCTCTCTGTGCGCGAGGGGGGAGTTGAACCCCCACGCCCTTGCGGGCACTGGAACCTGAATCCAGCGCGTCTGCCTATTCCGCCACCCGCGCATTGGGTGTGTCCTCCGGGTCCGTCCCTCTCGGGCGGGCCCCTTCCGACACCCAGAACATTAGCACGTCGTACGGGGTGGGTTCACATCCCTTACGGGCCGCCCCGACCCCGCCGCGGCGCCACCGACGTATCAGGGAGTGCCTGTTCACGTATCAACCTCGTACCGGTCCCGGTCATCTCCCCAGGAGGCGGGCCGGGTCCACAGCCGGGTGCGGGACACTGGTGTTCTCCCCCCTCTACGATCCTTGCCAGAGGAGTTCGAAGGGGAGCCGCTGGGGGAACCGGCTGATTGCCGGGCGCGTAGATACGATCAGTAAGCAGTACCGGGCAGGACAGCGGCCCAGAGCAGGGCAAGACAGAGCGGGAACGACGGAGGAGGTGCCCCATGGGAGTCCTGAAGAAGTTCGAGCAGCGTCTCGAAGGTCTGGTCAACGGCACCTTCGCCAAGGTCTTCAAGTCCGAGGTCCAGCCGGTGGAGATCGCCGGAGCACTCCAGCGGGAGTGCGACAACAACGCCACGATCTGGAACCGGGACCGCACCGTCGTCCCGAACGACTTCATCGTGGAGCTGAGCGCGCCGGACTTCGAGCGTCTCAGCCCCTACTCCGGGCAGCTCGGTGACGAGCTGGCCGGCATGGTGCGCGACTACGCCAAGCAGCAGCGCTACACCTTCATGGGACCGATCAAGGTCAACCTGGAGAAGGCCGACGACCTCGACACCGGCCTGTACCGGGTGCGCAGCCGCACCCTCGCCTCCTCCAGCAACCAGCAGGCGCCCGCAGCCCCGCCGGCCGGCCGGCCGGGCCCCGCGAGCCCGGGCCAGGGCGGCTACGGCTACCCGCCCGCCACGCCCGCCGGAGCGCCCCCGATGCCGTCCGCGCCGCCGCCCGGCACCCGCCCCGGCGGTTACGGCTACCCCCAGCCCGCCACCCAGCGGCCCGCGGCCGCCCCGATGACCGGCGGGCGCACCCGCTACTGGATCGAGATCAACGGCACCCGCCATCAGATCTCCCGCCCGACGCTGGTGCTGGGCCGCAGCACCGACGCCGACGTGCGGATCGACGACCCCGGCGTCTCCCGCCGGCACTGCGAGATCCGGACCGGAACGCCCTCTACGATCCAGGATCTCGGCTCCACCAACGGCATCGTGGTGGACGGGCAGCACACCACCCGCGCTACGCTCCGCGACGGCTCGCGGATCGTCGTGGGCAGCACCACCGTTATCTATAGGCAAGCCGAAGGGTGAAGCGGGGGCAATGTCAGAGCTGACCCTCACGGTCATGCGGCTGGGTTTCCTGGCCGTACTGTGGCTGTTCGTGATCGTGGCCGTGCAGGTCATCCGGAGCGACCTGTTCGGTACGCGCGTCACCCAGCGCGGATCGCGTAGGGAAGCCGCGCGCCCGCAACAGGCGGCCCGGCAGCAGGCCGCGCCCCCGCCGCAGCGCGGCCAGCAGGGCGGCGGCCGGCAGCGCCGCAACGCCCCCACCAAGCTGGTGGTGACCGAAGGCACACTGACCGGCACCACCGTCGCGCTGCAGGGCCAGACCATTAGCCTGGGCCGGGCACACGACTCCACGATCGTGCTGGACGACGACTACGCCTCCAGCCGCCATGCCAGGATCTACCCGGACCGCGACGGTCAGTGGATCGTCGAGGATCTCGGATCCACCAACGGCACCTACCTGGACCGGGCCCGGCTGACGACCCCCACACCGATCCCGCCGGGCGCGCCGATCCGCATCGGAAAAACCGTCATCGAGCTGCGGAAGTAGTACGACAATGAGCGAGCGGAGCGAGCACGCAGCGGCAGGCCGCACCCCGGTCTCCGGCGCGCTCCCGACCGGAGGGTGGGCAGTGTGGCTCGACACGACCGGCTGTACCCGGAGCCGACGGGCGAGGTGCGCATGAGTCTGTCACTGCGCTTTGCCGCCGGATCGCACAAGGGCATGATCCGGGAGGGCAACGAGGACTCCGGTTACGCCGGTCCGCGCCTGCTCGCCATCGCCGACGGCATGGGTGGCCAGGCGGCCGGCGAGGTCGCCTCCTCCGAGGTCATCTCCACCCTGGTCACGCTCGACGACGACGTGCCCGGCTCCGACATCCTCACCTCCCTCGGCGTCGCCGTGCAGCGCGCCAACGACCAGCTGCGCGCCATGGTCGAGGAGGACCCCCAGCTGGAGGGCATGGGCACCACGCTCACCGCCCTGCTGTGGACCGGGCAGCGGCTCGGCCTCGTGCACGTCGGCGACTCCCGTGCGTACCTGCTGCGTGACGGCGTGCTCACACAGATCACCCAGGACCACACCTGGGTGCAGCGGCTCGTGGACGAGGGCCGGATCACCGAGGAAGAGGCCACCACCCACCCGCAGCGCTCGCTGCTGATGCGCGCCCTCGGCAGCGGCGACCACGTCGAGCCCGACCTGTCGATCCGCGAGGTCCGGGCCGGCGACCGCTACCTGATCTGCTCCGACGGCCTGTCCGGCGTGGTCTCCCACCAGACGATGGAGGAGACCCTCGCCAGCTACCAGGGCCCGCAGGAGACCGTGCAGGAGCTGATCCAGCTCGCGCTGCGCGGCGGCGGCCCCGACAACATCACCGTGATCGTCGCCGACGTGCTCGACCTGGACACCGGCGACACGCTCGCCGGGCAGCTGTCGGACACCCCGGTCGTGGTCGGCGCCGTCGCCGAGAACCAGCACCACCTGCACGACAACGGCATCATGCAGACCCCGGCAGGCCGCGCCTCCCACCTCGGCCGCCAGGGCCACGGACAGGGCGGCGGCGAGTTCGGCCCGCCCGGCTCCGGCGACACCACCGGCTACGTCCCCGCCGGCGGCTTCGGCGACTACACCGACGAGGACTTCACCAAGCCGCGCAGGAACCGCAAGTGGCTGAAGAGATCGCTGTACGGCGCCCTCGCCCTCGCGGTGATCGGCGGCGGTGTGTACGGCGGCTACCGCTGGACGCAGACGCAGTACTACGTCGGCGCCAACGGCGAGCACGTCGCGCTGTACCGCGGCATCAGCCAGGACCTGGCCTGGGTGTCGCTGTCGAAGGTGGAGAAGGACCACCCCGAGATCGAACTCAAGTACCTGCCGCCCTACCAGCAGAAGCAGGTCAAGAACACGATCACGGCGGGCGGCCTGCAGCAGGCCCGGACGAAGATCGACGCACTGTCCGTGCAGGCCTCCGCGTGCAGGAAGCAGGCGGAACGCGCGGCCGCCGAGAGCAAGCGGAACACCAAGACGGGTCAGGGCGAGGCCGGAGGCACCACGGGAACCACCCGTACCTCCCTCACGTCCAAGGCATCACCGACACCGAACCCGTCGGGCTCGGCTTCTTCCCCGAAGTCGCCTTCGAAGTCCCCGAGCCCGTCCGCGACCGCCACTCCCAACCCCGGCCCGAGCCTCTCCGAGAATGAGCAGAAGGTCGTCGATCAGTGCGGCAAGCAGTAGGCAAGCCGTGAGGGGCCCTGTCACACCATGAGCAGTACTTCGAATTCGCCGACGCACCACACGTCCACGATCGGCGCGATCGGCGCGCCGAGCCGGCGCAACACCGAGCTGGCCCTGCTGGTCTTCGCGGTGGCCATCCCGGTGTTCGCCTACGCCAACGTGGGCCTGGCCATCAACGACCAGGTACCCGCGGGCCTGCTGAGCTACGGCCTCGGCCTCGGCCTGCTGGCCGGCGTCGCCCACCTCGCCGTCCGGAAGTTCGCGCCGTACGCCGACCCGCTGCTGCTGCCGCTGGCCACCCTGCTCAACGGGCTCGGGCTGGTGGTGATCTGGCGGCTGGACCAGTCGAGACTGCTGCAGTCGCTGCCCCACTTCGCCCCGGCCGCGCCCCGCCAGCTGCTGTACACGGCGCTCGGCATCGCCCTGTTCACGGTCGTGCTGATCTTCCTGAAGGACCACCGCGTCCTTCAGCGGTACACGTACATCTCGATGTTCTCCGCCCTGGTCCTGCTCATCCTGCCGCTGGTGCCGGGCCTCGGCGCCAACATCTACGGCGCCAAGATCTGGATCAGGATCCCCGGCCTCGGCTCGCTCCAGCCCGGTGAGTTCGCGAAGATCGTCCTCGCGGTCTTCTTCGCCGGCTACCTGATGGTCAAGCGCGACGCCCTGGCCCTGGCCAGCCGCCGTTTCATGGGCCTGTACCTGCCACGCGGCCGCGACCTCGGTCCGATCCTGGTCGTCTGGGCGATCTCGATCCTCATCCTGGTCTTCGAGACCGACCTCGGTACGTCGCTGCTGTTCTTCGGAATGTTCGTCATCATGCTGTACGTCGCCACCGAGCGGACCAGCTGGATCGTCTTCGGTCTGCTGATGTCCGCGGTCGGCGCCGTCGGCGTGGCGAGCTTCGAGCCGCACATCCAGACGCGTGTGCAGGCCTGGCTCAACCCGATGCGCGAGTACCAGCTCAGCCGCCAGATCACCCACGACGGCATTCTCCACTCCGACCAGCTGCAGCAGGCCCTGTGGGCCTTCGGCTCGGGCGGCACCCTCGGCACCGGCCTCGGTCAGGGCCACTCGGACCTGATCAAGTTCGCCGCCAACTCCGACTTCATCTTCGCCACCTTCGGCGAGGAGCTGGGGCTCGCCGGCATCATGGCGATCCTGCTGATCTACGGCCTGATCGCCGAGCGCGGTGTCCGCACCGCCCTCGCCGCCCGTGATCCGTTCGGCAAGCTGCTGGCCATCGGCCTGTCCGGTGGCTTCGCACTCCAGGTGTTCGTCGTGGCCGGCGGTGTGATGGGTCTCATCCCGCTGACCGGTATGACCATGCCGTTCCTCGCGTACGGCGGTTCCTCCGTGCTCGCCAACTGGGCGCTGATCGGCATCCTCATCCGCATCAGCGACACCGCCCGGCGCCCGGCGCCCGCTCCCGCCGCCAACCCCGACGCCGAGATGACCCAGGTGGTCCGCCCGTCATGAACAAGCCCCTGCGCCGGATCGCGATCTTCTGCGGCCTCCTCGTGCTGGCCCTGCTGATCCGTGACAACTACCTCCAGTACGTCAAGGCCGACCAGCTGGCGAGCGACAAGGACAACCGCCGGGTCGCCATCGAGCGGTACGCGAACCCGCGGGGCGACATCGTCGTCGACGGCGACCCCATAACCGGCTCGGCCGAGTCCAAGAGTGGCGACTTCAAGTACAAGCGCACCTACAAGAACGGGCCCATGTGGGCCCCGGTCACCGGCTACTCCTCGCAGGCCTTCGACGGCAGCCAGCTGGAGAAGCTCAACGACGGCATCCTCACCGGCAACGACGACCGGCTGTTCTTCCGCAACACGCTCGACATGATCACGGGCAAGCAGAGGCAGGGCGGCAACGTCGTCACCACGCTCAACGCGGCCGCGCAGAAGGCGGCCTACGACGGTCTGAAGCAACGGGGCGCCAAGGGCGCCGTGGTGGCCCTCGAACCCTCCACCGGCAAGATCCTCGCGCTGGCCTCCTACCCGTCGTACGACCCCTCGTCCTTCTCCGGCTACTCCAACGACGACGCCAAGGCCTGGAACAAGCTGCAGAAGAAGAACAACCCGGCCGAGCCGATGCTGAACCGGGCGCTGCGCGAGACCTACCCGCCGGGCTCCACCTTCAAGGTGGTCACCGCCGCGGCCGCGCTGGAGAACGGCAAGTACACCTCGGCCGACGAGAAGACCGATTCGCCGCTGCCGTACGTCATGCCGGGCACCACGACCGAGCTGAAGAACGAAGGCAGCATCCCCTGCAAGAACGCGAGCATGCGGACCGCGCTGCAGTACTCCTGCAACACCGTCTTCGGCAAGATCGGCGCCGACCTCGGCAACGACAAGATGCTCGCCGAGGCGAAGAAGTTCGGCTTCGACAGCGAGCAGTTCACCCCGGTGCGCTCCAACGCCTCGGTGTTCTCCGACCACATGAACCAGTCGCAGACCGCCCTGTCCTCCATCGGCCAGTACAACACGGCCGCCACCCCGCTGCAGATGGCCATGGTCGCCTCGGCCGTCGCCAACGACGGCAGGCTGATGAAGCCGTACATGGTCGACGAGCTGCAGTCCTCCAACCTCGACCCGGTCGCCAAGACCAAGCCGCAGGAGCTCAGCCGGCCGCTGTCGCCGCAGAACGCGCAGATCCTGCAGTCGATGATGGAAACGGTCGTCCAGAAGGGCACCGGCACCAGGGCGCAGATCGGCGGCGGCGTCACCGTCGGTGGCAAGACCGGTACCGCCCAGCACGGTGTGGCGAACAGCGCGAACCCCTACGCGTGGTTCATCTCCTACGCCAAGCTCAGCGACGACAGCTCGCCGGTGGCCGTGGCCGTGGTGATCGAGGACGAGAGCGCCAACCGCGACGACATCTCCGGCGGCGGCCTGGCCGCGCCGATCGCGAAGAACGTGATGGAGGCGGTCATCCACTCCAAGAAGTGACCCCCATCACGCCCTCTTCACATCGTCGCACGTTGCGATACCGGTCCTGTATCGGGTTTCGGGCTTGGCCAGGTCACACAGAGCGAGCCGGGTACGGTAGGCCCGGACGGCAGCCTCGGGCCGCACAGGACGTGCGTGGCCGAGACCGACGGAGAGGGCTGGTAGGTAGCTATGGAAGAGCCGCGTCGCCTCGGCGGCCGGTACGAGCTGGGCCAGGTGCTCGGCCGTGGTGGCATGGCCGAGGTCTACCTCGCGCATGACACCCGCCTCGGCCGCACCGTGGCGGTGAAGACGCTGCGCGCGGACCTCGCGCGTGATCCGTCCTTCCAGGCCCGCTTCCGCCGGGAGGCCCAGTCGGCCGCCTCGCTCAACCATCCCGCGATCGTCGCGGTCTACGACACGGGCGAGGACTACATCGACGGGGTCTCGATCCCGTACATCGTCATGGAGTACGTCGACGGCTCCACGCTCCGTGAGCTGCTCCACTCGGGCCGCAAGCTGCTGCCCGAGCGCGCGATGGAGATGACCATCGGCATCCTCCAGGGCCTGGAGTACGCCCACCGCAGCGGCATCGTGCACCGTGACATCAAGCCGGCCAACGTCATGCTGACCCGCAACGGTCAGGTCAAGGTCATGGACTTCGGCATCGCCCGCGCCATGGGCGACTCCGGTATGACCATGACACAGACGGCGGCGGTCATCGGCACCGCGCAGTACCTGTCGCCGGAGCAGGCGAAGGGTGAGCAGGTCGACGCCAGGTCGGACCTGTATTCGACGGGTTGCCTGCTCTACGAGCTGCTGACGGTACGGCCGCCCTTCGTGGGCGACTCCCCGGTGGCCGTGGCCTACCAGCACGTCCGCGAGGAACCGCAGCCGCCCAGCGTCTTCGACCCCGAGATCACTCCCGAAATGGACGCCATCGTCCTGAAGGCGCTGGTCAAGGACCCGAACTACCGCTACCAGTCGGCCGACGAGATGCGTGCCGACATCGAGGCCTGCCTGGATGGCCAGCCGGTCGCGGCGACGGCCGCGATGGGTGGGATGGGCTACGGCGGCTATCCCGACGACCAGCCGACGACGGCGCTGCGTGCGGACGCGGGTGCGGGAGCGACCACCATGCTCCCGCCGATGCACCCGGACGACGGCTACGGCTACGACGACCGGCCCGACCGGCGCCGCCAGCAGAAGAAGAACACCTCCACGATCCTCCTCGTGGTCGCCGGCATCCTGGTCCTGGTCGGCGCGATCCTGATCGGGAAGTGGGCGTTCACCGGGAAGAACACGGACGGGACCTTCGCGGCCCCGAACTTCGTCGGCAACAGCTACGCCACCGCCCAGAAGATGGCCGTCAACTCGGACCTGAAACTGGCGGCGCCCAAGCGCAAGCCATGCGACACCCAGCCGAGGGGCAACGTCTGCTCCCAGAACCCCACGGCGGGCTCGGACGTCAAGAAGGGCGACACGATCACCCTGGTGGTGTCGACGGGCGCCCCCAAGGTCGCCGTGCCGGACGTGCTCGGCATCCAGTTCGACAAGGCCAAGGCCCAGCTGGAGGCCAAGGGCTTCCAGGTCGACAAGAAGACCCAGGTGTCCACCCAGACCCCGGGTGTCGTCACCGCCCAGAACCCTGAGGGCGGCGCGGAGAAGCAGAAGGGCTCCACGATCACCCTCACGGTCGCCAAGGCCGAGGAGAAGGTCACCGTCCCCAACGACCTCGTCGGCAAGTCCTGCGACGAAGCCAAGGCCGAGCTGCAGCAGCTGGGCCTGGTGCCCACCTGCAACGACACCCCCACCACCAACCCCGACGACGACGGCAAGGTCCTCTCGACCAACCCGCAGGCGGGTCAGCAGGTCGCCAAGAACACGCCCGTGGCGATCAACGTCGGCAAGGTGCAGCAGCCCACGCAGACGGATGTGCCGAACGTCCAGGGCCAGACCCTGAAGGACGCCAGGCAGATCCTGCAGGGCAAGGGCTTCACCCAGATCCAGGTCAACGGCCCGAGCGACGACAAGGCGCGAGTGATCCAGCAGACCCCGCCGCAGGGCACCCAGGCGGACCCGAGCAACACGCAGATCGTTCTGACCACCGTGGACCTGGGCAACGGCCAAGACGGCGGCAACAACGGAGGCACCAACATCTTCGGCGGCGTCACCGGCTGACACCGCTCGCGGACGGACATATGAGTGGGCCCCTGCCGGGACTTCCCGGCAGGGGCCCTTTCTTTCAGCCCAGTTTTTCAGCCCAGTTCCGCCGGCGGCGTCCGCTTGCCGTCCACCTTCTGCACACGGACCAGCTCGCCCCACACCACATACCGGTAGCGGGAGGTGTACACGGGGGTGCAGGTCGTCAGGGTGATGTAGTGGCCGGCCTGCTGCTTGCCGGACTGCCTGGGGACCGACGTCAGCACCTTGACGTTGTACTTCGAGGTCTCCGGCAGGATCGAGTACACCTTGTAGACGTACCAGTCGTCCTTCGTCTCGAAGACGATCGGGTCGCCCTTCCTCAGCTTGTCGATGTTGTGGAACTTCGCGCCGTGGCCGTCGCGGTGGGCGGCGAGGGCGAAGTTGCCGTCCTTGCCGGTCATGGGGAGGGCCGCCTTGACCGGGTCCGTGTAGTAGCCGGCCACGCCGTTGTTCAGGACGTCCGTGCCCGTGCCCTTCTCGACCAGGACCTCGCCGTTCCGCATCGCCGGAACGTGCAGGAAGCCGATGCCGTCCTTGGTGTCCAGCGCCCCGGGCCCCGAGTCGGTCGCACGGGCCCAGTGGTCGCGGACCTTGTCGGCCTCTTTGTCCGCCTTGCGGTCCGCTATCACGTTCGTCCACCACAGCGAGTAGACGACGAACAGGCCGAGCACCACGCCCGCTGTGATGAGGAGTTCACCGAAGACGCTGACCGCCAGGGCGATCCGCCCGGGGCGCCGGTGGCGCGGGGTGGACGCCGCGTCGGACGCGTCCGTGTGCTCTTCGGTGTCGTCGGCGGTCCCTGCCACTGTTCCTTAGCCCCTACTCGATGAGCGCGTCCGGCTTGCCCTTGCTGCGCGGGCGTTCCTCGACCATCTTGCCCCAGACGATCAGCCGGTACTTGCTGGTGAACTCCGGCGTACAGGTGGTGAGGGTGATGTACCGGCCCGGCTTGGTGAAGCCCGAACCCCTGGGGACCGGGTTCAGCACGCTCGTGTTGGACGGTGGTGTCACCGGCAGCATCGACGTCACCTTGTACACGAAGTACGTGTTCTGCGTCTCGACCACGACCGCGTCGCCGGCTGCGAGCTTGTTGATGTAACGGAACGGCTCACCGTGCGTGTTGCGGTGCGCGGCCAGCCCGAAGTTGCCGGTCTTCGCGCCCGGCATCGCCGTCTTCAGCGCGCCCTCGCTGTAGTGCCCGACCATGCCCTTGTCGAGCACGTTCTTGTTGCTGACGCCCTCCGCGATCGGCGCCACGACGTCCAGCTTGGGGATGTGCAGGATGGCGAAGCCCTGCCCCGGCTCGAACGCCCCCGGGGCCCGTTTGCCGCTGGCCCAGTCGCTTTGCAGCTGGTGCGTCTCACTGCCGGCCTGCGCGTGCGCGCGGACATTCGTCCACCACAGCTGATAGGTGACGAACAGCAGCATCAGCACCCCGGTGGTGATGAACACCTCACCGATCGCCCGGCTCGCGAGCACGGCCGGACTCGGCTTGCGCAGCCGCGCCTGACGCCGGGCCTCGACACGGGAGAGCGGCCGCCGGGGGCCCGACTCCGGCGGGGTGCCCGGTGAACCCGCCACCTCCCGTGCGCCGCCATGACGCCCGCCGCGCCGCTTGGCGGCCTTTCTGCGGGCCGCACGACCGCCCACTGGGGTTCCATCGGCGGGAGATGCAGAAGAGGCGTGAGAGAGCCGTACGGGCCCGCTCCCCCGGCCCGGCGGCCGTTCGGGGATCCGCAGTGCCATCGTCTCGTCGTCCAGGGAAGGCCGGTACGGCTCCTCGGGCATCGCCCCCGCCGCGGTCCAGTCCCCAAGCGCACCGGAAGCCCCGTACGACTGATCCCCGTACGAGGCATCGGTCTCGCGCTCCGGGCGCAGCGCGGTCACGCCGTGGCCCTGCCCACCACCGGGGCGAGCCCCGCCGACCTCGCCACGGCACCCTGGTCGCCGCACTCCACCAGCCAGTTGGCCAGCATCCGGTGCCCGTGCTCGGTCAGGACCGACTCGGGATGGAACTGCACGCCCTCGACCGGAAGTTCGCGATGACGCAGGCCCATGATGATGCCGTCGTGCGTCCGGGCCGTGACCTCCAGCTCCGCCGGGACGGTGGCCGGCTCGGCGGCCAGCGAGTGGTAGCGGGTCGCCGTGAAGGGCGAGGGCAACCCGGCGAAGACGCCCCTGCCCGCGTGCTCCACCAGGGAGGTCTTGCCGTGCAGCAGCTCGGGCGCCCGGTCCACGACACCGCCGTAGGCCACCTGCATCGACTGCATGCCGAGGCAGACCCCGAAGACCGGCACCCCGGTCGAGGCGCAGTGGCGGACCATGTCCACGCACACACCCGCCTCCTCCGGCGTTCCCGGACCGGGCGAGAGCAGCACGCCGTCGAAGCCGTCCTGGGCGGGCGCCGTCGACACCTCGTCGTTGCGCAGCACCTCGCACTCGGCACCCAGCTGGTACAGGTACTGGACGAGGTTGAAGACGAAGCTGTCGTAGTTGTCGACGACGAGAATCCGCGCGCTCACTGGTTGTCCACCGTCACATCGTTGAAGGGCAGCAGCGGTTCCGCCCAGGGGAAGACGTACTGGAAGAGGACGTAGACCACGGCCAGGACCAGTAGGAGCGAGATCAGCGCCTTCGCCCACACGTTCCCCGGCAGATGCCGCCAGATCCAGCCGTACATGCCGTCCCTTCCGTTCCGCCACGGCACCTGACTCACGCCGTACAGCACCAGACTAACGGCGCAGAGCCTTCGGTTGGCCTGCCTCCACAGGCTGCGTGGAGTCCAGATGCGCCCAGACGATCAGCCGATGACTGTGCCCCCATTCCGGATCGCACGTGGTCAGCGTCAGATACCGGCCCGGTCGCGTGTACCCCGACTTACGTGGCACAGGGTCGATCACCTCAACGTCGGCCGGAACCGTTTTGTAGGGCCCTTTGTCGATCCGATACGTGAACCAGGTCGTTCCGTCCGTGAGCACCACCGTGTCGCCCGCCCGCAGCCGCGGAAAGTCCTTGAAGGGATCGCCGTAGGTGCGCCGGTGGCCCGCGACCGCGAAGTTGCCCTTCCGCCCGAGGCGGGCGGTCCCGGCGTAGTGGGCGAGGCCCTTCTTCAGCACATCGGTGCCGGTCCCCTCGAGCACCGGCTTGTTCCACGTGAAACCGAGCCGCGGGATGTACATGATCGCGAAGGGCCTGCCGTAGTGGTACACCGCCGGCTTCGCCTCGCTCGCCGGGGCCCCGGAGCTTCCCGTCGGGGGCCGGACGCTTCCCTTGGACCACTGCTGGTGCAGCTGGTCGATCTGGTCGCTCATGACGGCGTCGGCCCGGACGCCGGTCCAGAACAGCACGTAGACGACGAAGAGCACGATCAGGGCGCCGACGGTGATGCACAGTTCGCTGACGGTCCGGACCATCACACGCACCAGCGGCTCCTGAGGGGGGACCTGCACGTGCTGGACGTACTAGTCGACGGGCTTCGCGTAGTGCAGATCCACTGTGCCCGAGTAGCCCGGCAGAGTCACCGTCCCGTCCTCGGTGACTTTCCAGCCGAGGCCGTAGACGTTGACGTACACCATGTAGGTCTGGATCGCCTTGCTCGCGGCGAGCGCCTGCTGCAGCCTGCCGGGATCCCCGACTGCCGTGATCTTGTACGGCGGTGAGTAGACGCGGCCCTGGAGGATCAGGGTGTTGCCCACGCAGCGGACAGCACTGGTGGAGATCAGCCGCTGGTCCATGACCTTGATGCCCTTGGCTCCGCCCTGCCACAGCGCGTTCACCACGGCCTGCAGGTCCTGCTGGTGGATGACCAGGTAGTCGGGCTGCGGCTCGGGGTAGCCGGGGAGCTTGGCGGTCGCGTTCTGCGGGGCGTCATTGAGGCTGACGGTGATCGCCCTGCCGGTGACCTTCTCGGTGCCCGCGCTCTTCTCGAGCCCGCTGAGCCTCTCGTCCTGGGCCCTGGTGCTGCCGTCGTCGCTCTCGGCGAGCGACTCCACGTTCTCGCGCAGGGTCGCGTTGGACGTGTCCAGCTCCTTGTTCTTGCGGCTGCGCTCCTGGATCAGGTCGGACAGCTTCAGCAGGGAGGAGTCCTCGCGGATGTCGGTGCCTTTGGCCGTGTTGAAGCTCGTGAAGAAGATGAGCCCCGCCAGCGCGAAGACGGCCACCGTGAGGATCCGCACCGGCCGGTAGCGGAGCCCACGAGCGGGGCCGGGACCCGTTGATCCCGTCCCGGGGGAGTCGGCAGAATTGCTCAACGTACCCTTATCTCCTTCGGCGCCACGGAAGCACTACGCTAACGGACGCCCGGGGCAGCACGCAGAGTCGTCTTCACGGACCCTTGTACGCTCCCCCGAGCCCGACCCAGTTCCCTGCGCGGCCACGCAGCGCATCGACAGGAGAGACCCTCGTGCCGAAGTCACGTATCCGCAAGAAGGCCGACTACACGCCGCCGCCCGCGAAGCCGACGCAGGCCATCAAGCTCACCACCAGCGCCTGGGTCGCGCCGGTCATGCTGGCCATGTTCCTCATCGGCCTGGCCTGGATCGTCGTCTTCTACGTCACCGACGGTTCACTGCCGATCGACAGCCTGGACAACTGGAACATCGTGGTCGGCTTCGGCTTCATCGCCGCCGGGTTCGGTGTCTCCACGCAGTGGAAGTAGCCACTGCCCGGACAGCTCTGCCCACGGCTGTTCGCTGAGTTATCCACAGGTCCGACCCCCTGTCCACACCCTCCTGGGGAAAAGACTACGATCTGTGGATAACTCATCGGCGGTTGACGCCGGTGTGACTGCCCTACCGGCGCTCATACGCCTGTTCGCCCCCTGCCCCACCTGCGGAAACACATGCGAGCGGCAGGGGGCACAGCTGTTTCCGCACCGTATGCACAAGATCCGGCACACGCTGTGGACAACGGTTCGGTATCAGCTGAGCTGAGCGGTCCTGACCAGCGCGAGGAGCACCGTCACGGCCAGGACGAGGGCGCAGGTGCCGTACTGGACCAGTGCCCTCTTCTCGCGGGGTGCGTGGACCATGGCGTACCCGGTGACGACACCGGCCACGAGGCCGCCGATGTGGGCTTCCCAGGCGATGTCCTTGAACCCGAAGGTGAAGATCAGGTTGATCACCAGCAGTGCGATGATCGGCCGCATGTCGTAGTTCAGCCGGCGCATGAGCACGGCGGTCGCGCCGAAGAGCCCGAAGATCGCCCCGGAGGCGCCGAGCGAGGCCGTCGACGGGCCCGCGAGCAGATACGTGAGCGCGCTTCCGGCCAGGCCGGAGACGAAGTAGAGCGCCACATAGCGGGCCCGGCCGAGGGCCGCCTCGAGGGGGCCTCCGATCCACCACAGGCTGAGCATGTTGAAACCGATGTGCCAGACCTGCTGGTGCGTGAACATCGAGGTCACGAAGCGGTACCACTCGCCCTGGGCGACGCCCATGGTCGGCTGGAAGGGCTTCGGGGGCCACTGTCCGATGAGGACCAGGTCGTTCAGGAGCGAGCTCTTGGCCTGCACCGCGATGAACACGGCGATGTTGATCCCCATGAGGATCTTGGTGACCAGCCTCGGGTCGGCCGCCACCGTGCCCCCCGCCACCGTACAAGGCCGGGACGCGGCCGGAGCGTGTCCCGTGCCGGAGTCGCCGCGGACGCAGTCGGGGCACTGGAAGCCGACCGAGGCGCTGACCATGCACTCGGGGCAGATGGGGCGTTCGCAGCGGGTGCAGCGCACGCCGGTCTCACGGTCCGGGTGCCGGTAGCACACGGGCAGGCTCCGGGCGTCCTGCGTGCTGCCTGCGGCCTGGTCCATCGGATCCCCTTGCTGGTCGTGGGCCTGTCTCCCGGCAATACCCCGCCCCGCTCCTCCATACGGACGAGCGGGGCGTTTGGTTCCCCGGGAGGTTGCCGGGCGGTGGCGGGGCTCAGCCCTGGCGCTTCTCGACGACGACCGTCTCGATGACCACGTCGTTGACCGGGCGATTGTTCGGGAGGGTGGTCGGCACGGCGGCGATGGCGTCCACGACCTTCTGGCCGGCCGGGCCGGCGACCTCGCCGAAGATGGTGTGCTTGCGGTTCAGGTGGGGGGTGGGGCTGACGGTGATGAAGAACTGGGAGCCGTTGGTGCCCGGGCCCGCGTTGGCCATGGCGAGCAGATAGGGCCGGTCGAAGCGCAGGTCCGGGTGGAACTCGTCCTCGAACTCGTAGCCGGGGCCGCCGATGCCGCTGCCCAGCGGGTCGCCGGCCTGGATCATGAAGCCGCTGATGATCCGGTGGAAGATCGTGCCGTCGTAGAGCTTGTCCGTGGTCACCGCACCGGTGCCCGGGTGGGTCCACTCACGCTCGCCCTGGGCGAGTTCGACGAAGTTCTTGACCGTCTTGGGCGCGTGGTTCGGGAACAGCCGGACCTCGATGTCGCCGTGGTTGGTCTTCAGGGTGGCGTAGAGCTGCTCAGCCACGATCTGCCTTCCGTTGTCCTCGTGTCACCCCCTGATCCTCGCACGCCCGGGAGCCGACGGAGCCGGGCCGCCACGAGTTCCTCCAGTGAGGGGGCGCGTGACCGCGATTCGTGGGAGTGTCGACGGGAGGCACCTGTTGCACCCATATGCCCGCCCTCGCATGCCGCGCGCGCCGTTGGCAGGCATGATCCGTAAAAGGGTGGAAAGTCGATTACCGTACGCCACCGAGGAGGAGGAACCCGTGACCCGCATTGAAAGCGTGCGCGCCGCGACCGGCTCGGCGAAGGACAGCGTGCTGCACGCCGCGGAAGTGGTGGCGCCCTACGCCGACACGGCCAAGGAGCGTGCCGCGTACTACGCGCAGGAGGCACGCGTACGGCTGGCACCCGTGGTGTCGCAGGCCGCAGAACAGGCCCGCGAGCAGTACGACGCCCGGCTCGCCCCACGCCTGGAGCAGGCCCGTGCGCATGTGCCGCCGAAAGTGGACCTTGCCGCGCATGAGGCCGCCATCCGCACCCGCAAGGCTGCCCGGCAGGCGGCCGACTATTCACGCCCCAAGATCGAGCAGGCGGTGGCCGTGGCCGCCCCCGTGGCGGACGAGGCCGCCGCGCGGAGTGCCGCCGCAGGTGCTGCCGCGCTTGCCGCGCTGCGCGGTCAGGTCTCGGCGAAGGAGATCCACAAGCTGGCCCGCAGGCACGAGCGGCGGTCCCGGACCGGCCGTGCCGTGAAGGTCCTGGCGCTGCTGGGCCTGGTGGCGGGCGGCGCGTTCGCGGCTTGGAAGTGGTGGGACAAGCAGGCCAATCCCGACTGGCTGGTAGAGCCGCCCGCCGCGACGGAGGTGCCGGAGTCGGGCCGGCTGAGTTCCGTGGACGGCAGCGGCACCTCGGTGCTTGACCCTGAGGTCCAGGCGAAGCAGGCCGAGGCCGCTGATCGCGACGAGCAGGAGTGAGGCGACCGGCTGTCACGATGTCAACTGGGCTGTGGGGCGGGCGACGTGAGGTTGCCCGCCCCACGGCTCGTTTCACGTGAAACCGCTGTGGGTCGGCCCGGGAGCCGTCAGCGTGCGGTCGGACAGGCGGTGAGGGGACGCAGGCTCCGGCGGGAGACGGCCCGTACGGCGAGGCCTACCGGTCCTCGAGCCGGCGCGTCCTCGAGGTGCGCGTGGGGCCCGGCGGGGACGCGGGGCGGGCAGGGGCTGGAGGGTGTTCACACCCCCTTCACCCCCGGGACGGATGCCTCCACCCCCGGGATGGATGCCTCTGGCCACGTCGACGCCCTGGGCGACGGCGTCACGGACCTCGCCGTCGGCGACCGTGTCGTCGTCTTCGTCAACCCCTTTCACCCCGGCCGGCCGCTCGCGGGCCACCCATCTGTGCGTGCCCGTGGAGCAGACCGTACGGCTGCCCGGATCGCTGCCGCTGACCGGCGCCGCCGGGCTGCCCGTGAACGGGCTGGCCGCCCATCAGGGGCTGTCCCTGCCCCCGTTGAGTCCCGGCAGCGTGCTGTCCGTTATCGGCGTGGCGGAGCGCTCTGCTCGGCGGGTACGTCGTGCAGCCGGCCCGGCACCGCGGCCTGAGCGTGGTCGGCCGCCCCGAGACCACGACCTGCTGCGGGCGCTGGGTGCCGACCTGGTGGTGCCCCGGGGCGGCAGCGCCGAGGAGACGGTCGCGGCCTACCGGCGGGCGCTGCCGGAGGGCGCCGAGGTCGTCGTGGACGCCGCCGTCCCTCGGCGCACCGGCGCTCGACATCGTCCGGGACGGCGGCCACCTCGTCCGCCGCCGTCCGTACGATCTGCCCGCGGCCCGGGACATCACCTGCCACCAGGTGCTGGTGATGGCCCACCCCGCGCCCCGCGAGGCCTGACGGAACTCGTCCGGCCGGCCGCCGAGGGCGCGATCGCCCTGCGCACGGCCGCCGTCCTCCCGCCCGAGGAGGCCGCCACCGCCCATGAACGGCCGGCCGCCGGCGGAGTGCGCGGCCGCTGGCTGATCGCCTTCTGACCTGGTGCGTAAGGCGCCGCCGGGGGTGTGACCCACGGCAGCGCGAAGCCGCTCGTACGCGAAAAAGACCCCCTCCGACCGCGATTTCGCAGGTCAGAGGGGGTCTGAAGCGTGGAGCCTAGGGGAGTCGAACCCCTGACATCCGCCATGCAAAGACGGCGCTCTACCAACTGAGCTAAGGCCCCGGAAGGGTAGCGTCGGCCGGAGATCTCGCGATCCGGCGGGCGCCGCAGACCAGAGTACCGGGTCACCCCCCGTATCCCGCAAAAAGATTGGGGGTCCCCGCGGATGACCACTCTCCGTAAGATGCTCGACGTGGTTCGCTACAGCGAACCGCGGTTTTCAGGGGAAGCGATGGGGAGACGCAATGGACGCCGCACAGCAGGAAGCCACCGCCAGAGCGCGGGAGCTGCAGCGGAACTGGTACGGGGAGCCGTTGGGGGCGCTCTTCCGTAAGCTCATCGACGATCTCGGGCTGAACCAGGCCCGGCTCGCGGCGGTGCTGGGCCTGTCGGCTCCGATGCTGTCGCAGCTGATGAGCGGCCAGCGCGCGAAGATCGGCAATCCCGCCGTGGTCCAGCGGGTGCAACTGCTGCAGGAGCTGGCGGCCCAGGTCGCGGACGGCAGCGTCAGCGCGGCGGAGGCGACCGACCGCATGGACGAGATCAAGAAGTCTCAGGGGGGATCCGTGCTCAGCAACACCACGCACACGACGAACAGTTCGGGCGCGCCGACGGTCAAGCGCGTGGTGCGCGAGATCCAGTCGCTGCTGCGCTCGGTGGCCGCCGCCGGTGACATCATCGAGGCCGCCGAAACCCTCGCCCCGAGCCACCCCGAACTGGCGGAATTCCTCCGGGTCTACGGCGCCGGCCGCACCTCCGACGCGGTCGCGCACTACCAGTCCCACCAGAACTGATCCCGGGGCCCGGTTTCTCGGAGGGGGTCCGGGGCCGGGCCATGGGCAGGGTTCGAGGGGCAGCCTCCTTTCGGGGCGTGAGGGCCCGGGGCGTCATCACTCATCCAGGGGGAGAACCCGGGGGCAAGCCGGGGCTGCAGCGGGTAGAGGGAGCAGCGAGGGGCTAGGGGGAGGAGCGGCGGACTGTCATGGGTGAGGTCTTCGCCGGCCGGTACGAGCTGGCCGACCCGATCGGGCGTGGCGGTGCGGGTGCCGTCTGGCGTGCCTGGGACCACCGGCGCCGGCGCTATGTGGCCGCCAAGGTGCTCCAGCAGCGCGACGCCCACTCACTGCTGCGCTTCGTACGGGAACAGGCGCTGCGCATCGACCACCCCCATGTCCTCGCTCCGGCCAGCTGGGCCGCCGACGACGACAAGGTCCTGTTCACCATGGACCTGGTCGCGGGCGGCTCGCTGGTCCACCTCGTCGGTGACTACGGCCCGCTGCCGCCGGCGTTCGTGTGCGTCCTGCTCGACCAACTGCTGTCCGGCCTCGCCGCGGTGCACGCGGAAGGGGTCGTGCACCGGGACATCAAGCCCGCCAACGTGCTGCTCGAAGCCACCGGCACCGGCCGGCCGCGGCTCAGGCTGTCCGACTTCGGCATCGCCATGCGGTTCGGCGAGCCCCGCCTGACGGAGACCAACCTCGTGGTGGGCACGCCCGGTTACCTGGCGCCCGAGCAGATGCTGGGCGCCGAACCGGACTTCCCCGCCGACCTGTTCGCCGTGGGCCTGGTCGCCCTCTATCTCATGGAGGGTGCCAAGCCCGACGCCAAGGCGCTCGTGCAGTACTTCATGGAACACGGAACGCCCGGCCCGCCCAAGGGAGTTCCCGAGCCGCTCTGGCAGGTCGTCGCCACCCTGCTGCAGCCCGATCCGGGGACCCGTTTCCGCACCGCCACGGGAGCGCGCAAGGCGCTCGCCTCCGCGGCGGAGCTCCTGCCGGAGCCCGGTCCCGACGACGAGCTGATCGAGATCTTCGACCAACTCGGACCGCTGCCACCGGGATTCGGGCCCGACGGTCCGCTCGAGCCCGCATCCGGAGTGCGGTTACGGGCAGTGCAACGGGCCACGGACACCACCGACGGGACCACGGGGAGCACAGCGGGGCCGGCATCCGCCGCCGAGCCCCTCGATCCCCGCCGGGAGGGCGACGGGACGCAGCACTCCGTGCCCTCGTCGATGTCGGACACCGGAAGCTTCCACCTCCCGCCCCCACAGCCGACCCCGAGCCCCCAGCCGTACACCCCGCCCCCGCAGCCGGAACTCCGGCGGGCACAGCGCGGCGACCAGTACGGCGGGCACCCCGCCGAGCAGGCCCCCACTCCCACCACCGGGCCCCTCCCGCTCTCCCCGCACGCCCCCACGCACCCGCCGTACACCACCTGGCACCCCGTCCCGACCGCCCCTCCTGCCCCGGAAGCACACCTGCGCGCCGACACCTCCACCGCCTCGTACACCGCTCAGGACCCGCAGGTCCCACCGCTTGCGCGGCCGACGGAGCCGGTCCGCGCCCACGGCCACCGGGCCCGCCGCGCCGGTCCCCCGGCCAGGGCGGCGATCCCCATCCTGCTCCTGGCGCTGGCCTGCTACGCCGTGGGCTTCTGGGCGCTGATGCGCGTCTGAGCCCGCCGGGCCGCCACCGTCCACACGCCCAGCACCAGCAGCAGCGCGGTCCCCGCGCCGATCCCGCCCACCGCGAGCGCCTTCATCGCCGTGCCGCCGCCTCTCGTGCGCCCGGTCACCGCTGCCTCCCGGTCCTGCTCCGTGACCGTGAAGACGTCGTCCGGCACGGGCCGCCCGGCGTACCCGGGGCCGCCGTGGGCCTGCCCGTCGATCCGTACCCGCAGCGTCACCCCGAACGGCCCTGGCCCGAAGGTGTCGGCCATCCGCTCGCTCAGGTGCACGACCAGGTAGTACTCGCCGGCGAAGCGCACCGCGTTCTCCCCGGTGAGGACGGCGTACCGGTTGGCGTACTCCACGGGCGGCAGCGGGTCGAGCGCCGCGCTCTTCTGAGTGCCGGTGTAACCGAGGGAGGCGTCGTCGACGTATCCGCGGACGGGGTTGTGGAGCGACAGGGTCAGGGCACCGCCGACGTAGCCGTGGCCGCTCGTGGAGCTGCCCAGTTCGGCGACGGCGTGCACCCGGCGGCCCCAGTCGACCGGCACCTTGTAGAAGAGGGTCTGCCCGGGGGCCATGTCGGTCCGCCAGACCCCCTGGTCCAGCGGACGGGCCCCGGCGAAGCCGGCACCCCCGGACCGCTCGCGGGGATTGTCGGCGAGAGGCTCGGGTGAGGCGGAGTCCCAGCTCCGCGGCGCCGTGGTGGGACCGGGCCGCGCCGGACGCGGTTCCGTGACGGGTGCGATCTCCAGGTCCCAGCGCTGCGCCGAGCCCGCCGCGGCGGAGTCCTGGGAGTCCAGTCGTTCCACCACGAGGTAGTAGGTCCCCGCCCCCTGGCACAGCGTCCGGCCGGCCTCGCGCTGCCCCAGGGCCGTGACGGGACGCGGGCTCAGTGCGGCGCCGAAGCGTGCGGAGGCGTAGGAGCAGGAGCCGCCGCCCGTGTCCTGGACGGAGACGCGGATGCCGTCGGTGGCGGCGACGGTGGTGTGGGCGGGGGGTACGGCGGTGACGGGGACGTACGCCGTGGTCGTCCTGGCGAGGTCGAGGCGGTAGTAGAGCCTGCCGTGCTCGGGGAGGGAGCTGCGGTAGGTCCGGCCGGGTTCGAGCAGCTGGGCGCCGGTGGTGCCCGCCGCACCCGTGACCCGCCGGGCGTTCGAGGCGAAGGCGTATGTCGCGGGCCCGCTGCCGGCCGCGATCCCGCCCGGCAGCGCGGCCACGGCACACAGCACGGCCGCCACGACCGCCGCCCGGGCTCCGGCACCCGTCGGCCGGCCGGCCCGCCGCCACCACGTCCTACACCCTCGCCCCCGCACGCGCCGCTCCCGTCGCTCCGTACCCGCGCTCCCGGCCGTGGCCCATCCTGCCCCGGTCAGGCCTGCGCCATCCGTGGAATCCGTACGGCCGTCCGAAACGCCGACGCCCCCGGGACCCGTACCGCCGGACGCCTACACCAGCCGTCGAGGACCGGCGACACGGCGCTTCACCACGGACCCCCGGACAACACAAAACCCCGACCGCGAAGGCGGCCGGGGTCTGATCAGATGCTGGATCGGTACTCACGAACCCGTGGGCACGGAGTCAGTCGCCTCCGTCCACAGATCCTGCTCGGCGCGATCCGCCTGGATCTGGCGGTACACGAGGAGCCCGCCGATGGCGGCCAGTGCGACCAGGAGCAGCTTCTTCACCGCGCGACCTCGTCTTTCCTTGACGTAGGGGACCTCTGGCGCCCGACTATACACACCGACCGATATCGATCGGTGACCTGCGCCGGGCCCCAACTCCCGCCTCCACCAGCGCAATAGGCCAGGTCGGCGAGCGTTGCGACCGGAGGGTGATCACGCCCTCACGGGCCGTTACTTTCTCCCCTTCGCTCGCCCTCACCTGCTTTTTGATGTTTTTCTACCGCCTTACACCCATCCGAGTGGTGTTCATCGGAACATCGCCGCGCCACGGGCGTCGGTCCACCACTTCACGACCCCCATACACATCATGAGGAAAGTACGCAAATCGCCCAACCCGAAAGTGAGGGGCCATGACCCAGACCAAGGTCGTGAAGCTGTGGACCGCCATCGTCACCGCCTTCCTCGCGCTGTGCACGGCGCTCGGACTCGTCACCGCGACCACCGCGGTCGCCCAGACCGAGACCCCGACGGCCGGCACCGAGCACCGGACAGCCCCGGCGAGCCCGGCGATGAACCACTGGGCCTGGACCTACGGCAGGGCCCTGCCCCCCACGATGAAACAACGCATCCGGGCCGAGGCCCACGGTAAGTCCCCCAGCTGCCGGCACCGCCCCCTCGGCGAGACCGAAGCCGAGACGGACGCTGCCGACCAGGCCACGGCACCGCTCGACTGCTGAGCCGATCGCAGCACGCAGGACCGCAGACGTTTCGACAGCACGGCGACTTGCGTACGCATCAGTCGACACGGACAGACCCCCGGCCGGGATCGGCCGGGGGTCTTGCGCTGTTCACGGGGCCCGCCGCCGAGTCGTCAGGTCCCCTTCGCAGGTCGTAGCCTGGACCGGTGCCCAAGGCCTGCGGGGAGATCGCGGACGACACGCGGCCCGGGCGCGGCACGCTCCTACGAGGTCCTCGCGCGCGGATGGTGCGCGACAGCGGCCGGCACCGGAGCCTCCTCATGGACGTCTGCGACGTCGTGCTGCCCGGGGACCGTGCGGAACCGCTCTTAGTGACTTGTAGGCCTCCGGCAGGAAGCGGGCTGACGGTGCGTGGACAGCGGTGACCACGGTGATGCGCCGGATCGAGCGCGGGTGCGTCCTGCGGTTCTGGAAGGAGAACGGGTTCCGGGCCCAGGTGCATCCGGCGACGCTCTTCGTCCGCCGGGATCTACTGACCGCCCTGCACGATCGGCTGGGCGACCTCCCGGGTTCTGGATCTGCTGCCCGACGGCTCCACGGCCGGGTTCCCCGGCGACCCCGACGACGGACCGGGTGGTTCTCCGCGGAGATGGGGCTGCTGTACCGGAAGTGGGAGGGGCAGGTCACCGGGCAGGCCCCGCATGTCGATCCGGCCGAACGGGACGCCCGCATGGCCGTGGTGGAGGCCAGGGCACGGGCGCTGGCGGACTTCGCGTGGACCTACCCTGCCGGTGGCTGACCGGCGGGCACGCCACGGTCCCCGGCGTCATTCGGTGAGCGCGATGGCCTGCGAGGGGCACTTCTCGGCCACCTCGCGCACCTGGGGATCGCCCCCGCTCTCCTCCCGGCCGGGCCGGACGACGCCGAAACCGTCCTCGAACGCGAACACGGACGGGGCCCGGTGCGCGCACTCGGCCGAGCCGTAGCACACGCCGCGGTCGACGGAGACCTTCATACGTCCTCCAGCCGTAGGTGACCTCGGCCTGCCCGAGGGCGGGCCGCCGGTCGGCTCACTGACTTCCAGGACGTCACTGCCCGGCGGACCGCACGGTGAACCGGGGCTTCCTAACCGCTCCGCGGCCGGCCGGCGGTGGCGAGCCAGTGGGCGACCCGGCGGACCGCCGGCTCGTCGAGCCCGTCGACCAGTGCGCGTACCGCCAACTCGTCCTCGGGGGAGAGGTCGTACAGACCCGCCTTGCTCAGGCCGGCCATGAGCACCTGGTGCCGGCGGTCCGCCATGCGCTCGGCGAGCCTGACCGGCTCCACGGCCCGCTCCGGGGGCGGACCGGGCGAGGGGGCGGGCTCCTTTGCGGCCGGGCTGTCGAACCGGTGCCAGGCGCCGTCCCGCGGGCCCCACAGAGCGACCGTCACATCGTCCCCACGCGCGCGAACCGTCTGGGCCATGTCTCCCACCGCGTACAGCACGGGGGTTCGGTCGGGGGACTCGGCGCCCACCCGCCAGGAGGCTCGTGACGGCCGGTAGAACATCGCGACCCAGCGCGGGGCGCCGGGAGGTTGCGGGCAGTCGGGACGTTTCACCATGGCACTCACCCCTTCGAGAACGACCGGCGGACAGACCTTAACTGACGGTACGTCAGGTTTCCAGGGCGGTCCGGTCCCCCGTGCCGGCCGCGTTGCCGGGTTCCCGCGCGCTTCTGGCCTCTTCACGGCCGACGTGGCACCCTGCCCGCGCCCGGTCCCGCAATCCACCGGACCGGTGCGTCCCGGCCGAGGGAGACCGAAGATGAGCGGACGCGAAGAGGCAGTGACAGGAACCGCGCCGGCGGCGGCGCTGAGAAAGGTCCATGCCGACCGGGCACGCAGCGCGTACGACCGCGCCGTCGCCACCTGCCGTCACGCCGGGATCCCCCAGGACGCCGCCCAGCTCGTGCCGACGAGTCCCGTCGGCAGGGCCGCCGGCGCGCTGCGGCTGGCGGCCGGGTCACTCGACGCGCCGGCCGGCAGCGACCCCGATCCCGCGGCGGACGCCCGCTGCGCACGGAACGCCGCCGCGGCGGCGGCACTGGCGGCCCAGGTGGCCGCGTCGCGGGACGGAACCGGCGCCACCTCGGCCCTTCGGGCCGCGCTGACCGCTTCCCAGGCGGCGGCCGCCGCCGCGGGCGGGACGGCACAGGGCCGGAACATGTCGCTGAACGCCATCGCCGACG
This sequence comes from Streptomyces sp. NPDC007905, assembly GCF_042959345.1. Lineage (NCBI taxonomy): Bacteria > Bacillati > Actinomycetota > Actinomycetes > Kitasatosporales > Streptomycetaceae > Streptomyces > Streptomyces sp. NPDC007905. Next base: position 226,117 of record NZ_JBIBKS010000002.1, on the reverse strand, counting down.
AGGCCGAACGAAGCGCCGTCGCCGCCGCTCGCACCGCCGGGTGGATGGCCTAGCGGCGAGCTCCCGGGCATGTGGGGCGTGCTCCCGGGCCCCGTGGGCGAGTCTCGGGCCATCTCCGCCCCTCGGGCCATGTGTACGTCCGGTACGTGGCCGCCGTACCGGCACCGGCCCGTCCGGCACCGGTCCCTCCCCTCGTGGGGACCGGTGCCGGACGGAGCGGGTGGCGTCGATCCGCGCCGCGTCGGCGTGTCGGCGCGAATCGAAGTGCGTCGCAGGAGTGGGAAGAGCAGGGGCCGGCCCGGGCCGGTCACCGGTCGCCGATGCCTGCGATGTCCGTCGTATCCGTGATGTCTCTGGCGTCTTCGGTGTCTCCGCCGCCTCCCGGCCGAAGTTGACCGAGAACGTTCGGCGCCATGGGCGGTGTCTCCGCGCGTCGAGCCGGTGGCCTGTCCGGACGGTCCGTGATGAGGCGGCTACCGGGTCGTGATCCTGCCATGTGACGGTCCCGCAGAGGAGGTGCCGGTCTTCGGACGAGGGCTTTACCGCAGGTCAGCCGTATAGGGTGAGTTTTCCGGTCCGGACGTCCAGATACAGGTGGAGTGAGGGGTGGGACCTTGAGTTCCGACTCAGGGGCACGCACAGCCTTCGCCGAGCGCCTCGCGCTGCTGTACAAGGAGGCCGGCAACCCTCCCCTCAAGAGCGTGTCGGAAGCGGTCGTACGGCTGCAGCGGGTGGACGAGCGCGGGCGGCCCGTGCGGGTGTCCGCCCAGCGCATCAGCGACTGGCGGCGGGCCAAGAACGTACCGGCCCAGTTCGCCGCCCTCGCGGCCGTCCTGCAGATCCTGATCCCGGAGGCGCGGCGTTCGCGGCCCGTTCCCGTCTCCTCCGGCCTCTACGACCTCGGCCAGTGGCAGCGCCTGTGGGAGCGCGCGCTGGCCGACCCGGCGGGCGACCGCCCCGCAGTGCCCGCGCAGGAGGACCGGTCGCCTCCGGTTCCGGCCCCGCCCGTCGCCGGGGGCGTGTGCCCCTACCGGGGGCTGGCGCCCTACCGCCAGGAGGACGCCCGGTGGTTCTTCGGGCGGGAGCGCAGCACGGAGGCCCTGGTGGCCCAGCTGCGCGCCGCCGAGAGGAAGGGCGGCCTGATCATGCTCGTCGGCGCGTCGGGCGCCGGTAAGTCGTCCCTGCTGAATGCCGGTCTGGTGCCCGCGGTGCAGGGTGGCGCGCTGCGGGACGGCGGCGACCGGCCGAGCGTCGTGCTCCAGCTCGTACCGGGCGCCGATCCGCTGGGCGAGCTGACCCGCCGCGTCCCCGAACTCACCGCCCTCGCCGCCGAGGCGCGCGAGGCCGAGGAGGAGGCGGCACGGAACCCCGCCGCGCCGGGCTCCGACGCCCCGCACTTCACCCGCGGGGTGCGGGAGGCGGTCACGGCGTGGGCGCGCCGGGAGACGGCCGCGCAGGAGCGGCTGCCCGGCGACGCGTCGTCGGGGCCGGAGCCGGACGGCGACGCCTCCTCGGCCGCGCGACGGGACGCCGGCGCCTCAGCGGTCGTACGAGGGGACGCCGAGGCCACTTCGGCCGCGCGGTCGGCCGGCGACGCGCGAGGCACCGCCTCCCTCGCCCCCCGCCCCGTCATCATCGTCGACCAGTTCGAAGAGACGTTCACCCTCTGCCCCGACGAGCCCGGCCGCCGTACCTTCGTCCAGTTCCTGCACGCGGCCTGCACCCCGCCCGCGGAATCGCCCGGTGCCGCCCCCGTCCTCGTGGTCCTCGGCGTTCGCGCCGACTTCTACGAGCAGTGCCTCGGCTACCCGGAGCTGGCCGACGCGCTGCAGCACCGGCACATGGTGCTCGGGCCGCTGACCACCGCGGAGCTGCGGGAGGCGGTGACCGGCCCCGCCAAGGCCGTGGGACTGGAGCTGGAACCGGGGCTGGCCGAGCTGATCGTGCGGGAGGTGAGCGCCGACGGCCCGCGCGGAGCGCACGACGCCGGGGTGCTCCCGCTCCTCTCGCACGCCCTGCTCGCCACCTGGCAGCGCCGGAAGGCGGGCCGGCTGACGCTGGCCGGCTACCGCGCGGCGGGCGGTATCCAGGGGGCGGTGGCGGCGACCGCCGAACGCGCCTGGTCCAGCCTCGACCCGGCCGCCCGCTCGGCCGCCCGGCTGCTCCTGCTGCGGCTCGTCCGGCTGGGCGAGGACACCCAGGCCACGCGCAGGCGCGGCACGCGCCGCCAGCTGGCGCAGGAGTCGGCGGACCCCGGCAAGACGGAGGAGTCGCTCGAGGCGCTGGTGCGCGCCCGGCTGGTGACGCTCGACGCGGAGACCGTCGAGATCACCCATGAGGCGCTGCTGCACGCCTGGCCGCGGCTGCGCCACTGGATCGACGAGGACCGGGGCGACCACCTGCTGCGCCAGCGGCTGGAGGAGGACGGCCGCGCCTGGGAGGCCTCCGAACGGGACAGCTCGCTGCTCTACCGGGGCTCCCGCCTGGAGCAGGCCCGCACCTGGGCGAAGTCCGCCGGGGACACCTACCTGACACGCAGCGCGGTGCAGTTCCTGGCCGCCTCGGTCAGGCTGCGCAAGCGCACGGTCCTGATCAGCCGCGCCGCCGTGGCGGCCCTGGTCGTGCTCGCGATCCTCGCCGCAGGTTCGGCGGTGGTGGCGTGGCAGCAGCGGGACGACGCCGTGTTCGAACAGGTCCTCGCCGAGGCGGACCGCGTCCAGCACACGGATCCGTCGCTGGCCGCCCAGCTCGACCTGGTGGCCCACGACCTGCGCCCCGACGACGAGGGGACGTACAGCAGGCTGATCTCGATCGTGAACGCGCCCCTGGCCACCCCCCTGCTCGGCCACACCGGCGCCGTCTACCTCACCTCCTTCAGCCCCGACGGCAAGACCCTGGCCACGGCCTCCTACGACCGGACCGTCCGCCTGTGGAACGTGGCCGACCCCAGCCGCCCCAAGCCGCTGGGCAACGCCCTGACCGCTCAGACGAGTTGGGTGAGCAGCGCGATCTTCAGCCCCGACGGGCACACCCTGGCCAGCGCGGGCGACGACGGCACGATCCGGCTGTGGAACGTCGCCGACCCCGCCCACCCGGCCTCGCTCGGCCGGCCACTGACCGGCCACACCGGCACGATCTACCTGGTCGCCTTCAGCCCGGACGGACACACGCTGGCCTCCGCGGGCGAGGATCACACCGTCCGCCTGTGGGACGTGGCCGACCCGCGCCGGCCCAAGGCGCTCGGCACGCTGGGCGGCCACACGGCGGCGGTGCGCTGCGTGGCCTTCAGCCCCGACGGGCGCACGCTCGCGGCGGGCGGTGACGACGACACGATCCGGCTGTGGAACACGGCCGATCCACGGCACCCCGAGCCCCTGCCGACCGTGCTGACCGGCCACACGGACCTCGTGCACTCGGTGGCCTTCAGCCCCGACGGGCGCACCCTCGCCAGCGGCAGCGCGGACGACACCATCCGGCTGTGGAACGTCTCCGCCCCGGCGCACGGGGCACCGATCGGCTCACCGCTCACCGGCCACACCGGCCCCATCTGGTCCGTGGCGTTCAGCCCCGACGGCGGGCGTCTCGCCGCGGCCAGCGCCGACAGCACGGCGAGCCTGTGGAACGTCAGTGACCCGTCGTCCCCCTCGCAGGTCGGCGAGCCGCTCGCGGGCAGCAGCGGCGAGATGTACGCCCTGGGGTTCAGCCCCGACGGCCGGACCCTCGCCACCGGCAGCGGTGACAGCAAGGTCCGGCTGTGGTCGATACCGACGCCGGACATGATCGGCCGCAGCGGGGCGTTCCGCCCGGACGGGAAGGTGCTCGCCACGGCGGCGCGCGACGGCAGGATCCGGCTGTGGAACGTGGCGACTCCCGGCCGGCCCGTGTCCCTGGGCAGACCGTTCATGCCCGCGGACGGCGGCCAGCGGTCCATGGTGTTCTCCCCCGACGGCCGCATCCTCGCCGTACTGACCGGGAACCGGGCGGTGTACCTGTGGAAGGTCACCGACCCGGCGCACCCGGCCGCCGCCGGACCGCCTCTCGCCCTGCGCACCCGCTTCATGGGCCCCGACGCGCTGGCCTACAGCCCCGACGGCCGCACCCTGGCCACCGCCTACGACGACCGCACCATCCAGCTGTGGAACGTCGCCGACCCCTCCCGAGCCGTCCCGTTCGGAAAACCGCTCACCGGCCACCGGGGCTTCGTCGACGCCCTCGCCTTCAGCCCGGACGGACACACGCTCGCCAGTGGCAGCGCGGACAGCACCATCCGGCTGTGGGACGTGTCCGACCCCGCCCGTACCGCCGAGCTCGGCCCTGCGCTCACCCGGCACTCCGGCCCGGTCAACGCGCTCGCCTACAGCCCCGACGGCCACACGCTGGCCAGCGGCAGCGACGACGACACCGTACGGCTCTGGGACGTCACCGACCCGGGCGCGGTGACGGCGCTGGGCTCCCCTCTCACCGGCCACACGGAGGCGGTCACGTCACTGACGTTCAGCGAGTCCGGCCGCACCCTGGCGAGTGGCGGCAACGACAACACGGTCCGGCTGTGGAACGTGACCCACCCCTCCTCGGCCACCCCCATCGGCCAGTCGATGAGCCCCTACGCCAAGACGGGCAACTTCCTGTCCTTCAGCCCCAACAGCCAGGTACTCGGGGTGTCGAGCGGCGCCGACACGGTCCGTCTGTGGCGCCTCGACGCCGACGAGGCCATCCGGCACATCTGCTCGGTCACCCGGGGCGTGCTGACCCCCCAGAGGTGGCACGAATACCTCCCCCGCGTGTCGTACGACCCCCCGTGCCCCCGCTGACCGACCAAGATCAGCCAAGTACCGCAACGAACACATCGTTTGCCTCCCCCGGGCCCCGCAACCTTGTTACCCTTGGCCATAGCCCGATCGCTGGTGCATCCCCCGTCGCCAGCGGTCGGGCCTTTTGTATGCCATGAACTGGTGTGCCGGGGCCGGGCCGGCCGGGCACCATGCCGCACTCCGCGGGCTGCGCGACGGCTCGGCAGGACGGCGTTTCGCCGGCTCCCGTTCCGGCCGAGGTCCAGGCCCGGCCCGTGGGGCAGCCCCAGCAGCGCGCCGAGGGGCGGGACTGTTCACCACCCGGCTCACCTGGCACCTTCCCGGCGGCAGCAGCGCCGTGCGGGAGTCCCGGCTCGCGCGGCGGCGCGGGGTGCTCGCCGTCCGTGCTGGACACCCTCCTGCGGGGCACCTTCCTGCGGGCCCTGACGCTCCAGCCCGGACCGCCCGTTCGGCGACCGCCGTGGCTCAGGCGACGGCGGCGGCTTCCACCGTCCCTCGTATCTGCAGGACGGTGTCGGCTCCGGTGATCTCGAAGAGACGCTGAAGCTGTTGCGGCGGCGCGGCCACGCGCAGGTTGCCCAGTTGATGCGTACGAATCAGCAGATTCAGAAACGTCGAGTCCGCGAAGTCAACGCCGGAGGCGTCGAGGACCACCTTCGGGTGCTTCTTGGCCGCCGTCTCCAGCGCGTCTGCCAGAGGCGTGATCGAGTGCATGTCGTAGGAGCCCTGCGCGACGACGACCCAGGCACCGCGCCATGCGTGCTGAGTCACCTCAGCCCCTTCCGGGGCATGCTCGTTGACCTGATCCGGCCACTGCTTCCCGCCGACGTTACTCATGAGCCTTGGCATGACGGCCTCGTCCCAGGACACGCTCGGGCCCCTTCTGTGGTTCTCCCTCACGGGAACAGGTCAACTGTTACATGAAAAGTATGTCATGTATCTGGGTTCCGGCAATGGTGCCCCCTAAAATGCAGGGCATGGTTGGAGTGCCCGAATCTCACACCGGATGGACGTTCATCACCAACCACGCGCGCGTGCTGGCAGCCATCGCCGACGACCCGAACGTCCGGATCCGCGACATCGCTGCCCACTGCCGGCTCACGGAGCGCGCCGTCCAGCGGATCATCTCCGATCTCGAGCGAGACGGTTACCTCTCCCACACCCGCGACGGGCGCACGAACACGTACCGCATCGAGCCGGACAAGGTGCTGCGCCACCCGGCAGAAGCCGGCCTCTCCGTGGCTTCCCTGCTGTCCCTGCTCGTACAGGACGAGTCCGACCGCGTCAGGAAGCCGGTCACTCAGTAGCGGTGCTCGGCCGGCTCAACGGTGCGAGGCAGTGGCGGTCCTACCAGGTCCTACTGGGCTGCCGTTCCGCGGCCTCCGCCCTGCACGTCACCGCTGTTCCCCGTCGTTGCTCGCTGCTTCGGGCACGCGTGGGACACGCCTACAACAGTCTTGAGATGTACATACAACCGGTGCCTCGACGTACACCACCGTCAAGACGGTGCGCACCGACAGCGCGGGCAAGCTGAAGACGACGATCACGGCGAACGCCTCCGGCACCTGGCGCTGGCACTTCGCGGGAACGGGGACGACCGGTTCGGCCACGGCGGCGGGGGACGGGGTCGCGCTGAAGTAGGGCCCTTCCCGACGCAGCCGATGGCGGGGGCGCTGACTGACCCCAGGGTCAGCGTCGCCACCTGAACCCCCGCCTCCCGGCGACAATGACCTGCTTCCAGGTGCCAAAAGACCCCCGGACCTGGTGGACCGGGGGTCTTCTCGCTGGTGGGGCTAACAGGATTTGAACCTGTGGCCTCATCCTTATCAGGTCGATCACATAGCGTCTTCGCGATTGGTCCATCCGCTGGGGGCTTCGATCTCCGGTTCGCCACCATCCCTGGCTGACCGCTTCGGTCCGCTGCCGTTGGTGTCAGGCGTTGGTGTCAGTTCCCCAGCTGGCATCCCTGGGCGCAGCATCGATGCGGTCTACTCGGACGCCGAGCACGCGCGAGGATGGCGACCGCGCTCGTTGCCTTCGCCCGCTGCAAGCCGAGGCCACTGAACGTATAGGTCTGGCTGGGATGCCGACAGGGTGCGGGAATCAGCGTCGGAAGCACGGTACGTTCCCCAGCCGTAGGGGGCGCCTACCGGGGGTGTCACCTACACAGTCCAGGACGCACGTCGCGTGACCGACGCCACAGCATTCGGAGTGAACGGCTGCAGCAATGATCACGTCTACGTCAGATGTCGTAGGCGGACTCCATGACCCGCAACCAACCTGAGGAGACGCCCCCCCTAGGTTGATGCCTCTCAACAGGCGTTTCTCGCCAACACGTTCGCTGCCGCTGCATCTCACTTCCGCCGGAAGTAGCGCGAACGTACCGTCAAAAAACGACTCTGTGCGGCAGTTGGCGCTGGTCGTGTCACTCATGGAGCGGTGTTGTCTACGGAAACCGGTAAGCTCTTCCCAACATCTTTCTCGAGGCGCAAACCGTCGATCGGGTCATCCGATCGGAGCCGATCGGCTCCGCGACCGAGAGGAAGGTGCCGCGTACGGAAAACCCGCCGGAGGGCGGGGAGCGTAGCTACCGGAAGATCGTCAAGAAGGTGTCAGTCTGGCTGACGCTCCAGGCACTGGGTGCCTGGCTGCGCCATATGATCGACAGTCACCTCTAGACGCGTAAGGCCCCCTGCTGCAACAGAGGGCCTTCCGGGAGCTCACTCCCACACGCCGGCCCTGTGCCCCCGCCTACGGCGTCATGAACCGTGGGGGTACAGGGCCTCTTCCCTAACCGATACACGCGGACCGAGGTCCTTAAACCGTGCGGCCAACGGGCTCTAACATCGCGCTTTTCCGCAGGAGCATCCACCAGTTCTGCCGCTAAATGACATGACAGTGCTGGTCACGCCCTTAGGTGAGTCACGATGTGAGGACAGCCTCGCCCTCGAATGGTACCCCTAAACTGGTCCCACCGACGAGAAAGAGCATACGGATGGCACGGGGCATGGCTGATTTCAGCCCCTCTGCGCTGCGGGAGTGCCGTATGGACGCCTCTAGGCATCCCGGAGCGGAGGCGATGACCGCTGACGCATTGGCACGGGCTGTCGGGGCGACGAAGGCACAAATCCTGGCCTACGAAAATGGGCACCGAGTGCCAGACCCGCCGCGGGTGCGAGCCCTCGCCCGGGCACTGAAGGTCCACCCTTGGCAGCTCATGAACTTTGATGCGCACACCTCGTGGACGCTTGCAGACTACCGGCGCGGCGCCGGCTTGCGTGCCCAAGACGTGGTGAGCCGCCTTGGGGTCTCCCCCAAGAACTATCGAAGGTTTGAGAACGAGGGCATCGTCCCGAGCCGTCGTCCACGGTTTGTGGACGAAGTCGCCGCCGCCCTGGGCATGCCTCGTAGGCTGCTGGAGCAAGCCATCGATCAGACGCCAGCCGTCCAGCGTCGTCAAGCTCGCGTAGCTGAGCTTGTCGTGGCTATGGCCGAGCGCTATGTGCCCAGGCCTGGCCCCTGGCGGGGGCCTGCCCTGGACGACCCGAATCTGATCGAATTGGCAGCGTCGTACGGCCGGCCCGTTCAGCGCATACGTCACGTCCTCACACACGAACTAGGTGACCTGCGACAGAAGCAAGTTCGCGCTCAGCGCGAGCGCATCATCGCGGACTATGACACTGACCGTCGCAGGCAGGCCGGGGCGCGACAAGCCATGGAGCGCTGGAACGAGGTGTTCGACAGGAACCTGTTCCGCATACCACGGCGCTTGGAGCAGTTTCACCGGACGGCTCAGCCGTCAGACGTTTGGCAGCTCTTGGTCGACATTCACAACGTCGATGCGTCGGCCCGCTCCGATGCGGGTATCTGGGCGGTCACGAAGCTTGTGTGCTCGGATCCTGAGGTGCTGCCGCCCTACCTGGTCGAGAGACGCACTATCGAGGACATTACGGTCTGCCGTCTTACCGGTGCAGGGGCAAGCCACGTCAGTGCGTTCGCTGGGCTGTATGCAGCGCTGTACCCGGGCGTCCGTCGCCCCCTCCGTGCAACTGCCCGTGCGAGTACCAAGACGCGCGGTCCCGGCGGGCCCGAGACGTTCTCGCTGCCGAACCGACCCGACCGCCTGGCAATACCGCAACCACTCCTTGACGTCGCCCGCACTGTGGCCGCGGACACCAAGAGTGTCATTCCACTAGGGCTCAGTACCAGGTTCAATCTCTTGGTGGGTAGCACCTCATTGTCGGTGGTAGCGCAGGACGAGGCATTACCCATCGATGGTCAGGTTTGAGCGGCGCACGCACACCTACATGACGCTCCTAGCTGCCATCCCGTACGCCGTCGACCCACACACCGTGGAGCGGGCGTGGTTCAGGGCGTCAAGGTGGAGCGCGCCACTGTACGAACGACCTTGACGCCCTGGGCCGCGTCCGCTCGGCTCTGCCTGGGTCGATGGTGTGCGGGATGGGAGCCCCCAGCATCCGCCACTATGGACGCGCGGGCGGCGACGGCGCCCCCTCCATCCCGGTGCCGGCCGATCCCCCGCCGGAGGCACTGTTCTGACCGTGGCTGCGCTTTGCGGTGATCGCCTCATGGCCTCCGGCCCTGTCCACATGTGGGCGCGCGTCGGCGCAGCGCGGGCGGAGCGGGCCGGAGGCAGGAGCGGCGCCCGCAGCGGAGCCGGGAAGCGCGCCCGGCGGAGCGGAGCGTAGCCGGGGCTTGATGAGGTAGAGAAATCTGTAACAGCACAGGGGCTGATAGGTCGGGAACCAGTGCGACTTAGGCAGAGGGCTGGTCGGTAACCAGGAGTCGGCTAGTGAAGCCCGCGTGGCACAGCCGGTCGTAGGCCTCGAGTACGTCGTCCGGCACGGGCTGGCTGACCATGAAGCCCTGCGCCGGGTAGATGAGCAGTCGCTGTAGCGCTCCTACAAGCATGTCGATGACCAGCCGCGGGTCCCCGATGGAGTCGACGTACTCGTCCAGCGTCATCGGGCTGGAGGCGCTGACAATCTCGACCGCGGGCCACAGCTTGCGTGCGGTGGCGTAGGCTCGCCTCTCCTCATACGGCTTGCTGATCAGCAGGACGGACGACACATCGACGCCGGCCTCCTCCAACAGCTCTCGGGAGAAGCGGATGTTCTCCCCCGTGTTCCGCGCACGTGGCTCCACAAGGATGGCCGAGTCGGGGACCTCAAGCTCAAGCGCGCGCTCTCGGTAGTGCACGGCTTCCCCTCGGGGCATGCGCTCCCGCGTCGTGGGACTGGTGGCTCCCGTGAACACAAGCAGTGGAGCCATGCCGCGCTTGTACAGGCCCACCGCTGTCTCGGCTACGCCCAGGTCATGACTGCCCAGTCCGATGGCGACTGAGCACGGCCGCAGGGTGTGGCCCATCTGGTGGTAGTCCCACAGGCGCCGAGTGTCGGCCCATGCCCGTGCAGAGATCATCACTGCCCCTTCTTGTCCTTCGCCGAGTCGGGGACCTTGAAGTCGTACTCCCAGGCGAAGCGCGAAGCCGCGTGCACACCGATCGCGAACTCGACCACTGTGCCAGAGGCCGTGTAGGTCGTCCGATGCAACTCGACGACGGGTTCGCCCGGCGGGAGCTGCAGAAGCTTCGCCTCATCGGGCGTGGGAGCTCTGGCGAACAGCTCTTCCTTCATGTGGTCGATCTCGTAGCCCGCGTCATACAGCACCCGGAAGCCACCGCCTCGGCCGGCTGGTCCCGGGGTTGGGTCCACCAGCCGTGTGCCTTCGACGTGCTCGGGCCGGTAGTAGCTGGTCAGGGTGTGGGTCGGCTGGTCGCCTTCCTTCACCAGCCTCGCTCGCGCGTACACCTCGGCGCCTTCGGGCAGGCCGTGCGCAGCTGCTACCGCTGGTGGGGCTTCCACCAGGCTGACCGTCTGCGTCTGCTCGTTCCGGCGGTAGCTACGTCCAGAGGCCACACGGTCAGCGATGAACGCCACCTCGTCGCCGTCACGCCACTTGGCCTTGTCATACCTGGCAATACCGAGTCGCTTGAGCGGGACCCGCTCGCGTACGACGGTGCCGTGTCCGCGAGAAGACGTCACCAGGCCCTCGGCCTCAAGAGCCTTGTAGGCCTGGTGGACGGTGGACTTCGAGCCCTCGCCCTGCGCAACTAGCTCCCTGATCTGCGGGAGCTGCCGACCCGGCGGGTAGTCACCCCGCTTGATCTGCTCCGCCAGCTTGTCCGCCAGCTCGCGCCACTTGGGCGTCATCGTCCGACTCCTCTCGACACACCAAGTCAAGCACAGTCCCAGGACTGTTGACAGTCCCAGGACTGCGTGCGAAAGTCTCCTCAGGTCCCGCGCAGTCCTAGGACAGCGGCGACTGTGGGCCTTCTTCGTGTTGCCCACAGACCTCGACTCAAGGGAGTGCTTCATGCCGTCTTTCAAGATCGACACGTCGACCGCTGTGGTGTTCGTGGCGACCGCGCCGACGCCGAAGCTGGCCAACGCCAAGACCGGTGAGCGGGCGATGGACCGGGAGACCGGTGCCGCTCTGTCGACGGTGGGCCTGCTGGTCTCGGACGAGGGGGAGGGGAACCTCTACCAGGTCACCGTCCCCGAGACCGGCTACCCGGAGGGCCTGGCGCCGGGCATGCCGGTGAAGGTGGTCGGCCTCAAGGCCCGGGACTGGGAGAACGAGTTCAACGGCCAGAAGCGGCACGGCATCTCGTTCCGCGCGGTCGCGATCACCCCGGTGGCCTGACCATGACCGACCTGTCCATGGTCCTGGAGACCACCGGAGTCCTCGCGGGGGCAGGCGGTCTCGGCTACGCGAAGGTGCGCGCGCCGCGCGTGTACTGGTCGCTGGTCGGGCTGCCGGTCACCTGGGGCCGGTTCACCTTCACCTACCGCTCGACGATGGACGTGTGCGGGCTGACGGTGCAGCCGTCGCGGATGCGGGCCTTCCTCGCCCGGAACGTGGCCCGCCGTGAGGTGCTGCCGGTCCCGCCGAAGGTGCGTCGCGTGCGGGGCACGTCGACGGGGCTTCGTGTGACGCTGCGGCTTCCCGCCGGCCTGGAACCGGCCGACCTGATGGCCGCCTCGGAGCGGCTGCGGCATGCCTGGGGCGTGCACTCGGTGACCATCGCCGAGACCAAGCCGGGGTACGTCGAGCTGCGGATGACCGGCTATGACGTGCTCCGCCGGGTCCGGTTGCCGCGTGGGGCTCGCCCTGAGGGTCTGGCGGTGCCGGTGGCGCTGCGGGAGGACGGCACGGCGTTCGTCCGTGACTACCGTCAGGTGCCCATGGCGCTGACGCTCGGCGCGAACAGCTCGGGCAAGTCCGTCTATCAGCGGAATCTGATCAAGGGTTTGGCGCGGCTGCCGGTGGCGCTGGTCGGGATCGACTGCAAGCGCGGTGTCGAGCACTCCGCCTACGTGCCCCGGCTGTCGGCCCTGGTCACCACACCGGACGACTCGGCCTCGCTGCTGGATGTGCTGGTGGGGGAGATGGAGTCCCGCTTCGACCTGCTAAGCGCGCACGGCGTCTCGGACATGTGGGACCTGCCCGAGCGGTTACGGCCGGTGCCCGTCGTCGTCCTGGTGGACGAGGTGGCCGAGCTGTTCTTGATCTCCTCGAAGAAGGATGAGGAGCGGCGGGAGCGGATCGTGACCGCGTTGATCCGGCTGGCGCAGATGGCCCGTGCGGTCGGGATCTACCTGGAGGTGTGCGGGCAGCGCTTCGGCTCCGAGCTGGGCAAGGGCGCCACCATGCTCCGCGCCCAGCTCACCGGCCGCGTGGTGCACCGCGTCAACGACAAACAGACCGCCGAAATGGGCCTCGCCGACGTGGCTCCGGACGCGGTCGCGGCCGCCAGCCTCATCCCTGCCGAACGCCCCGGCACCGCCGTGGCGGCCGACTCCTCCGGCGGCTGGGCAAAGATCCGCACCCCCCACACCTCCCGCGATGAAGCGAAGGCAGCGTGCCGGGACTTCGCCCACCTGGTCCCGGACCTTCCCGCCCTCGATCCGTACCGGCCGCACGTGCCTGCCGAGGTGCCGGCGTCTGGTCCGTCGCTGGTCAAGCCGCGCCCGGTCACCGAGTAGGAGAACCGCCATGCCGAAGCCGCTGACTGCGTTGGACTCCCTGGCCCCGACCGACTTCCTTCGTCAGCTCGCCTCACTGCGAGAGCAGCGGGACGAGATCGACCGACAGATCCGCGCCCACCTGGCCTACGCCCGGGAGTTCACCAGTCCCCGGCCCTACACGCTGGCCTCGCTGGCGGACGCGTCGGGACTTTCCATCTCCGGTGTGCGTACCGCCTACACCCCGGCCGACTGCGACACCGTGGCGCGCGCGCTGGGCCAATCTTCTCGGGAGCAGTCATGACGACACCAACCCGACGCCTTCGTCCGGACGCCGTACTCGTACAGGCCGTTATCGCCGGTGCTCTCTCCTTCGCGCACCTGCACGACCTGGCTTCGGCGGCCGGGCAGTCCGGATGGAAGGCGTGGGCCTATCCGGTCTCGGTGGACCTGCTGCTGGTCGCCGCCTGGCGTCGGCTGCGCACCGGCCGGGACGGCTCGTCCTGGACCTGGTTCGCCATCGCCCTGGCGGCCTCGCTCGGCGCCAACGTAGCCACGGCCGGACTGCTCGACCTGCACCAGGTGCCCGCCTGGCTGCGCATCCTCGTCGCCGGATGGCCTGCCCTTGCCTTCCTCGGCGGCACCCTCCTCGTCCACGCCCCTGCCCCGGCCGCCGTGGAGCCGGAGCCGGACGAAGAACCGTCCGCCTCGGAAGTCGAGGTGCACCGCGCCGACACACCCGAACCGGTGCCCCCGGCCCCGGCCCCGGCTCCGGAACTGACCCCGGCGCCTGTGAAGCCTCCGGCCGCCCCGGCCGTTCCGCCGGCACTGCTCGACCACGCTCGCTCGATCGCCGACGCACACCGCACCAGCACGGGCGAGCAGATCACCGCCGACGCGCTCACCGCCCGGCTCGGTCTGCCCGCCCCGACCTGCCAAGCCATCGCCGCGCAACTCCAACTCACCTGAGAGGTCAGCCCGTGCGTCCGAACCGCTTCTACAACGTGATCCGCGTCGGCCCGGTCGAGGTCGGCACTTACGACAACGGCCGTGGCCAGACCAAGCACACCGCCGCCTGCACCGCTCCCGGCTGCGGCTTCTCCACCGAACACCGCGACCGCTCCGCAGCCGAACTCGCCGCCCGCACCCACCGCTGCAACGCCTGACAGGAGGAAGATCGTGTTCACACCGAAGTACCCGCCCCAGGACATCGCCCCCGCACCGGCACCGGCGACCGCTCACGTCCCCGCGGTTCAGGCCCCGGCCGCGGTCGTTCCCGCGCCGGTCTCCCAACGACCGACCGTCCAGATCACCCCGGGCAGCGCTCTCGCCCTCGCGGCCTGTGGCGGGGCCGTGGTCCTGGTCGTCGGCGCCGTCCTCGTCTCCATGCTCCTCGCGGTCGCCATCACCGCCGTCTCCGTCGCCGTGACCGCCGTCGTGCTCCGCTTCCTCATCACCGACCTGCGGAAGGGACGCTGAACGATGGAAACCCTGATCGCCGCCGCGTTACCCACGCTGGGCTGGGCCGTCCATGGCGGCCTCCTCGTCCGTCGCCTGGCCACCGCCCGCCGGGATCCGCTGACCGGCCTGCACACCCGCGCCGGATGGACCACCCGCGCCGAACACCTGCTCGCCAAGCACCCTGCAGCCCTGGTGCTCCTGATCGACCTGGACGACTTCAAGGCCACCAACGACATCCACAGCCACGCCGCAGGAGACGCGGTACTCACCGCCACCGCCCGCCGGCTGAACACCTGGGTCGGGCGCTACGGCATCGCCGCCCGCCTCGGCGGAGACGAGTTCGCCGCGATCATCACCGACCCCGGCCGCACCCCCAGCCTCCAGGCCCTGCAACTCGCCTTGAACGGGCCGGTCGAACACGACGGCCACAGTCTGCCGGTCTCGGCATCGGTCGGCCGCTGCTACTGCTCCCACCTGCCAGTGCCGACCCTCACCGACGCCCTGGCTGCCGCCGACGCGGCGATGTACGCAGTCAAGGGCCACGGCAGGCGCCACACCCGCCCATGACGGCCCCCGGAGCGGCCTCACTCGCCAAAGATCCGCCGCTCCGGGCGCCTGACTCCCTCCAGAGCCACCGGACCCGAAAGGGAAGCCCCATCATGTCCCAGCACGCCCCGAACACGCGCGTCTGCCGCGACTGCGACGGCCACGCCACCGCCCACATCACCACCGGCGGCCGGCACCGTGACGGCAGCCGCATCACCCTCCGCGTGACCTGCCCGGCCTGCAAGGGTTCGGGCACCGCGCCTGCCGCCCGCCTCGCCCGCGCGGGGAGGTGACCGCAGCCATGAGGACGATCACTACCTCCGCCCACCTGGAGCCCGACACCACCGCCCGCCTGAGCGTGTTCGCCCCCACGCCCGAAGACGAAGGCTTCGTCAGCCTCCGTGTCGGAGGCGAGTTCGTCGACCTGGCACTGATCGCCCGTCCGGGCACTGCCGACGCCCTGCGCGCCCTGGCCCGCGTCGCCGAGGAAGCCGCCTCGGTCCTCGACCGGATCGCCGAAACCGCGGACGGTGCCGCGTGACCGACGCCGCCACCATGGCGGGCCTGGACCCGGCCACCCTCGCCGACGTGCTGAGGCTGGCCGGGTCAGACGGCTTCGACCGCATCCAAGACCAGATCCGCCGCACAGGCGGCTGCACCGACCCCATCCGCCTGACGGGCACCACCGTCACCCGCGACGCGGCCACCGGCCACGTCCTGCACTCCTACTCCACCGACACCGAACCCGGCGGCGTCCTGCGCGTGGCCTGCGGCAACCGGCGGGCCTCCCGCTGCCCTGCCTGCGCTTGGACCTACGCGGGCGACACCTACCACCTCATCCGCGCCGGCCTCGTCGGCGACCCCAAGAAGGGCACCCCCGAGACCATCCGCGACCACCCGCGCGTCTTCGCCACCCTCACCGCGCCCTCATTCGGCCCGGTCCACAACCGCCCCGGCAACCGGCCCTGCCGCTGCGGCACCCACCACCAGGAGGACGCCCCCGAACTCGGCACTCCGCTCGACCCCGAGTCGTACGACTACGCGGGCGCCGTGCTGTGGAACAACCACGCCTCCGACCTGTGGCGCTACTTCACGATCTACCTGCGCCGCGAGATCGCCAAGCGGGCCGGCCTCACCCAGAAAGCCGCACACGAACAGTCCCGCGTCTCCTTCGGCAAGGTCGCCGAGTACCAAAAGCGCGGAGCCGTCCACTTCCACGCCGTGATCCGCTTCGACGGCCCCGAAGGACCCGACAGCCCGCCCCCGGCCTGGGCCACCCTCGACCTGCTCACCGACGCCGTCCAGGCCGCTGCGCCCCGCGTCGCGGTCGACGTGCCCCCGGCTGGGGACCAACCGGCCCGGACGCTGCGCTGGGGCACCCAGCTCGACGTCCAGCCCATCGGCGCCTTCGGCCACGGCGAGGACATCACCGAACAGGCCGTCGCCTCCTACGTGGCCAAGTACGCCACCAAAGCTGCCGAGACCACCGGCACCGTAGACCGCCGCATCGGCAACAAAGAGGCCCTGGCCCTCCTCGAAGTGCCCGACCACCCGGCCCGGCTCATCGCGGCCTGCCTCGACCTGCACCCGCTCTACCCGGACCGGAAGTTACGGGACTGGGCGCACATGCTCGGCTTCCGCGGCCACTTCTCCACCAAGTCCCGCCGCTACTCCACCACCCTCGGCGCGCTGCGCCAGGTCCGCGCCGACTACCGCGCCGCCCAGCAACGCGCCGCCCTCGGCCTGCCCGACCCCAACGACGAGGAAGCCACCACACTCACCCTCGCCCACTGGGCCTACGCCGGACACGGCCACACCCCCGGCGAGTCCTGGCTCGCCGCCAACATCCACCGGGACATCCAGCACAGCCGCGAGATCGCCCGCGAAGAAGTACACGCCTTGTACGCCCTGGAAGGAGCCGACGCATGACCACTGCCGCCCCTGTCCTGCTGACCGTGCCTGAGGTCATGGCGCGGCTGAAGGTGGGCCGGACCAAGGTCTACGACCTGATCCGTACGCACCGCCTCATGTCCATCAAGGTCGACGGGTGCCGGCGTATCCCGGACCAGGCGGTGCACGACTTCATCACTGCTCAGATCGGGGAGGCCGCCTGATGGCGAAGCGTCGGCCCAACGGCGGCGGCACGGTCACCAAGCGGTCCGATGGTCGCTACCAGGGTGCCGCGTACGTGACCGACACGGACGGCAACCGGGTGCGCAAGTACGTGTACGGCCGGACCTGGGACGAAGCCAACGAGAAGCTCGGCAAGCTCCAGGACCAGGAGCGCAACGGCATCCCGGTGCCGTCCCGGTCCTGGACGCTCGGCGAGTGGATGGCCTACTGGCTGGAGCACATCGTCGCTCCGGAGCGCGAGCACAACACGTACGTCAAGTACGAGTCCAAGGTGAGGCTCTACCTCGTGCCTCACCTCGGAAAGAAGCCGCTGGTCAAGCTCACCCCAGCACAGATCCGCGCTTTCATGGCCACGCTGGCGCGGGAGAAGGTCGGTGCCTCCGCCCGCTTCGAGGTCCTCCGCGTCCTCCGGAACGCGCTCAACCGGGCCATGCGCGAGGAGCTGGTCACGCGCAACGTCGCCCTGCTGGTCGACATGCCCAAGGTGACCAAGGACAAGGGCACGGCGTGGAACGCTCGGGAAGCGATCGCCTTCCTGCGCTCAGTCCGCGCTCACCGCCTCTACGCGGCCTGCGTTCTCGTCTTGGTCCTCGGCCTCCGCCGCAGCGAGGTGCTCGGCCTGCGCTGGCAGGACATCGACTTCGAGGCCGGCCACTTCACCCCGGTCAAGCAGGTGCAGCGCGTCAAGGGCGTGGGCCTGGTCCTCAAGGACCTCAAGACGGAGTCCTCCCAGGCCGTGCTCCCGCTCCCGGAGTTCTGCGCCCGCGTCCTGGAGGAGCGCCGGGAGCTCCAAGAGCTGGAACGGAAGATCGCCGGTGAGCACTGGTCGCAGGAGCCGGACCAGGACCTGATCTTCTCCTCCGAGCACGGCGGCATGATCGACCCGGTGGGCTTCTCCCGGACCTTCGATCGGCTCGTGAAGCGCACCGGCGTCCGCCGAATCACGGTCCGCCTCGCTCGGCACACCTGCGGCACCCTGCTCGCCTTCCTGAAGGTCCACCCCAAGGTCGCCCAGGCGATCCTCCGCCACAGTCAGATCAGCATGACCATGGACGTCTACACGCACGTGGTGGGCGAGAGTGAGCGGGAAGCGGTCGGCCTGCTCGCCGAGCTTCTAGAAGATCCACTCATCGGCTGATGTCAGCCGTAGATGTCAAAGACCCCCAGCCGATACCGGCTGGGGGTCTTCTCGCTGGTGGGGCTAACAGGATTTGAACCTGTGGCCTCATCCTTATCAGGGATGCGCTCTAACCAACTGAGCTATAGCCCCGCCGCGCTCTGCGGTGTATGTCCCGCGCGCTGACTCCTGAAGATTAGCGCACGAGGGCGGCAGTCCCAAAATCCGTTGTCCGGGGACTGTCAGGGGAGTCGGCAGGTGAGGTCACTCGTCCTCGGCCAGCGTCAGCTCGATGCCGCCCACGAAGCCCGCGGAGAGGTTGTAGATGAACGCACCGAGCGTCGCCAGCGCCGTCGCGAGGACCACGTCGATGACCGCGATGATCGCCGCGAACGTCAGGACGTGCGGGAGGGAGAGGAAGGCCTGCAGGTCGAAG
This sequence comes from Streptomyces sp. NPDC007905, assembly GCF_042959345.1. Lineage (NCBI taxonomy): Bacteria > Bacillati > Actinomycetota > Actinomycetes > Kitasatosporales > Streptomycetaceae > Streptomyces > Streptomyces sp. NPDC007905. The sequence continues at coordinate 207,565 of NZ_JBIBKS010000002.1, read as the reverse complement.
CCGTTCGCCTCGTTGGACCCGGTCGCCTCCGAGATCGTGCCGCCGACCGTCGAGAACACGCCCATCGCGTCCATGACCATCCACAGCACCGCCGAGGCGACGATGGTGCAGATGCCCAGCGCGATGGAGAGCAGGAAGCTGACCTTCATGACCGACCACGGGTCGGCCTTGGCGACGCGCAGCCGGGCCTTGCGGGTGCGCGGCGCGGTCCGCGCACCGGTGCGCGGCCGGCGCACGGCGCCGGCCGGGGCCTGCGCCGGATAGGCCTGCGGCGGGTGGTAGGGCCCGTCGGGCTGCTCGGGGCGCCGCTCGCCGGGCAGCGGGGACGCCGGCCGCCCCTCGGCCGGGCCGGCCCCGGGCTGGGTCTGCGGGCCTCGGGTGTCCGTCACAGTTGCCCCCTGGGGTCCATGGGTGCCGGAAGAGTCCGTCACGGGAGCCTTCACCGGCTTCAGGTTGGTCGTGTGCGGGTCGGTCGCACTCCCCGCGCTCGCGGCGGAGCCACGGCCGCCGCCGTCCGTTTCCGTACCCGTGGAGGTACCGGCCGATCCGGCGCCCGTGGCTCCGCTCACGATGACTCACTCCTCGTGCTACTCAGCCGAGGGCGCCTCACCCTCGTCCGTGCCGGTGGTCGCGGCACCCTCGGCGGACTCGTCGACGGCCTCCTCGCCGTCGACCTCCTCCGCCTCGCGCCCCGCCTCGGCGTTACGTGCGATGCCGACCACGGCATCGCGCTTGCCCAGGTTGATCAGTTGGACGCCCATGGTGTCACGGCCCGTCTCCCTGACCTCGCTGACTCGCGTACGAATCACACCGCCGGACAGGGTGATGGCGAGGATCTCGTCGCTCTCCTCGACAATCAGCGCGCCGACGAGAGAACCGCGGTCCTCCACGATCTTGGCGGCCTTGATGCCGAGGCCGCCGCGACCCTGGACGCGGTACTCGTCGACGGCGGTCCGCTTCGCGTACCCACCATCCGTCGCAGTGAACACGAACGTACCGGGTCGAACGACATTCATCGAGAGAAGCTCGTCGCCCTCGCGGAAACTCATCCCCTTGACGCCGGAGGTGGCGCGGCCCATCGGGCGCAGGGTGTCGTCCGAGGCGGTGAACCTGATGGACTGTGCCTTCCTGCTGACCAGAAGCAGATCGTCATCGGCCGAGACGAGTTCGGCACCGATCAGCTCGTCGTCGGAACCGCCCTCCCGCTCGCGCAGATTGATCGCGATCACGCCGCCGGAGCGGGGCGAATCGTAATCCTTCAGAGGCGTCTTCTTGACCAGGCCGGACTTGGTGGCCAGGACCAGGTACGGCGCCGCCTCGTAGTCGCGGATCGCGAGGATCTCGGCGATGGCCTCGTCCGGCTGGAAGGCGAGCAGGTTCGCCACGTGCTGGCCGCGCGCCTCGCGGCCGGCCTCGGGCAGCTCGTACGCCTTCGCCCGGTATACCCGGCCCTTGTTGGTGAAGAACAGCAGCCAGTGGTGCGTGGTGGAGACGAAGAAGTGGTCGACGATGTCGTCTTCCTTCAGCTTCGTGCCGCGCACACCCTTGCCGCCGCGCTTCTGCGCCCGGTAGTCGTCCGTCTTCGTCCGCTTGACGTAGCCGCCGCGCGAGACGGTGACGACGATGTCCTCCTCGGCGATCAGGTCCTCGATGGACATGTCGCCCTCGTACGGGATCAGCTTGGTCTGGCGGTCGTCGCCGTACTTCTCGACGATCGCGGCCAGTTCCGCGCTGACGATCCCGCGCTGGCGGACCGGGGAGGCGAGGATCTGGTTGTACTCGGTGATCTTCGCCTGGAGTTCGTCGTGCTCCTGGACGATCTTCTGGCGCTCCAGGGCGGCCAGACGGCGCAGCTGCATCTCGAGGATGGCGTTGGCCTGGATCTCGTCGATCTCCAGGAGCTCCATCAGGCCGGTGCGCGCGATCTCGACGGTGTCGCTGCGCCGGATCAGCGCGATGACCTCGTCGATGGCGTCCAGGGCCTTCAGCAGGCCGCGCAGGATGTGGGCGCGCTCCTCGGCCTTGCGCAGCCGGAACTTCGTCCGGCGGACGATGACCTCGATCTGGTGCGTCACCCAGTGGCGGATGAACGCGTCGAGCGAGAGCGTCCGCGGCACCCCGTCGACCAGCGCCAGCATGTTGGCGCCGAAGTTCGTCTGGAGGTCGGTGTGCTTGTACAGGTTGTTCAGCACGACCTTGGCGACCGCGTCCCGCTTGAGGACGATGACCAGGCGCTGGCCGGTGCGGGACGACGTCTCGTCGCGGACGTCCGCGATGCCGCCGATCTTGCCGTCCTTGACCAGGTCGGCGATCTTCTGCGCCAGGTTGTCCGGGTTCACCTGGTACGGCAGTTCGGTGACCACCAGGCACTGACGGCCCTGGATCTCCTCGACCTCGACCACCGCGCGCATCGTGATGGAGCCGCGGCCGGTGCGGTACGCCTCCTCGATGCCCTTGCGGCCGACGACGAGCGCCCCGGTCGGGAAGTCGGGGCCCTTGATGCGCTCCATGAGCGCGTCCAGCAGCTCCTCGTGCGACGCCTCGGGGTTCTCCAGGTACCACTGGGCACCGGCCGCGACCTCGCGCAGGTTGTGCGGCGGGATGTTGGTCGCCATGCCGACCGCGATACCGGCCGAGCCGTTGATCAGCAGGTTCGGGAAGCGGGCCGGCAGGACGGTCGGCTCCTGGGAGCGGCCGTCGTAGTTGTCCGTGAAATCGACGGTCTCCTCGTCGATGTCGCGGACCATCTCCATCGACAGCGGCGCCAGCTTGCACTCGGTGTACCGCATCGCCGCCGCCGGGTCGTTGCCCGGGGAGCCGAAGTTGCCGTTGGAGTCGACCAGCGGCATGCGCATCGACCACGGCTGGGCGAGGCGCACCAGCGCGTCGTAGATCGAGGAGTCGCCGTGCGGGTGGTAGTTGCCCATGACGTCGCCGACGACACGGGCGCACTTGTAGAAGCCGCGGTCGGGGCGGTAGCCGCCGTCGTACATCGCGTACAGCACCCGGCGGTGGACGGGCTTGAGACCGTCCCGGACATCGGGCAGCGCACGGGACACGATGACGGACATCGCATAGTCCAGGTACGAGCGCTGCATCTCCGTCTCGAGCCCGACGGGCTCGACGCGCATCGTGATTTCGCCGCCCTCTTCAGGGGTGACGGGGGTGTTCTCGTCGGCCATTGCTGGTGGGGATCCTTCCTGGTGCGGTCAGCTGAGACCGACTCAGATGTCGAGGAAGCGGACGTCCTTGGCGTTGCGCTGGATGAACGCGCGGCGTGCCTCGACGTCCTCGCCCATGAGGACCGAGAACAGGTCGTCGGCCTGGGCGGCGTCGTCGAGGGTGACCTGGCCGAGGACCCGGTGCTCCTGGTCCATGGTGGTCACGCGCAGCTCCTCGGCGTTCATCTCGCCGAGACCCTTGAAGCGCTGGATCGAGTCCTCACGGATGCGCTTGCCGCGCTGCCGGCCCATCTCGATCAGCGCGTCGCGCTCCCGGTCCGAGTACGCGTACTCGATGTCGTCCCGGCCCCACTTGATCTTGTACAGCGGAGGGCGGGAGAGGTACACGTGCCCGGCCTCGACCAGCGGCCGCATGAAACGGAACAGGAAGGTCAGCAGCAGGGTGCTGATGTGCTGGCCGTCGACGTCGGCGTCCGCCATCAGGATGATCTTGTGGTACCGGAGCTTTTCGATGTCGAAGTCCTCGTGCACGCCGGTGCCGAAGGCGGAGATCAGCGCCTGGATCTCCTGGTTCTGCAGGATCTTGTCGATCCTGGCCTTCTCGACGTTGAGGATCTTGCCTCGGATCGGGAGGATCGCCTGGTACTGCGGGTTGCGGCCGGACTTGGCCGAACCGCCGGCGGAGTCACCCTCGACGATGAAGATCTCGCACTTGGTGGGGTCGTTCGACTGGCAGTCCGACAGCTTGCCCGGCAGGGACGCCGACTCCAGCAGGCCCTTGCGGCGGGTCAGGTCACGCGCCTTGCGGGCCGCCACGCGCGCGGTGGCCGCCTGGATGCCCTTGCGGACGATGTCCGCGGCCTCGACCGGGTTGCGGTCCAGCCAGTCGTTGAGGTGCTCGTAGACCGCCTTCTGCACGAAGGTCTTGGCCTCCGTGTTGCCCAGCTTGGTCTTGGTCTGGCCCTCGAACTGCGGCTCGCTCAGCTTGACCGAGATGATCGCGGTCAGACCCTCACGGATGTCGTCACCGGTGAGGTTGTCGTCCTTCTCGCGGAGCAGCTTCTTGTCGCGCGCGTACTTGTTGATCAGGCTCGTGAGGGCCGCGCGGAAGCCCTCCTCGTGCGTACCGCCCTCGTGGGTGTGGATGATGTTGGCGAAGGAGTACACGCCCTCGCTGTAGCCGCTGTTCCACTGCATCGCGACCTCGAGGGACAGGCTCTTGTCCTTGTCCTCCGCGTCCAGGTCGATGACGGTGGGGTGCACCGCGTCCCCCTTGCGGGAGTTGAGGTACTTCACGAAGTCGACGATGCCGCCCTCGTAGTGGTACGTGACCGCCTTGACCTCGGCCTTCTCGTCCGCACCCGCCTCGTCGGCGCCTGCGACCGCCTTCGCCGACTCGCGCTCGTCAGTGAGTTTGATCGTCAAACCCTTGTTGAGGAACGCCATCTCCTGGAAACGCCGCGACAGCGTCTCGAAGGAGTACTCGGTGGTCTCGAAGATGTCCGCGTCGGCCCAGAAGGTGACCGACGTGCCGGTCTCCTCGGTCGGCTCGTGCTTGGCCAGCGGTGCCGTCGGGACGCCCATCTTGTAGTCCTGCGTCCAGCGGTACCCGTCGGTCTTCACCTCGACGGAGACCTTGGACGACAGGGCGTTCACGACGGAGACACCGACACCGTGCAGACCGCCGGAGACAGCGTAGCCGCCGCCGCCGAACTTGCCGCCCGCGTGCAGCACGGTCAGCACGACCTCGAGGGCCGGCTTGCCCTCGGAGGGCACGATGCCCACGGGAATGCCACGGCCGTTGTCGACGACACGCACTCCGCCGTCGGCGAGGATCGTCACGTCGATGGTGTCCGCGTAGCCGGCCAGCGCCTCGTCGACCGAGTTGTCGACGACCTCGTACACCAGGTGGTGCAGACCGCGCTCACCGGTTGAGCCGATGTACATACCGGGTCGCTTGCGGACCGCGTCCAGCCCTTCGAGCACGGTGATGGCGCTGGCGTCGTAGGAAGCGGAGGCTGTGGCCTCGGCGTTCACGCCGGCGTCGGTGGACGGGATGTTCTCGTTGGGGTTGCCGGAATCGGCCACGAAGCGCCCTTTCTGGCACAGCACGAGCCGGGCTCGTCGGCGGATTGCCGGAGCGGCTGCGGCATGTTGCGTTGGTCAGCCTTGATCAGCGTTGCTCAGCTTTTCCCGGGCGGTCCCCACGTTGGGGCGGGATTGGCTTCCAGTCTACCGGTAGCGCCGACAGTGATGGGGCTTTGCGGGCACCTGAGTCCCCATGTGCCGCCCTCAACTGGTCTCGGCCGGGTCCCGATATACGGAAGGGGGCTCCGAGGGGCTCACAGCGGCACTCAGCGCTTCGAGCCGTCAACCCTTGGCTACTGGGGGGTCAGAGGGCGATCCGGTGGCGATCCACACCTGTGCACAGGGGCACGCCGACACCAGGCGTCGACTCCACGACGTGAGGTACGTCACCCATAGGTGTCGCCGGGGCCCGTACTCCCCGGAGCGCGCAGCGGGCCGTAGCGGCGGGCCGGGCCGCCGGGGCCGTGCACCTTGATCAGCCGGACCGTGCCGTGGCCGAGGTCCTCGTTGAGCCGGGCGACCAGGGCCGGGGCGAGCAGCCGCAGCTGGGTCGCCCACGCCGTCGAGTCGCACCCCACGGACAGCACGCGCTCGTCCTCGTCGTACCTCTGCGGCACGCAGTGCTTGGCCAGGTCCTCGCCGACGATCTCCGGCCAGCGGCCCATGACGCCGCCCACCGCGGCCGGAGCCTCCCAGCCGCGCTCGCTGATCAACCGGTTGATCGCGGCACCGAGCGCCAACGGGTCACGACCGTCGGCGCCCGCGCCGGAGCGCAGACCGCCGCCGCGCCGCGCCTGCTTCTTCTGCCGCGCCGCGTCCCCACGCGCGCGTGCCTGCTCCTTCGCGGCACGCAACGCCACGCGCGCGAGGTCGACACCGGAGGGTTCCGGAGCCTTCTCGGGAGTGGGTTCCTCGGTGCTCATACGCGCTCCACCGTCCCGTCGGCCACCGCGTACCGGGCGCCGGCCAGTACAAGCGGTACGTCGTCGTCCACAGCGGCGGTGACCAGCACCTGCTCGCCGGGCGCGACCAGCTCGGCCAGCCGCTCACGGCGGCGGGCGTCCAGTTCGGCGAATACGTCGTCCAGGATCAGCACCGGCTCGTTGCCCTCCGCGCGCAGCAGGTCGTAGGAGGCGAGGCGCAGCGCGAGCGCATAGGACCAGGACTCGCCGTGCGAGGCGTAGCCCTTGGCGGGCAGCTCACCGAGTTTGAGCGTCACATCGTCCCGGTGGGGGCCCACAAGGGTGACGCCCCGCTCGATCTCCTGCTTGCGCGCCTCCGCGAGAGCCGCCATCAGCTGGGCGTAGAGCTCCTCGCGCACGTGCGCCTCGCCGGGCGCGGACGGCTTGTACTCCAGCGCGACCGGCCCGCCACCGGGTGCCAGTTGCTCGTACGCCTTGTCGGCCAGCGGCTGCAGCGCGGCGATGAGATCGAGCCGCTGGGCCAGCAACTCGGCGCCCGCGCGCGCGAGATGCTGGTCCCACACGTCGAGCGTGGACAGGTCCATGGAGCGCCCGCCGTGCCTGCGCGCCAGGGCGGCGGTCTTCAGGAGCGTGTTGCGCTGCCTGAGCACCCGCTCGTAGTCGGAGCGCACGCCCGCCATGCGCGGGGAGCGCGCGGTGATCAGCTCGTCCAGGAACCGGCGCCGCTCACCGGGGTCGCCCTTCACCAGGGCGAGGTCCTCGGGCGCGAACAGCACGGTCCGTACGATCCCCAGTACATCCCTCGGCCTGACCTGCGAGGACCGGTTGACGCGGGCGCGGTTGGCGCGGCCGGGGTTCAGCTCCAGCTCGACCAGTTGCTGTCGCTCGCCCTGCCTGACCTGCGCCCGGATGACGGCCCGCTCGGCCCCCATGCGGACCAGGGGGGCATCGGAGGAGACGCGGTGGCTGCCGAGGGTCGCGAGGTAGCCCACCGCCTCGACCAGGTTGGTCTTGCCCTGGCCGTTGGGGCCGACGAAGGCGGTGACGCCCGGGTCGAGCGGGACCTCGACCCGGGCGTACGAGCGGAAGTCGGCCAGCGAAAGATGCGTGACGTGCATGGTCGTTCGCCGACCTCCCCCAGGGTTGTGGATCGCGGGGCGACCCTGTGGATTACTTCTTCTCTACGGCGTGGCCGCCGAACTGGTTGCGCAGCGCGGCGATCATCTTCATCTGCGGCGAGTCCTCCTGGCGGGAGGCGAACCGGGCGAACAGCGACGCGGTGATCGCGGGAAGCGGCACCGCGTTGTCGATGGCGGCTTCCACAGTCCAGCGTCCCTCACCCGAGTCCTGTGCATAACCGCGCAGGCCGTCCAGGTGCTCGTCCTCCTCGAGGGCGTTCACCGCGAGGTCGAGCAGCCAGGAGCGGATGACCGTGCCCTCCTGCCAGGAGCGGAAGACCTCGCGGACGTTCTCCACGGAGTCGACCTTCTCCAGCAGCTCCCAGCCCTCGGCGTAGGCCTGCATCATCGCGTACTCGATGCCGTTGTGGACCATCTTCGCGAAGTGGCCCGCACCGACCTTGCCGGCGTGCACCGAGCCGAAGTCGCCCTCCGGCTTGAGCGCGTCGAAGACCGGCTGCGCCTTGGCGACGTTCTCGGCGTCGCCGCCGTACATCAGCGCGTACCCGTTCTCCAGGCCCCAGACGCCACCGGAGACACCGCAGTCGACGAAGCCTATGCCCTTGGCGGCCAGCTCCTCGGCGTGCCTCTCGTCGTCCGTCCAGCGGGAGTTGCCGCCGTCCACGACCACGTCGCCGGGCTCCAGCAGCTCGGCGAGCTGGTCGATCGTGGACTGGGTGGGCTCGCCCGCCGGGACCATCACCCAGACCACACGCGGACCGCTGAGCTTGCCCACAAGCTCTTCCAGGCTGTGGACATCCGCGAGGTCGGCGTTGCGGTCGTATCCGAGGACGGTGTGGCCCGCGCGGCGGATCCGCTCCCGCATGTTGCCGCCCATCTTGCCGAGGCCGACGAGACCGAGCTCCATCAGTTGTGTTCCTTAGGTCGCTGTGTGGCGTGTGGGGCGAGTTCGCACCCACACACGACCCTAAACCCGGACGGTCTCGCACAGCTGTGGGCATACGCGCTCATGCGTGGCCCCCCACCTGCGGGTTCTTCCACAGGCCGGGCGGTTCTCCACCGGCCTGTGGACGACTTCCGACAGCTCAGCCCCAGCCGCTCAGCCGCTCAGCCGCACCGGCATGATCAGGTACTTGTAGGCCTCGTCCGCCTCGGCGTCCACCGCCGGCCTGCCGCTGAGCAGCGCGGGCTTGGTGGACGTCGTGAACGACAACTGGGCCACGGGGGAGTCGATGGCGCTCAGGCCGTCCAGCAGGAACGTCGGGTTGAAGGCGATCGAGATGTCGTCGCCCTCCAGCTGGGCGTCGACCCTTTCCACAGCCTGTGCGTCGTCGCTGGAGCCGGCCTCCAGGATCAGCACGCCCTGCTCGAAGCTCAGTCGCACCGGGGTGTTGCGCTCGGCGACCAGGGCCACACGCTTGACGGCCTCCACGAAGGGGGCGGTCTCGATCACGGCGACGGAGTTGAACTCGGTCGGGAACAGCGTGCGGTACTTCGGCAGGTCGCCCTCGAGCAGACGCGTGGTCGTACGACGGCCCGCGCCCTCGAAACCGATGAGGCCCTCGCCCGCACCGGAACCGGACAGCGCCAGCGTGACGCTGTCACCGGCGCCGAGCGACTTGGCGGTGTCCAGCAGCGTCTTGGCCGGGACCAGGGCCACCGCGGAGGTGTCCGGATTCTCCGGCTTCCACAGGAACTCGCGGACCGCGAAGCGGTAGCGGTCGGTGGAGGCCAGGGTGACCGTGTCGCCCTCGATCTCGATACGCACACCGGTCAGGACGGGCAGCGTGTCGTCACGGCCGGCGGCGATGGCCACCTGGGAGACGGCGGCCGCGAAGACCTCACCGGGGACGGTGCCCGTCGCGTTCGGCATCTGCGGCAGCGCCGGGTACTCCTCCACAGGCAGGGTGTGGAGGGTGAACCGGGAGGAGCCGCAGACCACGGTCGCCCGTACACCGTCTGTGGAAATCTCCACCGGGCGGTTGGGGAGGGCGCGGGAGATGTCGGCGAGCAGTCGGCCGGAGACGAGGACGGTGCCGTCCTCCTCGACCTCCGCCTCGACGCTCACGCGGGCGGAGACCTCGTAGTCGAAGCTCGACAGGCTCAGCTGGCCGTCCTCGGCCTTGAGCAGGAGGCCGGCGAGGACAGGCGCCGGCGGACGGGCCGGGAGGCTGCGTGCAGCCCACGCCACTGCCTCCGCGAGTACGTCGCGTTCCACCCGGATCTTCACCGTAAGCCGCCTCCTGCTGTTGCTACTGAGTCCTCCGACTCGGTGCCACCGCCCACTGCGACGGGCAGGACACCGGGGACCAGTCTGACGCACCGCACTGACAGTAGGTGCCTGTCGGGGTCAAGTCGCTCCGAGGGGCAGCCGGGCTCGAGAGAGCGAGTTGTGCACAGGTCCCGCTTCGAAACGGATTCCCAGCTCTCTCTAGTCGGGAGTAGTAGTAGGGCCTGTGGATACCGTGGATAACCACGTTTGCCCAGCTCAGAGCGGGAATTTTGTCCACTGACCCTGTGCATGGAGGCGGTGGACAACCGGGGGTATCTGTGGAGAACAGAAAGTTCTGCACACACCGCCCACAGCCCGAGGGCAGTTCTCCCCAGCTGTGTCCCCAGGTTTACCCACGTTTCCCACACCCCAATCCGGCACCTTCGTGTGACGGCTTTCACTCGACGCGGTGAGCGGGTGCGTCGGGTTGCCGAACAGTGGACAGCCATGTGGAGAAGCGGCCGATCGCTGGGGACAACAGGCTCCAGCCTGTGGGCTGCCCGTGGACAACTTCGTACACAGCCTGTGGATCCTCGCTTCGTCCACAGTCTGTGGAGATCGTTCGTCCACGATTCCACAGGCAACTGAGCTGGGCGGACGCCGTTTCCCCAGGTTCCCTGTGGACACAGTTCGGGACAACTCCGCAGTCCCCAGGATGTGGACGCAAGAAAGTCACCGAATCTGTGGAGAGTGGCCGTAACCAGGCACTTAATCGAACACCGGATGACCGACGAAGGACGCTCCACAGGCTGTGGGGAGCCTCCCCGACGCCCCCATCGGCCGCCCCGGGCCCCCTCCGGCGCGCTTCCCGGGCGCGCTACCCGGCACCCGGCGATCACCTGCTCCCGGACGTCTGGGTGCCCTGCGCGCTGCCGCGGCCGACCGGCGCCTCGGGCCGGCGGGCGTCACTGCGGCCCGTCGGCGCCTTCGGCTGAGGTGCGGTGTCTCGGCCTGCCGACGCCTTCGCCCGCTGACGGGCCTCGGCAGGCCGGCCTGCGGTCGCTGGGCTGATCCGTGGCCTGCTGCAAGCGCGGGCGCCGTGGGCGAGCGGTGGCTCCCGGCCGCCTCCAGGCGCCCCGCGAGCACCGTGCCATCGGCGTTCCCCCTGCCCGCAAAAGCCTGAGGGCGCCCCGGGATCTCCTTCCCGGGGCGCCCTCAGCGCTGTCGTACAGCCGTGTCAGCCGTTCTTGATGCGGTTCGTCAGCTCCGTCACCTGGTTGTAGATCGAGCGCCGCTCGGCCATCAGCGCGCGGATCTTGCGGTCGGCGTGCATGACGGTCGTGTGGTCACGGCCGCCGAACTGCGCGCCGATCTTCGGCAGCGACAGGTCGGTCAGCTCGCGACACAGGTACATGGCGATCTGTCGGGCGGTGACCAGGGCGCGGCCGCGCGAGGTGCCGCACAGGTCCTCCACCGTCAGCCCGAAGTAATCGGCGGTGGCCGCCATGATGGCGGTCGCCGTGATCTCCGGGGCGGAATCCTCGCCGCCGGGGATCAGGTCCTTCAGGACGATCTCGGTCAGGCCCAGGTCCACCGGCTGCCGGTTGAGCGAGGCGAACGCCGTCACCCGGATCAGCGCGCCCTCCAGCTCACGGATGTTCCGCGAGATCCGCGAGGCGATGAACTCCAGGACCTCCGGCGGGGCGTTGAGCTGCTCCTGCACCGCCTTCTTGCGCAGGATCGCGATACGCGTCTCCAGTTCGGGCGGCTGGACGTCCGTGATCAGACCCCACTCGAAACGGTTCCGCAGCCGGTCCTCCAGCGTGACCAGCTGCTTGGGCGGCCGGTCGGAGGACAGCACGATCTGCTTGTTGGCGTTGTGGAGCGTGTTGAAGGTGTGGAAGAACTCCTCCTGCGTCGACTCCTTGTCCGCGAGGAACTGGATGTCGTCGACAAGGAGGATGTCCATCTCGCGGTAGCGCTTGCGGAAGCTGTCGCCCTTGCCGTCGCGGATGGAGTTGATGAACTCGTTGGTGAACTCCTCCGAGCTCACGTACCGCACCCGCGTGCCCGGGTAGAGGCTGCGCGCGTAGTGCCCGATCGCATGCAGCAGATGCGTCTTGCCGAGTCCCGACTCCCCATAGATGAACAGGGGGTTGTACGCCTTCGCGGGCGCCTCGGCGACGGCCACCGCGGCCGCGTGCGCGAACCGGTTGGAGGCCCCGATGACGAACGTGTCGAAGAGGTACTTCGGGTTCAGCCGCGCGGTCGGTTCACCGGGACCGCTCGCCGGCGCGGGCTGCGCGGCCTGCGGACCGGACGTACCGCTGCCGCCGGCGGACGGCAGGTCGGGGCGCGACGGGCCGCCTCGGCGCACCGGGCCGACACCGGACGACTGCTCGGGCAGTTCCCGGCGCACCGGGTCGCGCTGGTCGTACTCGGCGCGGGGAGCGTCGTAGTCCGGGCGGTCGTACTTCGGGCGCGGGGTGTCGTACTCGCCGCGCTGCGGGTCGTACGACGGGCGCTCCATGCCCTGCGGGCGGTAGTCCTGGGACGGCGAACCGTAGGCGTCCTGCCCGGAGGAGCCGTAGGTGTCGTGCGACGGCGAGGCGTAGGGGTCTCGCTCGGGGAAGCCGAGGCGCGGCTGCTGCCAGCCGTAGTCGCCCTGCGTGGGCCGCGGCCATGCCCCGGGTTCGGGGCGCTGGTACTCGGACGGATACGCGGGGCGGGCGGTCGGCAGCTGGTCCCCGCGGGATGCCGGCTCGCTGCCCGGGAGCGGTTCGGGGGCACGGTGGCGGCCATAACCCTCGTACGGTCCGGAGGGCAGCTCCGGCTCCTCGTAGCGCGGCTGCGGCTCTTCGTAGCGCGGCTGCGACTGGGCAGGGGGTGCCTGCGGGGCCGAAGGTTCGCCCGCGGAGTCGTCCACGGTGATCGCGATGCGGATGGGGCGGCCGCACTCGCGGCTCAGGGTCTCGCTGACGATCGGCGCGAGACGGCCCTCCAGCACGCCCTTCGCGAACTCGTTCGGTACGGCGAGCAGAGCGGTGTCCGCGACCAGGGCGAGCGGCTGGCAGCGCCGGATCCAGTGTTCGTCCTTCGCCTCGACCCCCTGTCCGCGGCCCTCACCAAGGAGCTGCTCCAGTACTCGTGGCCACACTGCGGCAAGATCGGCAGGTACGTCAGCCACAGGGCACGCTCTCTCACAGGTCCCACGAACGTGTGGTTCGCGGACGGGTCGGGATGAATATCGGTTCGGCTGGGGATAAAGGAACGAATCGGAGTTCAGCCACGGTAGTCAGCGCGGCGGGTGCGGTTCAAGTCGTTGTCCCCAGCCTGTGGATAGTGTCTCTCCGGGACCCCTGGTTTGACCGGATGGCGTAGCCCCGCGTACCGTAACCAGGTCGAGTTGTCGATGGCTGCTGCCGCCTGCCTCCGATGGGCACAGATCACTTCAGGTGATCGGGAAGCGGTGCACTCGGGCGTGACGCGAGCTACTCGTGGGCGCACGGTGACAGCCAGGACGGCACCCCGCCACTACCGATTTTTTCTGGAGCCCCCGAGTGAGCAAGCGCACCTTCCAGCCGAACAACCGTCGTCGCGCGAAGACCCACGGCTTCCGCCTGCGGATGCGTACCCGTGCCGGCCGCGCGATTCTCGCGAACCGCCGCAGCAAGGGTCGCGCCAGCCTGTCCGCCTGATCTGATCAGGTCATGACGTCGTGCTGCCTACCGAGCATCGGCTGAGGCGGCGCGAGGACTTCGCGACCGCGGTACGACGAGGTCGTCGGGCAGGCCGGCCGACCCTCGTCGTCCACCTTCGTAGCGGTGCCACGGACCCGCACGCGCCTGGGGAGAGCGCTCCCCCGACGCGTGCGGGTTTCGTCGTGAGCAAGGCTGTGGGTGGCGCGGTTGTGCGCAACCAAGTGAAGCGCAGACTGCGCCATCTGATGCGTGACCGAGTCGCCCTGTTTCCCCCCGGTAGCCTGGTAGTCGTACGAGCGCTGCCCGGAGCGGGCGACGCAGACCACGCACAGCTGGCCCGAGACCTGGATGCCGCCATTGAGCGGCTGCTGGGAGGGGGCGCGCGATGAAGTACCCGCTGCTGGCTCTGATCAAGCTGTACCAGTGGACGATCAGTCCACTGCTGGGGCCGGTGTGCAAGTACTACCCGTCGTGCTCCCACTACGGCTACACGGCCATCGACCGGCACGGCGCGGTCAAGGGAACGGCACTCACCGCCTGGCGCATCCTCCGGTGCAATCCGTGGTCGCTCGGCGGTGTGGACCATGTGCCGCCGCGCAAGCGCCCGCGGTGGCACGAACTGCTGCGCGACGCTTGGCGCGCACGCAAGGGCGGGACCTCCGCCGCCGAACCGGCCACCGAAAAGAAGCCTGATTCCGAGCTTCCTTCGAGCCCGGCCGCAGAGACTTCGTCCCATGCCCAAGGAGCATGATTAGTGGACACGATTGCCAGCCTCTTCAGCTTCATCACGACACCTGTCTCCTGGGTCATCGTCCAGTTCCACGCGGTGTACGGCGCCATCTTCGGCCCCGACACCGGATGGGCCTGGGGCCTGTCCATCGTGTCTCTGGTGATCCTGATCCGCATCTGCCTGATCCCGCTCTTCGTGAAGCAGATCAAGGCGACCCGGGCCATGCAGACGCTCCAGCCCGAGATGAAGAAGATCCAGGAGCGCTACAAGAACGACAAGCAGCGTCAGTCCGAAGAGATGATGAAGCTGTACAAGGAGTCGGGCACCAACCCGCTCTCCTCGTGCCTTCCCATCCTGGCGCAGTCCCCGTTCTTCTTCGCCCTGTACCACGTGCTCAACGGCATCGCGTCGGGCCAGACCATCGGCGTCATCAACGAGTCGCTGCTGGAGAGCGCGCGTAAGGCGCACATCTTCGGGGCCCCGCTCGCCGCGAAGTTCAGGGACGGCGCCGACACGATCCACGCGCTGGGCGCCTCGGTCATGGACGTGCGGGTCGTGACCGTGGTCATGATCGTCCTGATGTCGGCGTCGCAGTTCTACACGCAGCGCCAGCTGATGACGAAGAACGTCGACACGACGGTGAAGACGCCGTTCATGCAGCAGCAGAAGATGCTGATGTACGTCTTCCCCATCATGTTCGCCTTCTTCGGTATCAACTTCCCGGTCGGTGTCCTCGTCTACTGGCTGACCACCAACGTGTGGACCATGGGCCAGCAGATGTACGTGATTCACAACAACCCGACCCCGGGTTCCAAGGCGCAGGCCGCCTACCTGGAGCGACTCACCAAGCACGTGACGCACCACGGCAAGATCCGCCGCCGGAGCGAGAAGACCATCGTCAGGGCCATCGTCACCAAGGGCCGCGACCGCAACGAGGCCGAGCGCAAGTTCATCAATGCGCTGACCAAGGCCGGCCTCGCCGCCCAGGCCGACGGCACCGTGGTGAAGAGCGAGAGCCAGGCCGTGGTGCAGACCGAGGACGGCACGACCACCGCCACCGCCACCGCCGCGCGGCGCCAGCAGCCCAAGCGTCAGACCAAGGCCCAGCGCCAGTCCGGGCCCAAGCAGCCGGACGATGCCCCGGTCACCTCGCTGGAGAAGTCCGACGAGCCGCAGGACGCCAAGCCCGCCGCTGCCAAGCAGCCTCAGAAGCCCGGCTCGGCCACCCGTAGCAAGGCCCAGTCCGGCCAGCGCAAGGGTGGCCCGCAGCGGCCCAAGTCCCCGTCCAAGAAGTAAGAAGGAGCCCATCCCGTGACGGAAGGCACCACCTCCGCCGAGGGTGCAGACACCCTCACCCGCCTGGAGCAGGAGGGTGACATCGCGGCGGACTACCTCGAGGGTCTGCTGGACATCGCCGACCTCGACGGCGACATCGACATGGACGTCGAGGCCGACCGCGCCTCCGTGTCGATCATCAGCGACACCGGCAGCCGGGACCTGCAGAAGCTGGTAGGCCCGGACGGCGAGGTACTGGAGGCACTCCAGGAGCTGACGCGCCTGGCCGTGCACCGGGAGACCGGCGACCGCAGCCGGCTGATGCTGGACATCGCGGGCTACCGGGCCAAGAAGCGCGCCGAGCTGTCCGAGCTGGGCGCCAAGGCCGCCGCCGAGGTCAAGAGCTCCGGCGAGTCCGTGAAGCTCGAGCCCATGACCCCATTCGAGCGCAAGGTCGTGCACGACGCGATCAAGGCCGCCGGATTGCGCAGCGAGTCCGAGGGCGAGGAGCCGCAGCGCTTCGTCGTCGTACTTCCCGCCTGATCGGCTCCCCCCGTTTCACCGGCCCCGTCTGTTGAGCAGACGGGGCCGAACTTTGTCAGCCTGGTAGTTCTGGTGGCCGGTGCGCGAAGCACCGGCGCTGTACGGAAGGACGGTCCCCGTGACGGAGGCAGCGGAGCTTCCCCCCGCGCCCGAGCAGGCGCGGGAAGTGTTTGGTGATCGCTTCGCCGATGCGGTCCGCTATGCGGAGCTGCTCGCCGAGGCGGGCGTGCAGCGTGGCCTGATCGGCCCGCGCGAAGTGCCCCGGCTGTGGGAGCGGCACCTGCTGAACTGCGCGGTCCTCTCGGAGGCTGTGCCCGAGGGGGTGACGGTGTGCGATGTCGGTTCGGGCGCCGGCCTGCCGGGCATTCCGCTGGCCCTGGTCCGGGACGACCTCAACATCACGCTGCTGGAGCCCTTGCTGCGGCGCACCACCTTCCTCACCGAGGTCGTCGAGCTGCTGGGCCTGGATCACGTCACCGTGGTACGGGGCCGGGCCGAGGAGGTCATGGGCAAGCTGACGCCGGTCCACGTGGTGACCGCCCGCGCCGTGGCCCCCCTGGACCGCCTGGCCGCCTGGGGCATTCCGCTGCTGCGCCCCTACGGCGAGATGCTCGCACTCAAGGGGGACACGGCCGAGGAGGAGCTGAAGGCGGCAGCCACCGCACTCAGCAAGCTCGGGGCGGTGTCGACGTCCATCCTGCATGTGGGTGAGGGTGTGGTGGATCCCCCCTCCACCGTCGTACGGGTCGAGGTGGGTGAGAGCCCGGGCGGTGTGCGCTTCGCGGCCAAGCGAGCCAAGGCGGCCCGGACGGGGCGGACACGACGCCGTCGCTGACCCCAAGGGAACCGCCGTCTCTGATCCGTCCTGACGACGAGACGTACTCCACACAAGCTGCCAAACCTACGCAAGCCGGAGTGTCGCGAAGATCCGGTCGCTGTTGCTGTGCATGGTGTTTCACGTGAAACGTCGCTCACTGCTGCACGGCATCATCAGTCGCGGCCGCGCTGCGGCCGAACCCCGCGACCGAAAGCCTCTCGGTTCACTCGGAGAGGCACCGGAGTTGTCCACAGAGGTGGATTTCTCCACAGAACACCAGGCCTCACTGGTTCACGACCCCGAAGACATGGGAGGCTCTGTTCATTGCGAGCCTGAAGTCGAGGAGAGTGAATCCTTGCGGTCCGACGCCAACATCGCGGGACCGATGACCGATCCGGTCCCCGGTCCCCGTACCGAGTCGATGGGGGCGGATGTTTCACGTGAAACACCGCCTCCGATGGACGACACTCCCATCGGTCGTGCTGCCCAACTGGCGGTGGAGGCTCTGGGTCGCGCGGGCGAAGGCCTGCCGCGACCGGAGCAGACCCGAGTCATCGTGGTCGCCAACCAGAAGGGTGGCGTGGGCAAGACGACGACCACCGTCAACCTTGCCGCTTCGCTGGCTCTGCACGGCGGCCGTGTCCTTGTGATCGACCTCGACCCACAGGGCAATGCGTCCACGGCGTTGGGGATCGACCACCATGCCGAAGTCCCCTCCATCTATGACGTGTTGGTCGAGAGCAAGCCTCTCGCCGAGGTCGTCCAGCCTGTCCCGGACGTCGAAGGCCTCTTCTGCGCCCCCGCCACCATCGATCTCGCCGGTGCGGAGATCGAGCTGGTGTCCCTGGTGGCCCGGGAGAGCCGGCTCCAGCGCGCGATCCAGGCTTACGAGCAGCCGCTGGACTACATCCTCATCGACTGCCCACCGTCCCTCGGTCTGTTGACGGTCAACGCGCTCGTGGCGGGCCAGGAGGTTCTCATCCCCATCCAGTGCGAGTACTACGCGCTGGAGGGGCTGGGCCAGCTGCTGCGCAACGTGGACCTGGTGCGGGGGCACCTCAACCCCACGCTGCATGTGTCGACCATCCTGCTCACCATGTACGACGGCCGGACGCGTCTCGCCTCGCAGGTCGCGGAGGAGGTGCGCACTCACTTCGGTGACGAGGTGCTGCGGACGAGCATCCCCCGCTCGGTCCGTATCTCCGAGGCGCCGAGCTACGGGCAGACGGTGTTGACTTACGATCCTGGATCGAGCGGTGCCCTCTCCTATCTTGAGGCGGCCCGAGAAATCGCGCTGAAGGGTGTTGGCGTCAGCTACGACGCGAGCCAGGCCCATATCGGCGCCCAGAACGATCCGAACATGGTGGAGGGGATCCAGTGAGCGAGCGACGGAGGGGGCTGGGCCGTGGACTCGGCGCCCTGATCCCTGCTGCCCCGACCGAGAAGAACCCGGCTCCGTCCGCGATGGGGAGCGGAGCGTCCACGTCCCCGGCAGCGGTCCCGGTGCTGACGACCGACCGAGGGGTGGCCGCGGCGAAGGTGGCCACGCTGCCACCTGTTTCACATGAAACCGAGGAGCCCTCGGCGAGCCCTCTCACGGACGCGCCTGCGGCTCCGATGGGTGCTCACTTCGCCGAGCTCCCCCTCGACTCCATCACGCCGAACCCGCGTCAGCCGCGTGAGGTCTTCGACGAGGACGCGCTCCAGGAACTGGTCACCTCCATCACGGAGGTCGGTCTCCTCCAGCCCGTCGTCGTACGACAGGTGGGCCCCGCCCGCTATGAGCTGATCATGGGTGAGCGTCGCTGGCGAGCCTGCCGTGAGGCCGGCCTCGAGGCCATCCCGGCGATCGTCCGGGCCACCGATGACGAGAAGCTCCTCCTGGACGCCCTGCTGGAGAACCTGCACCGGGCGCAGCTGAACCCGCTTGAAGAGGCGGCTGCCTACGACCAGCTGCTGAAGGACTTCAACTGCACGCACGACCAGCTGGCGGATCGCATCGGGCGATCCCGTCCCCAGGTCTCCAACACCCTGCGGCTGCTGAAGCTGTCGCCGGCGGTGCAGCGCAGGGTCGCCGCCGGAGTTCTCTCCGCCGGGCACGCCCGGGCACTGCTGGCCGTCGAGGACTCCGAGGAGCAGGACCGACTGGCCCATCGCATTGTGGCCGAGGGTCTCTCCGTGCGGGCCGTCGAGGAGATCGTGACCCTGATGGGCTCGCGGCCCCAGACGACCCAGCGGTCCAAGGGCCCACGGGCCGGTGCCCGGGTCTCGCCGGCGCTGAGCGAGCTGGCCACCCGCCTGTCGGACCGCTTCGAGACCCGGGTGAAGGTCGATCTCGGGCAGAAGAAGGGCAAGATCACCGTCGAGTTCGCCTCCATGGAGGATCTTGAGCGGATCCTCGGCTCTCTCGCCCCGGGCGAGGGGCCGGTCCTGCAGAAGGGCCTCCAGGAGGGCGATTTCGAGGATCAGGACGACTGATCGTCGGGTGGTCCCGCCGAATGTGCGGGGGAGCGGATCGTGTCCGGTGTGTACCGGGACTCGGTCCGCTCTTTTGCTTTGAGGCGGTATCTAGGGAATCGCATCGTGGCTACGATGCGAATGGATAGGGCGCATCCACCTGGCAGATCTCTGAGTGGGGAGACGGGGGCATGCGATCGATGAGCCGCACTGGACTGGTGAGCGCGGGCCTGGGTCTCGGGGTGGTCGGCGGATTCGTCGGCAGCCTGCTCAGGGAACGGAGCGCTCTGACAGCCGCTCGCGACGCTGCGGGCGAAGAAAGCGAGGAACAGCCTTCATGGGCCGTCGGCTCGTACCGCTCACGCTGGACAACCTTCAGGACCTTCCCAAGCGCTGTCGCTCGTGCGTCTTCTGGGAACTGGACCCCGTCAGCGGCGAGGCCGCGGTAAGGGCGGGTACCTCCGCTCTGGAGAAGGAGTCCTGGATCTCCGCCGTCCTGCTCGACTGGGGTTCGTGTGGCCGGGTGGTCTACGTCGACGATGTCCCCGTGGGTTTCGTGCTCTACGCGCCGCCGGCCTACGTCCCGCGCTCCACGGCGTTCCCTACCAGTCCGGTCTCCCCGGATGCCGTTCAGCTCATGACGGCGTTCATCATGCCCAGCTATCAGGGGCAGGGGCTGGGCCGGGTAATGGTCCAGGCGGTCGCCAAGGATCTGCTGCGGCGTGGCTTCAAGGCGATCGAGGCGTTCGGTGACGCCGGCTGGAAGGAGCCCGCCTGTCTGCTGCCCGCCGACCATCTCCTGGCCGTGGGCTTCAAGACGGTCCGGCAGCACCCCACGCATCCCCGGCTTCGGCTGGAGCTGCGTTCGACGCTCTCCTGGAAGGAAGACGTGGAGCTGGCGCTGGACCGGCTTCTGGGGGCCGTACAGAAGGAACCGGCGCTGCGACCGTTGTAGAGGCGGTCGGCACCGGCGCTGCGGCGTGTAGAGATCGGCTTCAACTGAGGGCGGCACGCAAATGGACCAACCCGGTGGGGTTGGCCCATTCGTGTTTCACGTGAAACATGTGCCGCCCGCTCGACGGCACCGCCCGACTATTCGGCGATGAACTCTTCGAGGTCGCGCACGATGGCGGCCTTCGGCTTGGCACCGACGATCGTCTTGGCTACCTCGCCACCCTGGTAGACGTTCAGGGTCGGGATGGACATGACGCCGTACTTGGCGGCCGTACCCGGGTTCTCGTCGATGTTGAGCTTGACGATCTCGATCTTGTCGCCGTACTCGGCGGCGATCGCCTCGAGCGACGGGGCGATCTGGCGGCACGGACCGCACCAGGCGGCCCAGAAGTCCACCAGGACGGGCTTGTCGCTCTTGAGGACGTCCTGCTCAAAGGAGTCGTCGGTCACATTCTTCAGGGTGCCGGCCACGGCGGGCTCCTTAATTTGATCGTGCGGTGGGGCGGGGAAGGGGGTGGAGGTCAGACGACGGCGGTCTTCTCGGGCTCGGCCTTGTCCTCGTCAGCGAGGGCGGCGAGGAAGCGCTCGGCGTCGAGGGCGGAGGAGCAGCCGGTGCCGGCCGCGGTGATCGCCTGACGGTAGGTGTGGTCGACGACGTCGCCGGCGGCGAAGACACCGGTCACGTTGGTGCGGGTGGACGGAGCAGCGACCTTCAGGTAGCCCTCCTCGTCCAGGTCCAGCTGGCCCTTGAACAGCTCGGTGCGCGGGTCGTGGCCGATCGCGATGAACAGACCCGTCACAGGCAGCACGGACAGCTCGCCGGTCTTGAGGTTGCGCAGCTTGAGACCGGAGAGCTTCTGGTCGCCCTGGATCTCGGCGACCTCACTGTCCCAGACGAACTTGATCTTCGGGTCGCCGAAGGCACGCTCCTGCATGGCCTTGGAGGCGCGCAGGGTGTCACGGCGGTGGACGATCGTGACGGACTTGGCGAACCGGGAGAGGAAGGTCGCCTCCTCCATCGCGGTGTCGCCACCACCGATCACGGCGATGTCCTGGTCCTTGAAGAAGAACCCGTCACAGGTGGCACACCAGGAGACGCCACGACCGGAGAGTGCGTCCTCGTTCGGCAGGCCGAGCTTGCGGTGCTGGGAGCCGGTGGCGACGATGACGGCCTTCGCCTGGTGGACCGTGCCCGCGGTGTCGGTGACGGTCTTGATCTCACCGGTCAGATCGACGGAGACGACGTCGTCCGGAACCAGCTCGGCGCCGAAGCGCTCGGCCTGCGCCCGCATGTTGTCCATCAGGTCGGGACCCATGATGCCGTCGCGGAAGCCCGGGAAGTTCTCCACCTCGGTGGTGTTCATCAGCGCACCACCGGCGGTGACGGCACCCTCGAACACCAGGGGCTTCAGCGACGCGCGCGCGGTGTAGAGCGCCGCCGTGTAGCCGGCGGGCCCGGAGCCGATGATGATCACATTACGGACGTCGCTCACGGCTTGATTCCTCGTCTCTGGTCTGTGTCAGTCGACCGGCGGGAGCCCCTTTCGGAACTCTCACCCCACCCAACGGATCCTAAGGGGCGCGCATTCCCGGTGTGTCCGGGCACACGGGGAAGGCACACAGTACGGATGACCGCACTGATGGAGACGAATCCCTGTCCGTATTCAGGACCGTGGGAAGGACTGCTTGAGCAGAACCTCGCCGGAGGCGGGGTTCTGACTGACGCAGGCCGCGTCGACCACATAGGCCGTGACCCGGTTGCCGTCGTCGGCGTCGGGCAGCACGACGAGATAGGCGCTCTTCCCGGCATAGGTGCCCACCTTGGCGCCCAGGACGGCGTCGCTGCGGTGGATCACGTGCCGGACACAGTCGGGAACCGAGGGCTGGGTCTGGATGAGGGTGTTCGCGCTCTGGGTCGACGCGGGGCTGTTCTGGTCGGACTCGACGCCCGAGCGCGGCCGCTGACTGTCGGAGCCCCGTTGCGCACCCTTCTTTGTGGCGAGCAGATCCTTCACCTGACTCTTCACGCTGTTCCCGGAGAAGGCACGGGCGGACGGTGTCGGCTGGTCGTGTGCCGTCGTGCTGGAGCCACCGCCGCTGAGCGAATGCAGGACCAGGGACCCGGCACCCAGGAGGGCAGCCGTGAGAACAGTACCCAGGACGACCGTCCTCCGGCGCCGCCCGAGCTCGCGCCCCTTGCGTCCCGGACCAGTCGCCGCATGGGGTCGGCCGACCGGGCGGTCCGCCACGGCCGACGTTTCACGTGAAACACGACCGCCAGTGCCCCCGTCGGCTGCGTCTTCGGAGGCGGAAACCAGGACGGGCGCATCCAGGGCTGCAGGTGCGGTGGAGGCCAGCAGCGCTTCGGCCGCGAGGGCGGCATCGATACGCCCGGCGATGTCGGTCGGCATCCGCGGTGGGCCCGGCACGGTACCCAGCAGCCCCCGAATCTCCCCCAGCGAGGCGTGGATGTCCGCGCACCGCTCGCAGCCTTCGAGGTGGCGCCGTACCTCCGTGCTTCGGACGGGCGGGAGGAGTCCTTCGGTGAGGTCGGAGATCTCGGCGACGTCCGGGTGCCCGGCCGTGTCCGTCGAAGTCACGCTCGCCCACCTCCGCCCTTCACTACGGCTGAATCGCTTGGCCCGGTATCTCGTGGGTCCTCGTCAGGGGACCCCGTTGACGGTGGGACGGATGTCCCGTGCACTCGGTTCCGTCCCGGCTCGGGTTCTTTCTCGTCACCGACGGCTCCGGGCCGCAGATGGGTGAGCAGCGGAAGCAGTCTGGCTCGGCCTCGGGCGCATCGGCTCTTCACCGTCCCCGTGGGTGCGTCAAGGATCCGAGCGGCCTCGGCCACGGGGTAGCCCTGCATGTCCACGAGCACCAGAGCCGCACGCTGCTCGTACGGAAGCGTGCCGAGCGCCTCGAGGAGCTGCCGGTGCAGATCGTTCCGTTCGGCGGGAGCGTAAGCCGACTCGTGAGGCTCCAGCAGCTGCTCCAGTCGCTCCGTGTCGTCGACCGGAGCGGTTTTGCGGGAGGCCGCCTTACGCGCACGGTCCAGGCAGGCGTTCACGGTGATCCGGTGCAGCCAGGTGGTGACGGCCGACTGCCCTCGGAAGGTGTGGGCAGCCCGGTAGGCCGACACCAGGGCGTCCTGAACGGCGTCAGCGGCCTCCTCCCGGTCCCCCAGCGTCCGCAACGCCACGGCCCAGAGCCGATCCCGATGCCGCCGCACAATCTCACCGAAGGCATCGGGGTCGCCTTCAACGTGGCGGGCGAGCAGGTCCTGGTCGCTCACTCCGTCATATCCGGCGCCCTCTGCCATCTGCCCCTCCCGAGTGGAGACCTCAGCTGGTCACCTTGATGTCTGCCACTCTCCCGCGCCAGTGGCCCTGACCGTCCGCAGGCAGCTTGGTCAACCACACCAGGAGGTACTGGGTTTTGAGTGACGTGCCGGGCTGCAGCACCACGGTGGTGCCCGAGCCGTTGGCAGCCTTGGTGTAGGCGTCGAACGACGTCGGCTCCGCTCCCGCGTCAGCGCTCGCCGCCCGTAGCTCGACCGACGTCTGCCCCACGAAGGTGACCGTTACCTTTCCGACCTGCTGAACCTTGCCCAGGTCGAGGATGACGCCGACGCCTGACTTCAAGTTGCCGAACTCCGGGCTCAGGTAGAAGTCCGTCTGCCAGTAGCTCGCGTTGCTGGTGTCGTAGGCGTTCCCTATGCCGTCGGGCTTCTCGGACTGGTCCTTGCCGAACGGGTCGAAGTCACGGGCGCCCTTGATGGCGATCGGCTTGCCGGACGTCGGGTTCTTCGGGCTCGTGCCGCCGCCGTCCTGCGTCTGGGTCTTGTTGGTGTCGTTCGACTTGTCGCCATGGTCCATCAGGGCGTCCGCCAGCTGCCAGCTGCCCAGGCCCAGGGCGGCGATGAGCAGCGCCGAGACCGCCCACTTCAGCACCCTGCCGGTGCGGCTCTGCAGAGGGGGCGGCGGCGGGGTGATCGGCTGCGTGACGCCGGGGCGCGGTGCCGGGTGGCCGTAGGTGCCCTGCTGGTACGTCGTGCGCTGGTAGTCCGGCGGGGCCGTGAACGCCGGCTCCGGGGGGCGGATGCGGGGCATCTCGCCGATCGCCTTGACGAGCTCCTCCGGCGTGGTGCACGGGGCCTCGTGGCGCGAGGCGGTGGCGCCGTCGTTGACCAGGGCCCGCATGGCGAGTTCGGACAGGCCGCGGTGGACACCGGCGCGCACCTGGTCCGGTGCGATCAAACCGACGTCCTTGGGCAGGCCGGACAGACCGTACGCGTCGTTCTCGTACGGCCACCGCTGCGTGAGTGCCGCGTACAGGAGGGCGCCGATCGACTCGGTGTCGTTGCGCTGTGGGGTGTCGGAGCTGATGCCGCGCAGCGCCGCGTTGACGGCGAGGCCGCGGATGCGCCACTGGCCGGTGGAGGCGCGCAGGACGGCGTTCGGGTTCAGCCGCAGATGGGCGAGGCCCTCGCGGTGGGCGGCGGCCATGGCGGAGGCGATCTGACTGACCATCTGGTAGGCGTCGTGCGGCTCCAGTGGGCCGGCCGCCAGCAGCGTGGTCAGTTCGGTGGCGTCGGGCAGCCACTCGTGCACGACGTAGACGAGGTCGTTCTCCTCGACGGCGTCCAGGACCTGCACGAAGCGCGGATCGCCGAGCAGCGCGGAGGAACGGGCGGCGGCCAGTACGGAACGGGCTCGCGCATGGTCAGCGGGCAGGATGTGGACGCCGACGGCACGACGGAGTTTCTCGTCGACCGCACGCCAGCTGCTGAATCCGTCCAGACGGGTGACGCACTCCTCGAGACGGTAGCGTCTGGCGAGTTTGTGACCGCTGTGCAGTTCTGGCGGTGAGGCTTTCTTGCCGGGACCCTCTGGCCCCCCGCTCCCCTGTGCCTCGTCGCTGTCCGTGTCCCGCTCCGGGTTCTGGGCCACCCCGTCGGCCGTGGACTGGTCCGCCTTGGCGGTCAGCGGCTGATCACCGCTGTTGTCTGCCACGTCGACGGCAGCCGTGCTCCGTTCCGCCACCGTCGTCCCTGCCTCCCCATCCGTTGCACGCTGTCCGACGCCGAAACCAATTGTGCCCACAGTCCGCCGCTATGCACGACACACAGCGGCGGACGATGGTTGTGCGCCTACCCCCGCCTCAGCGCCCCAGACGCCCGCGCACCATTCCCACGAGCGAGTTCAGTTCCTCGATCCGCATCCTGCGGGCGGCCACGAAGAAGACGCCGAGCAGCATCGCTCCGCCCACGAACAGCGCGGCGAAGGAGCCGACGACGCCCTGACCGAGAGTGTGCCCGATGCCGTAGCAGGCCGCGCCGCTGAGCAGGGCCGCCGGCACCGAGGCGATACCGAGCCGCGCGTAGGTCCGCAGCACCCGTGCGCCGTCCAGGTCACCACCGAGCCGCTTGCGCAGCCGCCGCCAGGCGACGCCCACACCGATCGCGTAGGCGAGTCCGTACGCCGCGGCCATGCCGGCGACCGCCCAGCGGGGCGGCAGCAGGAAGTAGCAGAGCGCCGAGGCGCCTGCGTTGACCGCGGCGACGATGACGGTGTTGTAGAAGGGCGTGCGGGTGTCCTCGTAGGCGTAGAAGGCGCGCAGGACCACGTACTGCACGGAGTACGGGATCAGGCCGAGACCGAAGGCCATCAGCATGTAGCCCATGTTGGTCGCCTCGTTGGTGCCCGAGGAACCGAAGATCAGCGTGCACATCGGGATGCCGAGCGAGACGAAGCCGAAGGCGATGGGGACGATGGCGACGGCGGTCGTCCGCAGGCCCTGGGAGATGTCGTCGCGGACGGCACCGCCGTCGCCCTCGGCGGCCGAACGCGAGATGCGGGGCAGCAGCGCGGCCATCAGGGACACCGTGATGATGGCCTGCGGCAGACCCCAGATCAGCTGGGCGTTGGCGTAGGCGGCGAAACCAGTGCCGGCGATGGCGGAGTCCTTGCCCGCGGCGGTGGACAGCTGGGTCACGATCATCGCGCCGGCCTGGTTGGCGAGGACGAAGAGGACCGTCCACTTGGCGAGCATCGCGGCCTTGCCCAGACCGTGGCCCTTCCAGTCGAACCGCAGCCGGATCCGGAAGCCGGTCTCGCGCAGGTACGGGATCATCGCGAGGGCCTGTACGACCAGACCGAGCAGTACCCCGACGCCGAGGAGCCGCTGGCCCTGGGGCGGGATGCTGGTGACGGTCATGTGGGAGTTGGCAGCGCTGCCGTAGACCCAGATGAACATGCCGAGCGTCACGATGATGACGACGTTGTTCAGCACCGGGGTCCACATCATCGCGCCGAACTTGCCGCGCGCGTTGAGGATCTGACCCATCACCACGTGGATGCCCATGAAGAAGATCGAGGGCAGGAAGTAGCGGGTGAAGGTGACGGCCACGTCGTTGGCCGCCGGGTTGGTGGCGACCGGGTTCGACAGCATCCGGACCAGGAGCGGCGCGGCGAGCATCGCGAGCCCGGTCAGCGCGGCCAGGGCCGCCATCACGAGGGTCAGCAGCCGGTTGGCGAAGGACTCACCGCCGTCCTCGTCCTCCTTCATGGCCCGCACCAGCTGGGGCACGAAGACGGAGTTGAGGCCACCGCCGACGGTGAGGATGTAGATCATCGTCGGAAGTTGGTAGGCGACCTGGAAGGAGTCGCCGAGGAAGCCGAGGCCCAGTGCCGAGACGATCAGCGCGGAGCGGATGAAACCGGTGAGCCGGGAGACCATCGTGCCGGCCGCCATGACGGCGCTGGACTTCAGCAGCCCCGAGGCGCGCCCGCCCTTCTTCGTGGCGGGAGCCGCAGGTGCCGAGGCCTCGGCAGGAGCGGACGGACCCGCGGGATCGGGCGCCGCGGCCGGGGCCGGCACGGGGGGCTGCGCCGGGTTTCCGGCGGCGGGACCGGCCTGATAGGCAGCCTCGGCGTACTGGTTCGCGTGCTGCGGGCTCTGGGCGTGCGGGGCCGCCGGATACGGCCCTACGGGGCCCTGCCCACCGCCCGTGGCCACGGCCGGGCCGGGGACGGCGGGAGGGTCCATGGGCCCGGGCCCGCCACCTTGCTGCTGGTCGCGGAAGAGGTGCGCGAAGGCGTCCGGCTCGTGATACTCCTCACCGGAGTGCGAAACCAGGTCGTCCACGCCCACGAACTGGGTCGTACGAGGGTCGTCGCCGTGCGGCAGGTACTGGGTGGCGCCGCCGTCCGGCTCCGGTGCAGGGGTGTGGGCCCACACGCGAGGGTCGGGAGCGTACGGCGACTGGGCCGGCGGGGCGTACAGCGGCGGCTGCGGCTCGTACGTGCCCGGGGGCGGCGGAGGATGCGCGGCACGGTCGTAGAGCGCCTCGGCGACCGGGTCCTGGGCGGCCAGATCCTGCGCCCGGTAGGGGTCCTGGTCGTAGGCGTCCTGGAGGTACATGTCCGCCGCGTGCTGCGGCGGCACCTGGCCGGGCTCCGGCGGCGGCTCGGGGTAGCCCGAGCCGGCCGCGCCCTGGCCGCGGTCACCGTCGTACGGCGCGTTCATGGTTACCCCACCTCATCGTCCCGGGCCACACCGGCCACGACATCGCTCAACGGTCCACTCTCTCACCCGTCCCGGACGGGTCGGCGCTTTCCGGTGCGGTGTCCGGCGCAGGGTCACTCGGCTGCTCCGGGTCGTCTGCCCCGGAGGGGGCAGCGGACTCCTCATGGAGACGGTCCCCGGGGGCGCTGGGGTTCCCCGGCCCGTCACCGGTTTCCTCCCCGGCGCCGGCGGCCTCCGGGCCGTCGTCCTCGGCCTGGCGGGCGGCCGCGCGCTTGCGCTGGGTGTACATCCGGAAGCCGGCGAGGACGAGGAGGAGGACGCCGCCGCCGATGACCAGCATGACGGTGGGCGTGACCTCGGTGACCTTCACGTCGAAGCTGACGGGGTCGCCGTACTCCTGGCCGTCCTCGGTGTACAGCTGGGCGAAGACCGTGACCCGGCCGTTGGCGTTGGCCGACGTGGTGAACTTCACGGACTGGCTGTGCCCGCCGGAGATTTCGACGCGCTGCTCGTAGTAGGCCTTGCCACCGATCTTCAGACGGGTCGGCATCGTCGAGGTGAGCCGCAGCACCAGGTGGCTCACGGGCTGGACCAGGTTGTTCTGCACGGTCACCGGGATGGTGGCGCTGCGCCCGGAGAGCTTGGTCTCGGACTTGTCGATCAGTTTGACCTGGTCGGTGAGGTGGTCGAGCCAGGTCTCGACGTCGTCCCGGAAGTTCTCCGCCTCCGCACCGCGCCCTCGCCACGACGTGGACATCTCACGGTTTATGGCCAGCCCGAACGGAGTGACCACGCGTGACTGGTCGCTGAGGATGACCTTGAAGTTGTCGAGCTTGTCCTGCGTGCTCGCGATCTGCTCGAAGGCCGCCCGCGGTAGTTCCTGCCTGCGCAGCGAGGAGGGATACGCGGACGTGGAGGGGATGCGCGTGGCGGCGTTCGGGTCGGGCTTGTCCTTGGCTGCCGCGGTGAGGTTCTGCGACTGGGCCCAGGTCCCGTCCTGGAGCGCCTTCAGCGCCGCTGCCATCGCCTGGGCCTGGCTCGGCGACGGCATGCGCTGCGGGGCGACGACGATGCTGCGCTGCTCATCCGTCTGCGCGTTCACCTCCAGACTCTGGGCCAGGAACTTCTGCACGGCCAGCGTGGCCGAGTCCGCCGTGGTCAGGTCGCCCTCGAAGGCCGTGGACAGCCGTGCGTCGGCCACCACCGCCGTCGTACCGCCGCCGACCGGACGGGCGGCGGAAGGGGTGTAGGACAGCCCGGCGGTCTCCTGGAGGCTGTCGCTGCGGGCGATCACCCGGTCGGCACCGGCGGAGGTAGCGACCTTCATGATCGACGGATCCACGGCGCCTTCCACGGGCCAGGCGAAGTCGGTGCTGGGGGTGACGTGAAGCACGGACTTCACTGTGGTGGCGGCGACGTCGGTGGCGTCCTTGATGTGGCTGAGCGAGCCGGTGACGCTGGTGCCGCTGTGCGCGAGGGAGGCCAGGTCGGGGTCGGCGAAGGGCAGCGCGACGACTTCCTTGCCCGCCACGGCCTTCTGCAGGTTCACCAGCCACTGCTTGGCGACCGCCTGGTGGGTGCCGGCCGTGGTGCTGCCGCCGTCGCCCTGGAGCCGGTAGTTGCCCGCCATGGCGTCCACCGACGCCAGCAGGTCCGGGTCGATCACCCAGGTGACGTCGAGGTCCTTGCCCAGTTCCAGCATCTGGGCCAGCCGGCCGCCCGGAGCGATCTCCTTGGCCAGGTCGTCATTGAGGAAGACCGGTGTCTGCAGCTCGCCGGCGCCGGTCCTGGCCGTCATGTGGGCCGAGGAGATCAGCGGCCACAGGAACGTCGTCTTCGTCTTCGTGTCGGCCTCGGAGGGCTGCCACGGCAGGAACGTCCGCTTGATGCCGAGCACCTGCTCCCAGGGCCGAGCCGAGGTCTGGCCGGACAAGGAGACCCCGAACGCGTAGACGCCGTCCTCGCCGAGGTCCAGCTTGTCCACCGGGACGGAGATGCTGAAGTGCTCCGCGACGCCCGGGGTGAGCTTGGCGAACTGCTCCTCGTACTGGCCGCCGATCTCGGAGCCGGTACCGCTCGGGAGGTCATCGGAGTGCCGACCGATGGCGTCGATCGCCGAACGCGTGTTGAGCAGGGGACCCACCCGCAGGCCCACGTGGGCGCCGGTGACGTTCTGCTTGCCGTTGTTGGTCACCGTGCCGGACACGGTCAGCGTGTCCCCGTCCGTGGGGGCGCTGGGGCTGAGTGAGTCCAGCGAGACGGACACCGGGGCCGGGGAGGCTGCCTGTGCCGGCCCCGCGGCGGGCAGCTGGAGAAGCCCGGCCAGCAGGGGCGCCCCGGCGAGCAGTGCTCCGGTACGCCGCAGCCACCGGCGGGCAGGTGAGGCACTGGTCCCCTGGAAGTCAGCCGCCTCGGCCACGCGCTCGCCCGTCCCTCGTCGTCGTCAGTGGTCGTCGGAATGTGCGTCCACGCATGGTAACGATGTGCGCTGAGGGGAAGTGCCGCGGTCTGCTCCACAAGATCGTGGGACAGCGGCGACCTGTCCGCTGTATCCAGTATCGAGGAGAGAGCGGGCGTACGCCGTAAGTGCAGCCCTTGTACGGGTATGGCGGCAGGGGTCCACTCCTGCCGAATGGAGGCGCCCCAGGCCGCCGGGGCCACGTACCCTCTTCTGTTGTGCCGAACCCCAACGATGACACTCCCTCTGCCCTGAGCCAGGCGCAGCACCGTGCTGTGAGCGAGCTGCTGCGGGTGGCCCCCGTCGCAGACGATCTCGCCCGCCGCTTCCAGGAGGCCGGGTTCTCGCTCGCCCTGGTGGGTGGCTCGGTCCGCGACGCGCTGCTCGGCCGGCTCGGCAACGACCTGGACTTCACCACCGACGCGCGCCCCGAGGACGTACTGAAGATCGTGCGTCCATGGGCGGACGCCGTCTGGGAGGTCGGGATCGCGTTCGGCACTGTCGGCGCGCACAAGGGCGGCTACCAGATCGAGATCACGACCTACCGGTCGGAGGCGTACGACCGCACCTCACGCAAGCCCGAGGTGGCGTACGGCAACTCCATCGAGGAGGATCTGGTCCGCCGCGACTTCACGGTCAACGCCATGGCCGTGGCGCTGCCGGAGAAGGACTTCATCGACCCGCACGGAGGCCTCGAGGACCTCGCGGCCCGGGTGCTGCGTACCCCCGGCACGCCCGAGGAGTCGTTCTCGGACGATCCGCTGCGGATGATGCGGGCCGCCCGGTTCGCCGCCCAGCTGGACTTCGAGGTCGCCCCCGAGGTCGTCACCGCGCTGACGGAGATGGCCGGGCGGATCGAGATCGTCTCGGCCGAGCGGGTCCGGGACGAGCTGAACAAGCTGGTCCTCTCCGCGCATCCGCGCAAGGGCCTGACCCTGCTGGCCGACAGCGGACTCGCCGACCACGTCCTGCCCGAGCTCCCGGCCCTGCGTCTGGAGAGTGACGAACACCACCGGCACAAGGACGTGTACGAGCACACGTTGATCGTGCTGGAGCAGGCGATCGCGCTGGAGGAGGACGGCCCCGATCTGACACTGCGGCTGGCCGCGCTGCTGCACGACATCGGCAAGCCGCGTACGCGCCGCTTCGAAAAGGACGGCCGGGTCTCGTTCCACCACCATGAGGTGGTCGGCGCGAAGATGACCAAGAAGCGCATGACGGCCCTGAAGTACTCCAACGAGCTGGTGAAGGACGTCTCACGTCTGGTCGAACTCCACCTGCGCTTCCACGGCTACGGCACCGGCGAGTGGACGGATTCGGCGGTGCGCCGTTACGTCCGTGACGCGGGCCCGCTCCTGGACCGCCTGCACAAGCTGACCCGCTCCGACTGCACCACACGGAACAAGCGGAAGGCGGCGGCGCTGTCACGGGCTTACGACGGCCTGGAGGAGCGCATCTCCCAGCTCCAGGAGCAGGAGCAGCTGGACTCGATCCGCCCGGACCTCGACGGTAACCAGATCATGGAGATCCTGGGTATCGGCCCCGGCCCCGTCATTGGCAAGGCGTACAAGCACATGCTGGAGCTACGCCTGGAGAACGGCCCGATGGAGCACGATGCGGCGGTGGCGGCGCTCAAGGAATGGTGGGCCGCACAAGGCTGAGCCGTGTGCCAGGGTCATGTTTCACGTGAAACACGGCCCGAGGCCCTATCGAGGGGGCGATGTTTCACGTGAAACATCGCCCCCTTTGTGGTCTCGGTGTGTTTCGAAGCGGGACATGGTCACAGCGATGCCGCCATAGAGCAGGGCGACGAGAATCACCAGCGCCGTCGAGCGGCCGTCCGGGGGAAGCATCAGGGCGGCCACTCCGGCAGCGCCGACGAAGGCCACATTGAAGAGGACGTCGTACACGGAGAAGATCCGGCCCCGGAAGCCGTCCTCGACCGACGCCTGGATGATCGTGTCCGTGGCGATCTTGGCGCCTTGGGTGATGAGTCCGAGGACAAAGGCAGCTACCAGCAGGGGGCCGGTGGCGAACGGGAGGCCGAGCGCGGGTTCCAGGACCGCGGCCGCGCCGGAGCAGGTCACGATCCAGCGGCCGGGGCCGATCCGTCCCACCGCCCATGGCGTCACCACGGCGGCCGCGAAGAACCCCGCACCGGACACCGCCAGCGCGAGTCCGAGCAGCCGAAGGCCGTCGGCGGGGGTCGCGGAGAGGGCGTATCGGCACAGCACCAGCAGGAGGACGAGCAGCGCGCCGTAGCAGAAGCGCATGAGCGTCATCGCTGCCAGTGCCCAGGCTGCTTCCCGGCGCCGGGGCTCGGCCAGATGCCTGACGGCCGCGAGCAGAGCGCGTGCGGTGTTGGCGAGTGCGGTCCTCAGGTGGGGCCGGGCCGGCTCCCGGTCGGGGCCGAGCAGCGTGGGAGCCACACTCAGCGAGGCGAGAGCGGCGCACAGGTAGAGGAAAGCGCCGAGCAGGACCACTGCGGCATCGGAGCCCGACGCCACGAGCCGTACCGCGAAGGCGAGGCCGCCGCCGGCGGTCACGGCGAGCGTTCCGGCCGTCGGGGACAGGGAGTTTGCGAGTACCAGGCGCTCGGTGTCGACCACGCGCGGCAGGGCGGCGGACAGTCCGGCGAGGATGAAGCGGTTGACGGCCGTGACGCACAGCGCCGAGAGGTAGAACAGCCAGTCCGGGACGTGGCTGACCATCAGTACGGCGGTCGCCGCTGCCAGCAGCGCCCGCAGCAGGTTGCCGTACACGAAAACCTGTCGGCGCCGCCAGCGGTCCAGCAGGACACCCGCGAAGGGGCCGACCAGTGAGTAAGGGAGCAGCAGGACCGCCATCGCCGAGGCGATCGCCGTGGCCGAGGTCTGTTTCTCCGGGGAGAAGACGACGTACGCGGCGAGCGCGACCTGATAGACGCCGTCGGCTCCCTGGGAGAGAAGACGTACGGACAGCAGGCGTCGGAAGTCGCGTAGGCGCAGCAGGACGCGCAGGTCACGGACGACGGGCATGACGCACAGCCTCACACATGCAGAGGGTCCCCGGGCCAGGAAACCCGGGGACCCTCACAGCCCTGGCAGGAGCGTTCTCTTCGGCGCGGTTGGCGCACTGCGCTGTGTCGAGCTAGCGCACTGCGCTGTGTCGAGCTAGCGCTCGACGTCGCCGCGGATGAACTTCTCGACGTTCTCGCGGGCCTCGTCGTCGAAGCACTGGACCGGCGGGGACTTCATGAAGTAGCTCGAAGCGGAGAGGATCGGGCCGCCGATGCCGCGGTCCTTGGCGATCTTCGCGGCGCGCAGGGCGTCGATGATGACACCCGCGGAGTTCGGGGAGTCCCAGACCTCGAGCTTGTACTCCAGGTTCAGCGGGACGTCACCGAAGGCGCGGCCCTCGAGGCGGACGTAGGCCCACTTGCGGTCGTCCAGCCAGGCGACGTAGTCGGACGGGCCGATGTGCACGTTCTTCTCGCCGAGGTCCCGGTCGGGGATCTGGGAGGTGACGGCCTGCGTCTTGGAGATCTTCTTGGACTCCAGGCGCTCGCGCTCGAGCATGTTCTTGAAGTCCATGTTGCCGCCGACGTTCAGCTGCATCGTGCGGTCCAGGATGACACCGCGGTCCTCGAACAGCTTCGCCATCACGCGGTGCGTGATGGTGGCGCCGACCTGGGACTTGATGTCGTCACCGACGATCGGCACACCGGCCTCGGTGAACTTGTCCGCCCACTCCTTGGTGCCGGCGATGAAGACCGGGAGGGCGTTGACGAAGGCGACCTTGGCGTCGATGGCGCACTGGGCGTAGAACTTCGCCGCGTCCTCGGAGCCGACGGGCAGGTAGCACACCAGGACATCGACCTGCTTGTCCTTGAGGACCTGTACGACGTCGACCGGTTCGGCGTCGGACTCCTCGATGGTCTCGCGGTAGTACTTGCCGAGACCGTCGAGGGTGTGGCCGCGCTGGACGGTGACACCGGAGGTGGGCACGTCGCAGATCTTGATGGTGTTGTTCTCGGAGGCGCCGATCGCGTCCGCGAGGTCGAGGCCCACCTTCTTGGCGTCGACGTCGAACGCGGCGACGAACTCGATGTCGCGCACGTGGTAGTCACCGAACTGCACGTGCATCAGGCCGGGGACCTTGGCCGCCGCGTCGGCGTCCTTGTAGTACTCGACTCCCTGTACCAGCGACGCCGCGCAGTTGCCCACGCCGACGATGGCTACGCGAACCGAACCCATTCCGGTTGCTCCCTGTGTGTACGAGTGAGGCCCTGCGTGGGTCTCACGTGGCGGTGTCGTCGGGCGTATCCGTGCCGGAGGTGTCCCCGGCACGGGGCAGGCCGCCCGCCGATCCAGATGTGATGTCCTGCTGAGCGGACCCCCCGGATGCGGAACCACTCAGGTCCCGACCGGCCCGTTCGCTCTCGATGAGCTCGTTCAGCCAGCGCACTTCGCGCTCCACGGACTCCATCCCGTGGCGCTGGAGCTCAAGCGTGTAGTCGTCGAGGCGCTCCCGGGTGCGTGCCAGGGAGGCGCCCATCTTCTCCAGGCGCTCCTCCAGGCGGCTGCGCCGGCCCTCCAGCACGCGCATGCGCACATCGCGCGACGTCTGCCCGAAGAAGGCGAACCGTGCGGCGAAGTGCTCGTCCTCGTACGCGTCTGGCCCGGTCTGCGAGAGCAGCTCCTCGAAGTGCTCCTTACCTTCCGCCGTCAACCGGTAGACGATCTTCGCGCGGCGGCCGGCGAGCGGAGCGGCGAGGGCGTCCTCGTGGGTGCTGCCCGGTTCCTCGATCAACCAGCCGTTGGCGACTAGCGTCTTGAGACAGGGGTACAGGGTCCCGTAGCTGAACGCCCGGAAGACACCCAGAGACGTGTTGAGTCGTTTGCGCAGCTCATAGCCGTGCATCGGGGACTCGCGCAGCAGCCCGAGTACGGCGAACTCAAGGATGCCGGAACGCCGGCTCATGATCGCCCCCTTCGGTCCGCTGCGACCTTATCTCACCCTGATGTATCGACTCGATACATCACGACGATAGAACGGCCTTCCGCACGCGACAAGGGGGAGGACGGTGAACGGGATCACATCACCGATTCGTAGGAGGTGAGTTGCCTGTTTTGAGGCGAACTTCGAGGCTCGGACGGTTTTGACGGTGCGTAGTCTGTGCGGCATGCACACCACCGGGAACCAAGTGACGCTGGGGGGCGTCGTTGTCCCCGGTGCAGTACGGGTGAATGCGGAACCGACCTCATCCGTACTTCGGGGGGACCGGAAACCAGCCGCCGTTTCCAGGCGCGCACGGGTGCGCCTGCCCGAGGAGTAATCGTTCGATGAGCGAGCACCGTCGCAAACCGCCGCAGCCGCAGGGAGGCGGACGTGCCGCGGCCCGACGCGGTCAGTCCGGCTCGTCCTCCGGCCGCAGTGCGGCACCGCGAGGCGCCACCGGGTCTTCTGCCGACTCCTATGGGCCGAGTTCCTATGGGTCGGACTCCTACGGCTCGGGAGGTGAAGAGCGCCCCTACAGCGGCCGGGCCGAGGCACGCCGGGCGGCGCAGAGAGGCGGCGGCCGACGCAAGGCCGCCGACAACGCACCCCCGGGTGGCCGGCGCGGCGGCCCGGGCGGGGCGACCGGCCCCGGGCGTGGCAGAGGCCGTGCCACGACGGCTCCCGGTGAGAAGCGGTTCATCGACTATCCGCGGGCGGGCAAGTACGGATGGCACCGCTGGGTGCCGTCCTGGAAGCTCGTCTCCGGGCTGTGCATCGCCTTCTTCGGCAGCCTGGTCGCGATGGTCGGTATCGGCTTCGCGATGGTGCAGGTCCCCAATGAGAACCTCGCAGCCCAGTCACAGAACAACGTCTACTACTGGGCCGACAAGACGCAGATGGTGGCCACCGGCACGGGTGTGAACCGCCAGAACGTCACCATCGACAAGATCCCCGAGGCCATGCAGTGGGCCGTGATCTCGGCGGAGAACAAGAGCTTCTACCAGGACTCGGGCGTCGACCCCATGGGTATCGCGCGGGCCCTGGCCAACATGGCGCGAGGCGGTCAGACGCAGGGTGGTTCGACCATCACCCAGCAGTTCGTCAAGAACACGTACCTCAGCCAGGACCAGACCATCACCCGTAAGTTCAAGGAGATGTTCATCTCCATCAAGGTGGGCACGAAGTTCAGCAAGCCGCAGATCCTGCAGGGTTACCTGAACACCTCGTACTACGGCCGCGGCGCCTACGGCATCCAGGCCGCCGCGCAGACCTACTACGGCGTCGACGCGGTCAAGCTCACGCCGAGCCAGTGCGCCTTCCTCGCCGCGCTTCTGAAGGGTCCGACGTACTACGACCCGGCCGGCAACGCCGACCTCGACAAGGCGGCGACCCCCGACGCCAACCGCAAGCGTTCCGAGGAACGCTGGTCCTGGATCCTCAGCGAGATGCACAAGGACAAGCACCTCACGGACGTCCAGTACCAGGAAGCCATCAAGAAGTACCCCGACCCCCAGGGCCGCAAGGCCACCAAGGGCATGACCGGCCAGATCAGCTACCTGGCCGACACGGCGAAGAAGTACGTCCTCAACCACTCCCACATCACGGAGGCGGAGTTCGACCAGGGCGGCTACCAGATCTACACGACCTTCAAGAGGGACAAGGTCAACGCCCTGAGCGCCGCCGTGAAGAAGATCCAGAAGCAGCGACTCGACCCGAAGCACCGCAGCCTGGACAAGTACGTCCAGTTCGGTGCGGCGTCGGTGGTCCCCAGGGACGGTGCGATCGTCGCTCTCTACGGCGGTGACGGCTACGAGAACGGCCACTTCACCAACAATGCCGACACCTCCGGTGTCCCCGTCGGTTCGACGTGGAAGCCGTTCGTACTGGCCGCGGCGATGGAGTACGGCACGTACAAGTCCGACGGCGTGGGCATCTCGCCGCTGAGCAAGTACAACGGCAACGACCATCTCAAGGTCAGAAGGCCGGACGGGTCGTACTACCTCAACAAGGACAACTCGTACTTCTTCCAGAACAACGAGAGTCCTCACCGATGGGGTTACATCACTCTGCGCAAAGCGATGGAGCAGTCCATCAACACGCCGTTCGTGCAGCTCGGCGTCGATGTGGGGATGTCCCGGGTCCGTGATGTCGCGCGATCGGCCGGCATCCTCGACCAGAGCATGTCGCAGGACCTCAACCCGTCGTTCGCCATCGGAACCTCGACGCCCAGCGCGATCCGCATGGCCGACGCCTACGCGACCTTCGCGGCATCCGGCAAGCAGGTGGACCCGTACTCGGTGACCGCTGTCAAGAAGGACGGCGCGGACCAGCCCGACTTCGTCAGGCCCAAGGGGGTGAAGCAGGCGATGGCCGCGAAGATCGCCAACAACGTCACGGACGTCCTGGAGAACGTCATCCAGAACGGTACGGGTCAGAACGCCAAGGCCCTGGGCCGTACGGCGGCGGGCAAGACCGGTACCACCGACAAGAACAAGTCGGCCTGGTTCGTCGGCTACACCCAGCAGCTGTCGACTTCCGTGGCGATGTTCCGCGAGAACCCCAAGGACCACAAGCTGCTGTCCATGAACGGCACCGCCGGGGTGGACTCCATCCACGGTGGTGACATCCCGACGTCGGTGTGGACCGAGTACATGAAGGCCGCGCTGAAGAACGCGAACGACCCCGGCTTCCCGGAGGCCGAGGTGATCGGTGACGTCCAGGACGAGGCGGGTGCGCCCACCCCGACTCCGTCGGTCACCATCACGCCCAGCGCGACGCCGAGTGACTCGCCGAGCCCGACACCGAGCGAAACGGCCACGTCCCCGTCTCCGTCGCCGAGCCAGTCCTGCCAGTTCGGCTGGGGCAACAACTGCACCGGCAATGGCGGCACAGGAAACGGTGGCACGGACGGGGGGACGACACCCACGCCGACAGTCACGGACACCACCGGGACCGGCAACACCAGAGGAAATGGCAACGGAGGCATCTTCGCAGGTCAAAATGGCTAGCACGGCTATGTGACCGATGGCCGGTCATATCGCCCGTCAAGGATGTTTCACGTGAAACGCGGGCCGCCGCACCCACGAGGTGCGGCGGCCCTCGGCGTTTTCCTAGGCTGGTACGGCAGGATGTGTCCCATGCCCAGTGCAGAGATGACGCCCACCGGCGTGCACGAGCCCGAGCCTGTGCGGTCCTCCGGTGCAGAGCCGGTGCGGCCGACCAGGGAGGACGAGGTTGCCGCGGCCGGGAGCGAGCTGATCGGTGGCCCCATCGGGCGACGTGCCCTGCTCGGGACGACGTGGTGGACTCCCGTGCGGGTGGTCACGCTCGTCATGATCGGCATGTTCGCGCTCGGCCTCGTCCAGAAGGCGCCCTGCTACCACAGCGCCTGGTTCTTCGGTGCGAGCTCCCAGTACACGCACGCCTGCTACTCGGACATTCCGCACCTGTACCAGGGGCGCGGCTTCGCCGATGGGCTGGTGCCGTACTTCGACAGGCTTCCGGGCGACATGGACTACCTCGAATACCCGGTGCTGACCGGTGTCTTCATGGAGGTGGCCGCCTGGCTCACACCCGGCAGCGGCACCATCCAGCACCAGGAGCAGTGGTACTGGTTCGTCAACGCCGGGATGCTGATGGTGTGCGCGGCCATCATCGCCGTCTGTGTGGCCGGCACCCACCGCCGACGGCCGTGGGACGGGCTGCTGGTCGCTCTGGCGCCGGCCTTCGCCCTCACCGCCACCATCAACTGGGACCTGCTCGCGGTGGCCCTGACGGCCGCCGCGATGCTGATGTGGTCCCGGGGCCGGGCTCTGGCCTTCGGGGTCCTCCTGGGGCTCGCCACGGCCGCCAAGCTCTATCCCGTCGTACTGCTCGGCCCGCTGCTCGTCCTGTGCTGGCGGGCCGGGCGGTGGCGGGAGTACTTCCAGGCCGTGGGCGGAGCCGTCGTGGCCTGGCTGGTCGTGAACCTGCCCGTGATGCTCTTCGCCTTCCAGGGCTGGTCGAAGTTCTACTCGTTCAGCCATGACCGGGGCGTCGACTTCGGCTCCTTCTGGCTGATCTGGGCACAGAACTCCAGCCACCCGCCCACCACCGACTTCGTCAACACCGCGGCCACCGTGCTGGTGGTGCTGTGCTTCCTCGGTATCGCGGCGCTGACGTTCACCGCTCCGCGCAGGCCGCGCTTCGCCCAGCTCGCCTTCCTGATGGTGGCGGCCTTCATCCTCACCAACAAGGTCTACTCCCCGCAGTACGTCCTCTGGCTCGTGCCGCTGGCGGTCCTCGCCCGGCCCAAGTGGCGGGACTTCCTGATCTGGCAGGCGTGCGAGGTGGCGTACTTCCTGGGCATCTGGATGTACCTCGCCTACACGACCAGCGGAGACGCCCACAAGGGCCTGCCGACGCAGGGCTACCACTGGGCGATCGCGGTTCATCTGCTGGGCACGCTGTACCTGTGCGCCGTCGTCGTACGGGACATCCTCATGCCCGAGCGGGACGTGGTGCGCCGGGCCGAGGACGACGACCCCTCGGGTGGGGCCCTCGACGGCGCGGAGGACGTCTTCGTGCTCGGCGCGGCGGCCCATCCCCCGCGGCACGCCGCGCACTTCGAGGCGCCTCAGGTGGACTGGGGAAGGCCCGAACCGCCGCCGCCCGGGGAGCGTTCGCTCTGAGCGAACAACCCCTCGGTCAGCCCCGGTGGAGCATGCGGAAGGCCGTACACGAGCGCTTCGTGTACGGCCTTCGCGGTTCGGTGGCCCGGACTAGCGGTCCACGATCCGGTCGAACTGAGTGGTGGTGTGCCGCAGATGGGCCACCAGCTCGTCACCGACCTTCGGCTCGGGGGCGTCCGACGGGACGAACAGGATCGACACCTGCATGTGCGGCGGTTCGGCGAACCAGCGCTGCTTGCCGCCCCAGACGAACGGCGAAAGGTTCCGGTTCACCGTGGCGAGGCCGGCCCGGGCGACACCCTTGGCGCGCGGCATGACGCCGTGCAGGGCCTTCGGTGCCTCCAGGCCCACCCCGTGCGACGTACCGCCCGCCACGACCACCAGGAAGCCGTCCGAGGCCGCCTTCTGCTGCCGGTAGCCGAAGCGGTCGCCCTTGGCCACCCGCGTGACGTCCAGGACGGCGCCGTGGTACTCGGTGGCCTCGTGGTCCCCCAGCCACAGCCGCGTACCGATGCGGGCGCGGAACCGCGTCTGCGGGAACTGCTGCTGGAGCCGGGCCAGTTCATCGGCCTTGAGGTGGCTGACAAACATGGTGTGCAGCGGCAGCCGGGCCGCGCGCAGCCGGTCCATCCAGCCGATGACCTCCTCGACGGCGTCCGAGCCGTCGGTGCGGTCCAGCGGCAGGTGGATGGCGAAGCCCTCCAGCCGGACATTCTCAATGGCCTGGTGCAGCTGCGGCAGGTCCTGCTCGCTGATGCCGTGCCGCTTCATCGAGGACATCACCTCGATGACGACACGGGCGCCCACGAGGCCGTACACGCCGTCGACCGACGACACCGACCGGACCACCCGGTCCGGCAGCGGGACCGGCTCCTCGCCGCGCCGGTACGGCGTCAGCACCAGCAGGTCACCGCTGAAGAAGTCCTTGATGCGTGCGGCCTCGTAGGTGGTGCCGACGGCGAGGATGTCCGAGCCCAGCCGGGTGGCCTCCTCCGCCAGCCGTTCGTGTCCGAAGCCGTAGCCGTTGCCCTTGCAGACCGGGACAAGTCCCGGGAACTGCTCCTGCACGTGCTTGTGGTGCGCCCGCCAGCGCGCGGTGTCGACGTAAAGCGTGAGCGCCATGGCCGGACCCGGGACCTTTCTCGTGGCTGCGGTGGATCAGGGGTGGGAGAGGTGTGAAGGCTATGGAATCAAACGCCCGCGGCTCAGCGGCGCGACATGTAGATGTCGAGCGCCTTGTGGAGCAGCTTGTTCAGCGGGAAGTCCCACTCGCCGAGGTACTCGGCGGCCTGCCCACCGGTGCCGACCTTGAACTGGATCAGGCCGAACAGGTGATCCGTCTCGTCCAGCGAGTCGGAGATGCCGCGCAGGTCGTAGACGGTGGCGCCGAGCGCGTAGGCGTCGCGCAGCATCCTCCACTGCATCGCGTTCGAGGGCCGGACCTCACGGCCGATGTTGTCGGAGGCGCCGTAGGAGTACCAGACGTGCCCGCCGACGATCAGCATGGTCGCTGCGGACAGGTTCACGCCGTTGTGGCGCGCGAAGTACAGCCGCATGCGGTTGGGGTCCTCGGTGTTGAGGGCCGTCCACATGCGCTGGAAGTACGACAGCGGCCGGGGCCGGAAGTGGTCGCGCACAGCCGTGATCTCGTACAGCCGCTGCCACTCGGCCAGATCCTGGTAGCCGCCCTGGACGACCTCGACGCCGGCCTTCTCGGCCTTCTTGATGTTGCGGCGCCACAGCTGGTTGAAGTTCTTGTGGACGTCTTCCAGGGAGCGGTTGGCCAGCGGCACCTGGAAGACGTAGCGCGGCTGCACGTCGCCGAAGCCGGCGCCGCCGTCCTCACCCTGCTGCCAGCCCATCCGGCGCAGCTTGTCGGCCACTTCGAAGGCGCGCGGCTCGATGAAGTCGGCCTCCATGTCGCGCAGGCGCTTCACGTCCGGGCTCTGGATGCCCTTCTTGATTGTTTCCGCGTTCCAGCGACGGATGATCACCGGCGGCCCCATCTTCACGGAGAAGGCACCCTGCTGCTTGAGGTGGGCCAGCATCGGCTGGATCCAGTCGTCCAGGTTCGGCGCGAACCAGTTGATGACCGGGCCCTCGGGGAGGTAGGCGAGGTAGCGCTTGATCTTGGGCAGTTGGCGGTAGAGGACCAGGCCGGCGCCGACCATCTCGCCGGTGCGCTCGTCGAACCAGCCGAGGTTCTCCGCGCGCCACTCCGCCTTCACATCGGCCCAGGACGGGACCTGCATGTGGCTCGCCGCCGGCAGGCTCTGGATGTAGGCCAGATGTTGCTCGCGGCTGATGGTCCTCAGGGTCAGGCTCATGTCGGGGCGCTCCTCGGGCTGGTGTGTCCCCATGGGTTCAGGGGCTCCGGCTCTCGCGCCGAAGCCTACTGCGCCTCGCGAGCGCCCCGGCTGGGCGTACGACACCTTCGCCGCGGCGTGGGCCGCCGAGGCGTCTGCACGGTGCGGGGGAAGTTGTCGGTCCGGCGGTGGGCGGGGTCAGCCGATGAGCCCGCCGAACAGCCCGCCGTTCGCCATGCCGAGCATGAAACCGACGCCGGAGGCACCGAGACCCAGGATCAGACCGAAGCGCTCGCGCGTGGTCACCGAGATCCACTGCCCGTACGCGCCGACGACGAGCCCCACCAGGCCGGCCCAGGAGCTGATCAGGTGCAGGCTGTGGAAGAAGGACGTGACGAGGGCCAGCACCCCGAGGACCAGCGTCACCGCCATCAGGGTGTCCTGAAGCGGATGAGGCTTGCCGTCGGTGGCGAAGAGGGATCCGGCGGTGTTGGGTCGCAATGCCTGTTGTGCCATGAGGCACCTCCTGCGGATCGCGGCGCACTGTAGCGCCATACACACCCGATGTGTACAGACTGACGGTCCCCACGCCCGGATTTCAACCGGAAGCAGGTCTGCGGGTAGTCTGTACCGTCTGCACCGGTGTCTGCCCAGATCCGCGGCGGGGATTCCCAGCGGAACCCCCGATTGTCAGTGGCGGCCGATACCGTTGCGTACGCATCACAACCCTCCTGCCACGGAACGACCGTGGCCGCTGAGTCCAAAGGAGGTGGGTTCCACATGCGTCACTACGAGGTGATGGTCATCCTCGACCCCGATCTGGAGGAGCGCGCTGTCGCCCCCCTGATCGAGAACTTCCTCTCCGTCGTCCGTGAGGGCAACGGCAAGGTGGAGAAGGTCGACACCTGGGGCCGTCGTCGTCTCGCGTACGAGATCAAGAAGAAGCCCGAGGGCATCTACTCGGTCATCGACCTGCAGGCCGAGCCTGTGGTCGTGAAGGAGCTCGACCGCCAGATGAACCTGAACGAGTCGGTCCTCCGGACCAAGGTCCTCCGTCCCGAGACCCACTGAGCTCTGCCGCTCAGTTGATCTCGGGTTTCGAGTAGCACCAAGCAGCCAGCAGCAAACCCGCCGAGAGGTTCCCCCATGGCAGGCGAGACCGTCATCACGGTCATCGGCAATCTTGTCGACGACCCCGAGCTGCGCTTCACCCCGTCCGGTGCGGCGGTCGCGAAGTTCCGCGTCGCGTCCACTCCCCGCACCTTCGACCGTCAGACCAACGAGTGGAAGGACGGCGAGAGCCTGTTCCTGACCTGCTCGGTCTGGCGTCAGGCGGCGGAGAACGTCGCCGAGTCGCTCCAGCGAGGCATGCGCGTCATCGTGCAGGGCCGGCTGAAGCAGCGGTCCTACGAGGACCGTGAGGGCGTCAAGCGCACGGTCTACGAACTGGACGTCGAGGAAGTCGGCGCCAGCCTGCGCAGCGCCACGGCCAAGGTCACCAAGACCGCCGGTGGCGCTCGCGGTGGCCAGGGCGGTTACGGCGGCGGCGGTGGCGGCCAGGGTGGCGGCGGCTGGGGCGGAGGCCCCGGCGGCGGCCAGCAGGGCGGCAGCGCTCCTGCCGACGACCCGTGGGCGACCGGCGCTCCCGCCGGTGGCAACCAGGGCGGCGGCGGCTGGGGCGGAAGCTCCGGCGGCGGCGGCGGTGGCGGCTACTCGGACGAGCCCCCCTTCTAGGGGCTCGCATCCCCACTTCTTGATCACACAGGAGAATCACCATGGCGAAGCCGCCTGTGCGCAAGCCGAAGAAGAAGGTCTGCGCTTTCTGCAAGGACAAGGTCACGTACGTGGACTACAAGGACACGAACATGCTGCGGAAGTTCATTTCCGACCGCGGCAAGATCCGTGCCCGCCGCGTGACCGGCAACTGCACGCAGCACCAGCGTGACGTCGCCACGGCCGTGAAGAACAGCCGTGAGAT
The DNA here is from genome assembly GCF_042959345.1 of Streptomyces sp. NPDC007905. NCBI lineage: Bacteria > Bacillati > Actinomycetota > Actinomycetes > Kitasatosporales > Streptomycetaceae > Streptomyces > Streptomyces sp. NPDC007905. The sequence goes on along the minus strand of NZ_JBIBKS010000002.1, from coordinate 163,622 downwards.
GGCGCTGCTGCCCTACACGTCCACCGCGCGATAAGGGAAGGGTGACCGACACATGAAGATCATCCTCACCCACGAGGTCTCTGGCCTCGGTGCCGCCGGCGACGTCGTCGACGTCAAGGACGGTTACGCTCGCAACTACCTCATCCCGCGGAAGTTCGCTATCCGCTGGACCAAGGGTGGCGAGAAGGACGTCGAGCAGATCCGCCGCGCCCGCAAGATCCACGAGATCCAGACCATCGAGCAGGCCAACCAGGTCAAGGCCCAGCTCGAGGGCGTGAAGGTCCGTCTGGCCGTCCGCTCCGGCGACGCCGGCCGTCTCTTCGGTTCCGTCACCCCGGCCGACATCGCTTCCGCGATCAAGGCTTCCGGTGGCCCCGAGGTCGACAAGCGCCGCATCGAGCTCGGTGCGCCGATCAAGACCCTGGGCGCCCACGAGACGTCCGTGCGTCTGCACCCCGAGGTTGCCGCCAAGGTCAACATCGAGGTCGTCGCGGCGTAACGCTGCGCTCGGCTCAAGCAGCTGAGAGAGGGGCCGCCCCCAGTGGGGGTGGCCCCTCTTCGTGTTCGGCATCGGGGTTCGCCGGGCGCGGGGCGCGGCATGTTTCACGTGAAACCGGGGTGGCCCAAGCCGGGTGGTCTGCTCAGCGGGTCGCGCCCGTCACGATCCATCTGCCCGAGCGGGCCCGCAGCCACAGGGTGAGCATGCGGACCGTCATCATCAGGGTCATGGCCGCCCAGAGCGCGGTGAGGCCTCCGCCCAGCGTGGGGATGAGCAGCGCCACCGGAGAGAACACTGCCAGGGTGATCACCATCGCCCAGGCCAGATACGGCCCGTCCCCGGCACCCATCAGGACGCCGTCCAGGACGAAGACCATCCCGCAGATGGGCTGGGAGAGGGCCACCATCAGCAGTGCGGGCAGGGCGACGCCCCTGACCACGGAATCGCTGGTGAACAGCGGGAGGAACAGCGGCCTGGCGGCCACCACGAGCAGGCCGAGTACGACACCGGTGGCGATGCCCCACTGGACCATGCGGCGGCAGGCCTCGCGGGCGCCCCGGGCATCGCTCGCGCCCAGGTAGCGGCCGATGATGGCCTGCCCGGCGATGGCGATCGCGTCGAGGGCGAAGGCCAGCAGGCTCCACAGGGACAGGATGATCTGGTGGGCGGCGATGTCGGCGTCGCCGAGGCGTGCCGCGACAGCAGTGGCAAGCATGAGGATCGCCCGCAGGGACAGCGTCCGGACGAGCAGCGGAACACCGGCCTGGGCCGAGGCCCGGATGCCGGAGGCGTCCGGACGCAGGGACGCCCCGTGTCGGCGGGCCCCGCGAACGACCACGGTCAGATAGACGGCCGCCATGCCGCACTGTGCGATGACGGTGCCCCAGGCGGAGCCGGCGATGCCGAGTCCGACGCCGTAGACCAGGCCCGCATTGAGCCCGGCGTTGGCAACGAAGCCTGCGACGGCGACGTACAGCGGGGTCTTGGTGTTCTGCAGGCCGCGCAGCACACCGGTGGCGGCAAGCACGATCAGCATGGCCGGGATGCCGAGTGAGGAGATGCGCAGGTACGTGGTGGCGTAAGGTGCCGCGGTGGTGGATGCGCCGAACAGGTCTACGATCCCCGGGGCCAGGGGAAGGACGAGCGCGATGACCGCCGCTCCCAGGAGCAGTGCGAGCCAGATGCCGTCCATGCCCTGACGGATGGCCGCTTGGAGATCGCCGGCGCCGACGCGCCGGGCCACGGCGGCTGTGGTGGCGTAGGCGAGGAAGACGAAGACACTCACGGCGGTGGTGAGGAGAGCCGAGGCGACACCGAGACCGGCGAGCTGTGCGGTGCCGAGGTGGCCGACGATCGCGCTGTCCGCCATGACGAACAGAGGCTCGGCGACGAGTGCGCCGAAGGCCGGGACGGCCAGCGCGATGATCTCTCGGTCGTGCCGACGCCCGGTGGCCTGGGGGATCGCTGGGGCCTGCGTCATGGCCACTAATGTAACCGTCCACAGGTAAGAGATGCAAAGTAGTACTGGCCCTTACCTAAGCTCCCGACGCGTCTGCATGTGCACACCGTTCGGGGCGATCTTGGCCCGAGCGGGGAAGTTTTTCTTCTGCACAGGCGGTGGAGGATAAAAGTCCAGTTCAGAGCGTTGCGCCCGGTGTGATCGAGGGCTTGTTCACAGGGCTGTCCACCGGGTCGTGCACAGGTTTCGGCGGGTTCTCCACAGCATCCGGGCCGTCGTCCACATGGCCTGTGGATAACCAGATTGGCTGACGGTGCCGACGGGCCTACCGTTGTCCGGCGCCCGCTCCTTCCGTCGACCCGGGAAACCTCACAAATCCGACGCGTCAGTACCGGAGTTGGGCCTCTCATTTGTCAGTGTCGTGCCGTACAACAGAGGGCACGGCGAGGTCCGCCGTGCGGACGGGAGGAGGTGGCTCGGTGAGCATTTCCGAGCCCTTGGACGATCCGTGGGCCGACACCGGACCCAGCGATCGTCTGCCCGCCTCCCGTCGGCGAAGCGATGGCGGCCGGGGCCGTGACGAACAGCACGACCGGGGCCGGGAAAGCGGAGGCTGGGACGGCGGGGGCTCCTCCTTCGAGCGGGTACCGCCGCAGGACCTGGACGCCGAGCAGTCCGTCCTGGGCGGCATGCTGCTGTCCAAGGACGCCATCGCCGACGTCGTCGAGATCCTCAAGGGCCACGACTTCTACAAGCCGGCGCACGAGACCATCTACCAGGCGATCCTCGACGTCTACGCGAAAGGCGAGCCGGCCGACCCCATCACCATCGCCGCCGAACTCACCAAGCGCGGCGAGATCAACAAGGTCGGCGGCGCCGCCTATCTGCACAGCCTGGTCCAGACCGTGCCGACGGCCGCGAACGCGGAGTACTACGCGGAGATCGTCCACGAACGGGCCGTCCTGCGCCGCCTGGTCGAGGCCGGCACGCGCATCACCCAGATGGGATACGCGGCGGACGGCGACGTCGACGAGATCGTCAACCGGGCCCAGGCCGAGATCTACGCGGTCACCGAACAGCGCACCAGCGAGGACTACCTGCCGCTCGGCGACATCATGGAGGGCGCCCTCGACGAGATCGAGGCGATCGGCTCGCGCAGCGGCGAGATGACGGGTGTGCCCACCGGCTTCACGGACTTCGACTCGCTGACGAACGGCCTGCACCCGGGCCAGATGATCGTCATCGCGGCCCGTCCCGCCATGGGTAAGTCGACGCTCGCGCTGGACTTCGCACGGGCCGCCTCGATCAAGAACAACCTTCCCAGCGTCATCTTCTCGCTGGAAATGGGCCGCAATGAGATCGCGATGCGTCTCCTGTCCGCCGAGGCCCGCGTCGCCCTGCACCACATGCGGTCCGGCACGATGACCGACGATGACTGGACCCGGCTGGCCCGCCGCATGCCGGACGTCTCGGCCGCACCGCTGTACATCGACGACTCCCCGAACCTGTCGATGATGGAGATCCGTGCCAAGTGCCGGCGGCTGAAGCAGCGCAACGACCTGAAGCTGGTCGTCATCGACTACCTCCAGCTGATGCAGTCCGGCGGTTCCAAGCGCGCCGAGAGCCGTCAGCAGGAGGTCTCGGACATGTCCCGTAACCTCAAGCTGCTCGCCAAGGAGCTGGAGCTCCCGGTCATCGCGCTCTCCCAACTGAACCGTGGCCCCGAGCAGCGGACCGACAAGAAGCCCATGGTCTCCGACCTGCGTGAGTCCGGCTCCATCGAGCAGGACGCCGACATGGTCATCCTGCTGCATCGCGAGGACGCCTACGAGAAGGAGTCCCCGCGGGCGGGCGAGGCCGACCTCATCGTCGCCAAGCACCGAAACGGTCCCACGGCGACCATCACCGTCGCCTTCCAGGGCCACTACTCCCGCTTCGTGGACATGGCCCAGACCTGATCCGTTCCGGTGTGGGATCCCGGAAGCCGTGGCCGAATCTCACGATACCGATGGCCACTCGATGGCCGGTGGGCCACCAATCTGAGACAGGCCGGTCGAAGCGCTCACCCTTGGGCTGACGAAGTGCCCAGTCGCGGTCGCCAGGCGTCGGCTCGGTTCGCCAACGAGTTCGTAGGACTCCGTCGTTGTCGGGTATGACAGCAGTGCACAGAGGCGCACGTTCACCCGTATATCCAGGCATGAGCGCGGCGGCATGAGCACGGGATATCCGGGCGGTCAGTTCGGGGAACTCGTCCTCTTCGGCGATGGCACTACGGATGTTGCCGTCGTCGTCCTGCCACACGCCTTCGACGAGGCCATCAGCGGACAGGGCTCACGACGGCATCGATGTCGGTGGACAGGGATGGCCAGACGGCGAGACGGCCCCGGGGAGCCAGTCCCACGCGAACGGGGTCGATGGTGTCGCTGGTGAGGCGGTGCCATCGTGAGGCACCGTCGAGACACGTCTCTTCCACGGCCGGTGACGACTGCCCTGTGCAGGTCGGCCCGGAAGTCGTCATCGCCGGGCCGCTGGATGACCTGCTCTTCCTCCTCGGCCTCGAAGGCGTACGGGGAGGCGTCCAGGCGTTCGGGGAACAGTCCGAGCTCCCGGGTGTGGGCCACCTTGCCGTGATCGCTGACGGTGTCCTCACTGCCGGTGTAATGCCCGTGTTCGTCACGGTCGGCGGGGTCGTACTTGGTGACGCGGTGGACGTAGGGGAGCTGCACCGCCCCATCATCCGGCACGCTCGTGTCGCCCCCGAGGAAATGCCATGGGAGGTGAGACAGAGGTGCAGGGCAACGTCCTGAGACAGATCAGGTACCTGCTGGTCAGCGCAATGCTCTATGACACGAGCCGCGAGATCCCCCATCCGGCCGAGGACCTGGGCACCACGTTTCGGGTCGGCCAAATGAATTCGACGTGGGCCGGGCCGCCCGGTGGACTAGGGGCATGACGACATCCCAGGAAGAGTTGCTGCCCAGCACACGCCGGGCGTTGCTGCACCGGATCGCTGTCGCGCAGGCCGAAGGGCGGGCTCCCTCGCTGGTCGCGGCGGTCGTGCGGGACGGGCGGGCCGTGTGGCACGGGGCGCGCAGTTCGGTGGACGGTCACGCGCCGGACGAGAACGTGCAGTACCGGATCGGGTCGATCACGAAGACGTTCACGGCCGTACTGGTGCTGCGGCTGCGAGACGAGGGCGTGCTCGACCTCGGTGACCCGCTGGAGAAGTATCTGCCGGGCACCGGCGCGGGGGAGGCGACCATCGCCGAACTGCTCGCGCACACGGGCGGTCTGGCCGCGGAGTCGCCCGGGCCGTGGTGGGAGCGGACTCCGGGCTCGCTGCGTCCCGAGCTGAGCGACGTACTGGGTGAGCGGCCCCTGCTGCATCCCGTCGGCAGGCGGCACCACTACTCGAACCCCGGCTACACGCTCCTCGGCGCACTGGTGGAGGAACTGCGCGGCGCCCCTTGGGCGGACGTACTCCACGGGGAGGTACTCGAGCCCCTGGGCCTCGAGCGCACCAGCACCCGGCCGCAGGCGCCGTCCGCGGGTGGCTGGGCGGTGCATCCGTGGGCCGACGCACTGCTGCCCGAACCCGTGGAGGACCTCGCCCGAATGGCGCCGGCCGGGCAACTCTGGTCCACCACCGCCGACCTCGCGCGGTTCGCCGTCTTCCTGGTCAGGGGAGACGATCGGGTGCTGAGCGCGGAATCGGTACAGGAGATGCGTAGCCCCGCAGCTCCCGCCGAGGCTTCGGACGTCGTGGACGGCGCCACGTACGGCCTGGGCATGCAGATCCAGAACCGCGACGGCCGGCTGATCGTGGGGCACTCCGGCTCGCTGCCGGGCTTCCTCGCCAACCTCAGCATCAGCGTGGAGGACGACGTGGCAGCGGTGGTGCTGGCCAACTGCACGTCCGGCCCCGTGCTGTCCGCCGTGGCAGCCGACCTGGTCCGTATCCTCGCCGAGGCCGAGCCACGGCTTCCCGCGCCCTGGCATCCACTGCGTGAAGTGGATCCGTCCGTACTGGAGTTGGCAGGCCAGTGGTACTGGGGGACGCATGCCTTCGCCCTGCGGGTGACGGCCGACGGTCTTGTCTCCTTGGAGCCGATCTCCGGCACCGGCCGCCGTGCGCGCTTCCGGGCCAACGGCGACGGCACCTGGACGGGGCTGGAGGGTTACTACGGGGGAGAGCTCCTGCGGGCCGTACGGCGACCGGACGGTTCCGTGAGCCATCTGGACCTCGGGTCGTTCGTGTTCACACGGCAGCCCTACGAGGAGGGGGCCGGGGTGCCCGGTGGAGTGGACCCTGACGGCTGGCGGGGGATCGTGGGCTGACCTGCCGGCCTACCGGGTGCTGGTGTTTCACGTGAAACACCAGCCCCCCCGGCTCCTCTCAGAGCTGGAGTTTGAAACCCACGTGTGAGGCGGTGAAGCCGAGCCGCTCGTAGAAACGATGGGCGTCCGTGCGGCTGCTGTCGGAGGTCAGCTGTACCAACTGGCAGCCCTGGCGCCGGGATTCCTCGATCGCCCACTCGATGAGCTGTGTGCCCAGTCCGCTGCCACGTTCGTCGGCGTGGATGCGTACACCCTCGATGATCGAGCGGGTCGCTCCCTTGCGGGAGAGCCCGGAGATGACCGTCAGCTGGAGGGTGCCGACGACACGCCCTTCGCGCACCGCCACCACGAGCTGCTGGTTCGGGTCCGCACTCAGCCGCTCCAGCGCCGCCAGGTAAGGCGTCATGTCGTCGGGCGACTCGCGCTGGGCGCCCAGTGGATCGTCGGCGAGCATGGCGACGATCGCCGGCACGTCGGCCGGGCTCGTACGGCGTATCTCAAGATCTCCCATGTCCGCACCCTATGCGGGCAGGTTGAGGGACTCCACGACCCGCACCAGCGGGGCCAGTTCGGGAGTCCCGGCCGCCTCGTCCAGGGCCTCGCGCAGGGCGGCGTCATTGGTGGGCCGCGCCTCCTCCAGCAGTCGCAGACCCGCCTCCGTGACATTGGTGTAGATGCCGCGACGGTCGGTGGGGCACAGGTAGCGCTCCAGCAGACCCCGGTCCTCCAGGCGGGTCACCAGACGCGTGGTGGCGCTCTGGCTGAGGACCACCGCATCGGCGACCTGCTTCATCTGCAGATGGCCGCCCTCGCCATCGTGCTGCCGGCTGAGCACGTCGAGCAGGGAGTACTCGCGCACGCTCAGGTCGTGCTTCGTCTGCAGGGCGCGCTCGATGTGCGCCTCGATCCTCCCGTGCAGCAGAGAGAGGGCACACCAGCCCTGAGCAAGGGCGGTGAGCGCGGGGTCCGTCGCTGTCATTGGCGTTTTCCTCCGTCCCGGAGCGGCTGAATCCAGGGTAGAGCACGCCCGCAATAGTCCTCGCTTGCAGTTAACCCGCGTCTGCAACTATTGTGGACGCACGCAAAGTGCTCCTGCAATCGTCTGGGAAGGTGTACTCCCCCATGCCTCTCGCGCTTGTGGCCCTCGCGATCGGGGCCTTCGGAATCGGAACGACAGAGTTCGTGATCATGGGCTTGCTGCCCGAGGTGGCGGGCGACTTCGGGGTCTCCATCCCCACGGCGGGCCTGCTCGTGACCGGATACGCGCTCGGCGTCGTGCTCGGCGCCCCATTGATGACCGTGCTCGGCACCAAGGTCTCGCGCAAGCGGATGCTGATGTTGCTCATGGGCCTGTTCATCGCCGGAAACCTGCTCTCCGCCGTGGCACCCGCCTTTGCGATCATGCTGATCGGGCGGGTGATCGCCTCTCTCGCCCACGGCGCCTTCTTCGGCATCGGTTCGGTCGTGGCGGCCGAGCTGGTGGCCCCCCACAAGAAGGCCGGAGCCATCGCCATGATGTTCACCGGTCTCACCGTCGCCAACGTCGTGGGTGTCCCGCTGGGCACGCTCATCGGGCAGCACGTCGGCTGGCGCGTCACCTTCGGCATCGTCGCCGTCCTCGGTGTCGTGGGCCTTGCCGGCATCGCCAAGCTGGTGCCCGAGATGCCGAGGCCCGAGGGCGTGCACCTGCGCCATGAACTGGCCGCCTTCAAGAACGCCCAGGTCCTGCTCGCCATGGCGATGACCGTGCTCGGCTTCGGCGGTGTCTTCGCAGCCATCACCTACATCGCGCCGATGATGACCCACATCGCCGGCTTCGCCGACGGGTCGGTCACCGGGCTGCTGGTCCTGTTCGGGCTCGGCATGGTCGGCGGCAACCTCGTCGGCGGCAAGTTCGCCGACCGCGCGCTGATGCCGATGCTGTGCGTCTCGCTGGGCGCCCTGGCCGTCGTTCTCGCGCTGTTCACACTCACCGCGCACAACAAGATCGCGGCCGCTGTGACCATCGCCCTGATCGGCGCCCTCGGTTTCGCGACCGTCCCGCCCCTGCAGAAGCGCGTCCTCGACCAGGCCCACGGCGCTCCGACACTCGCGTCGGCCGTGAACATCGGCGCCTTCAATCTGGGCAACGCCCTCTCCGCCTGGCTCGGCGGCATGGTGATCGCAGCCGGCTTCGGTTACACCGCCCCCAACTGGGTCGGCGCCGCCCTCGCCGCGGCCGCGCTGGTCCTCGCCGTCCTCTCGGCCGCCCTGGAGCGCCGCGACAGCGCGCGGAGCGCCGTGGTGGGCGCCGGGGCGCCGACAGGGCAGCGGACCCCCGTCCACCACTGAGCCGACTCGGCCCACGGGGCACCGCCACCCGTACCGACCGTTGCCGAACCGCTGGGGGGCGTGCGCCGTCCCCCGGTCTCCGCGGCACCACGTCACCTCATGCAACACCGCACCAAGGAGAACGCTCCATGAGCACCACCACCGTCGCCCCGCTCACCATCGAGGACGCCGAGCTGCTCGTCGCCACGGCCCGCCGGGCGGCCGAGGACGCGGGAGTCACCGTCAGCGTCACCGTCCTGGACGCCGGCGGCCACCTGCTCGCCTTCCGGAGGGACGACCGGGCCGTGCTGATCTCCGGTGAGACGAGCACCCGCAAGGCCTACACGGCGCTCCAGCTGAACACGGCCACCGCCGACCTCGTCGAGGCCGTCCAGCCCGGTGGCCTCTTCCACACGCTGCCCACGGCCCTCGACCGGCCCCTGCTGTTCATCGCGGGCGGCCTCCCCGTCCACCGGGACGGCCGTCTGATCGGTGCGATCGGTGTCGGGGGCGGAGCGCCGGACCAGGACCACGGCTTCGCCACCGCGGCCCTCCAGGCGCTCGCCTGATCGGAACCCCCGAGGCGGGAGGATGCCGGCCCCCGCTCTGGAGCGGTGGGCCGGCGTTCGTCATGCGGCACTCAGCCCGCGGCCACCGTGAGCGGCGCGAACCGGCGGGTCCAGTCCCCCGGCAGGTCCGGGATGCCGTAGGTCATGACGTCGTTGAAGGCCACGGACGCCAGCCCCCTTGCCTTGGCCCAGGCCAGCAGCTCCTCGTGGCGCACGTCGATGTCGGTGCGCAGCGGGCGGTCCGTATGGGCCGCGAGCGAGGCGATGAGGGCCTTCGCCGTCTTGGTGTCCCGGGCGATCAGGGGGCCGACGACATGAGTGTCCTCGTTGGGCCATGCGGCCGCGTAGCCGATGATCCGGCCGCTGTCCTCGGCCACGCGCAACTGGTCGGTGAAAGCGGGCAGGCGGGCAATCAGAGGAGTGCGGTCGGCGCCGAACACCTCCTCGTCGAGACGCAGGATCGAGGGCAGGTCCTCGGCGATGGCAGCACGCGTCGCGACCCCGGATTCCGTCCTGCCGGGGAGGAAGTGTCCGGTCAGCATCTCCGCCCGACCCGTGACCTTGAAGCCCAGTTCTTCGTAGAGCGGGCGCCCGTAGGGGGTGGCGTGCAGAGTCAGCGGTGTGGCGCCCATGGCCGATACGACATGCCGCATCAGGCGGCGTCCGACGCCTCTGCGGGCGTGGCGTTCGGCCACCAGGACCATGCCGATGGCGCCCAGGTCAGTCCGCTCCCAAGAGCCGTACTCCGTGACGGCACACACGGCGACGAGTCCGCCGGCGGGATCGTCGATGCCGTAGCCCTTGCCGGCCGTGAGGAGCAGGCCCCACTTGTGTTCCTCGCGTGGCCACCCCCGGTCTTCGGACAAGTCGGCGCAGGCGCTGAGATCGCGGAGCGTCAGACGGCGGATGGGAAGAGCAGCGAGAGAAGGAGTCGGCACGCAGGTCAGGCTGTCCGACCGGCACCCCCGACGTCCACCTGTTTCGACGCAGACGCAGGTGCTTTTGGTCATGTCGCGGCCCTTCGCGCAGGCCGTGGCCAGGTGTCTGTGTTTCACGTGAAACACAGACAGCCCCCTGGCCCGTACGCCGGCCCGGACCCGTGAAGTCCGGGGCGGAGATCATCGCTGTCGGACAGGGATCTGTTCGCTGCCAGGTCGAGGAGCTGGTCGCCGTCGGGGACTGACCGGTCGGCGGACTACCCGAGGTCGGGTGCGTGTATGGCGCGGACGCCCTCGATATTGCCGTCCAGGTAGTGCCGCAGCGACAGCGGAACGAGGTGGACGGAGGCGATGCCGACCCGGGTGAACGGGACACGGACAATGTCGTACTCTCCCGCAGGCTCCTCCACTTCCGGGCCGTGGCGCAGTGACGGGTCCATGGACTCCAGTCGGCAGACGAAGAAGTGCTGTACTTTCACGCCGGTCGTGCCGCCGTCATCCCCGATGTGCTCCACGGTGTCCACGAAGCAGGGCACGACGTCGGTGATCTTGGCGCCGAGTTCCTCGTACACCTCGCGGTGCAGGGCGTCGACGACGGTCGGGTCCTCGGGTTCGACCCCGCCACCGGGAGTGACCCAGTAGGGATCGACACCGGGCTTGGTGCGCTTGATCAGGATCAGGTCGTCACCGTCCAGCAGAACGGCACGGGCGGTGCGCTTGACCACGGGTCGGACGGTCATGGGAGAAATGTGGCCCCGCTGGTTCCCCGTGAAACATCGCAAAGCGCCACCACCCGAGTGCACCGCGTGAACCGCCGGGGCGGGGCCTCAGCACCAGCGCGCGGCGGCCCGCTGGAGCCACTCGTGTGCCCGCGCGATGTGCGGCATGGCGAGCGTTCCGGTGCGCACCGCCAGGAAGTACGTGCGCAGCGGCGGCACCGCGGGGTCGTGCAGCGTCACGATCTCGCCGCGTTCGAGTCCGGGAGCGCACAGATAGCGGGGCAGCACCGTCAGTCCGGCGCCCGCCATGGCACAGGCGAGCACCGCGCGCAGGTCGGGGACGATGACCGTGCCCGAGGCGGCCGGGCGCGAGTCGAAGACGGAGGCCCAGTAGCGCGAGACGAAGGGCAGTGATTCGTGGACCTCGACGACAGGCAGGTTCTCCAAGGCGAGCGCTCCCTTGAGACGCAGCGCTCCGGGGCCGATCCGCTCGGCCCAGCGCGGGGCGGCGACCAGCACGTGCTCCTCGTCGCAGAGCGGGGTGGCGGTCAGCAGGGCACCGCGGGGCCTGACCGTGCTGAGGGCCAGATCGTGGTGTCCGGCCGCCAGCCCCTCCAGCGTTTCCTCCGCGGTGCCGAAGGAGGCGCGCAGGGCGAAGCCCTGGCCGTCGTCGCCGGTGAGTTCCGTCAGGGCGGGAAGAGCCCGTTCGGCGGTGAACTCCGGCGGGCCGGCGAGGTGCAGCGTACGTAACGAGGACTCGTCGTCCAGGCCCCTCTCGGCTATCTCCACCAGGGCGTCGAGGTGGGGGGCGGCCTTGTGGGCGAGCTCGTCGCCGATGGTCGTGGGCGTCACCCCGCGGGCCTGCCGCAGGAACAGGGGGCGGCCCAACTGGCGCTCCAACGTGCGGATCTGGGAGGTGACGGCCGGCTGGGAGAGGCCCAGCAGGGCGGCGGCGCGGGTGAAGGAACCGGCCCGGTGCACGGTGACGAAGGTGCGCAGCAAGGCCAGATCCATGGCAGCCCTCCCCTTCCCTGCCCTCCTCCGGCCCCCAGGCAGGCACCAACTATAAATAAGTCGATAGGTCTCTGTCGCTACCGTGATTGGACACTGACAGAGAGTCAACTAGCCTTGTTCGCGCGGTTCTTCGCGCGCGGAACCGGAGGCGGTCCGAGCCACGAGGGGGGAGGCTCGGACCGCCCGCAGAGCGGCCCGAATACCCCTGGTGCGGTCACTGTGCGGACGCGTCGAGCGCCCGCAGCACATCCGCCACGAGGTCCTCCGAGTCCTCGGCGCCGACGGACATGCGGATGAAGCCTTCCGGCACCGCGTCCCCGCCCCAGCGGCCACGGCGTTCGGCCGTGGAGCGCACACCGCCGAAGCTCGTCGCGTCCTCGACCAGGCGCAGCTCCGCGAGGAAACGCTCGGCACGCGCGCGTGTGGGCAGGGTGAAGGAGACCACGCACCCGTAGCCGCGCATCTGCTGGGAGGCGACCTTGTGCGCGGGGTCGTCGGGCAGCCCCGGATAGCGCAGCCCGGACACCTCGGGCCGCTGCCGCAGGGCCTCGGCGACCGTGAGGGCCGTCGTGTTCTGCCGCTCGACACGCAGCTGGAGCGTGGCGAGGGAGCGGTGCGCGAGCCAGGCCTCCATGGGCCCGGAGACAGCGCCGACGATCTTGCGCCAGCGGCGTACGGCGGCCATCGCCTCGGCATCGCGCCCGGCGACATAGCCCAGCAGCACGTCACCGTGCCCGGTCAGCTGCTTGGTGCCGCTGGCCACGGAGAAGTCGGCGCCCAGCTCGAGCGGGCGCTGTCCGAGCGGGGTGGCGAGGGTGTTGTCGACGGCCACCAGAGCGCCGCGCGCGTGGGCGGCCTCCACCAGACGCCGGATGTCGCACACGTCGAGCCCGGGGTTCGAGGGCGACTCGATCCACAGCAGCCGCGCGCCGTCGAGAACCTCCACCTGGGCGTCACCGCCCGTGGGCGCAGTGCGCACCTCGATGCCGTACGCCTCCAGCTGGGCACGCACCAGTGGCAGCGCCTGGTAGCCGTCGGAGGGCAGTACGACCGTGTCCCCGGAACGCAGCTGCGAGAACAGCACCGAAGAGATCGCCGCCATGCCGGAGGCGAACACCAGCGTCTCGACACCGTCCCGCCCGGGCGCCTCCAGCTCCCCGATGGCACGCTCCAGCAGCGTCCAGGTCGGGTTGTCGTCACGGCCGTAGGAGTACGGTCCCGTCACCTCGCCCGGCAGGTGGAAGTGCGCGGCGAACACCGGTCCGGGCAGGGTCGGCTCGTGCTTGACCGGCTCGGGCAGCCCGGCCCGTACCGCGCGCGTGCCGTCGCCGACGCGGTCCGCGTCCTTGGGGGTGTCGCTCATGCGGCCTGTCCCTTCAGTTGTGCCCGTACAGCGGCGAGCAGGCCGGTGCTCGCCGCCTCCACCATCTCAAGGCACTCCTCGAAGCCGTCCCGGCCCCCGTAGTACGGGTCCGGTACGTCGAGGTCGTCGTCGGCCGCGGGGTCGTACGAGCGCAGCAGACGTACCTTGCGGGCGTCCTCCTCGGTGGGCGCGAGCCGGCGCAGGGCCTTGAGATGGCCGGTGTCCAGGGCGATCACCAGGTCGATGGCGGCGAACCAGGAAGGCTGGAACCGACGTGCGGTGTGCCCGGTGCCGTAGCCGTGTTCACGGAGGACCGACACGGTGCGCGGGTCGGCGCCCTCCCCTTCGTGCCAGCCGCCGGTGCCGGCGCTGTCGATCTCCACCAGCTCAGCCAGACCGGCCTCCTGCACCCGCGCGCGGAAGACGGCCTCGGCCATGGGGGAGCGGCAGATGTTCCCGCTGCACACGAAACAGACGCGGTAGGTCATGGCGTACTCAGTCCTCGTCGGGCAGGACGAGGTGCAGTGCCCAGGAGACGACGGAGATGATCAGGCCCCCGAGCACGGCCGTCCAGAAGCCGTCCACGTGGAAACTCAGATCGAGCTTTCCACACACCCACGACGTCAGCAGCAGCATCAGCGCGTTGACGACCAGGGTGATCAGCCCCAGGGTCAGGAGGAACAGGGGAAAGGTGAGCACCTTCACGATCGGTTTGACCAGGAAGTTGACCAGGCCGAAGATCAGCGCGACCACGATCAGCGTGCCGGCCTTCTTGCCGGTGCTGTCACCGGTGAGGGTGATTTTGTCGAGCAGCCACACGGCGACCGCCAGGGCGCCTGCGTTGGCGATCATCTTGACTACGAAATTCTTCATGTGTCTGATCGTGGCAGACGGGATCGACGACAAGCAGTGGGGCGAGGGCGGCAACTCGATGAAGGCATTCCGGCTGGACGAACTGGAGGCGGAGCGCGCCGCCAACGACGGGGCCTACCTGCAGTTCCTGCGGGAGCGGAACATGTCGGTCGGCCTGTACGCGCTCGACGCGGGCGAGCACGACCCACAGAAGCCGCACCAGCAGGACGAGGTGTACGTCGTCGTCAGCGGCCGCGCCTCGATCACGGTCGGTCTGGAGACCACGGAGGTGGCGCGGGGCAGCGTGGTGTACGTGCCGGCCGGCGTCGCGCACAAGTTCCATCACATCAGTGAGGATCTGCGGGTCCTGGTCGTCTTCTCTCCGCCTGAGGCGTGAGTCCGGGTCTCGGGGTTCCCTAGGGGGCGGGTCAGGGGAGGACAAGGGGTGCGTGGCCCCCGCGGGACCCTGTGGCGGCCCTAGCATCGAGTGCAGACATCGAGAACCGCGTCCACGGCAGCGCGCAGTACGCCGTGAACGCAGTCGGACGCAATCGGACGCAAAGGACGAGGGCAATGCGAGAGATCTTCGCGGGGCTGCCGTGGTGGGTGAAGTGGGTCGCGGTGCCGGTCATCGCCCTGGTCGTGTTCGGCAGCCTGATAGCGACCGTCGTCGGTTTCGTGATCGGCCTGCTCTTCAAGGCGCTGGTCTTCGTCGCCCTGGTCGGCGGACTGATCTACATCGTGCGCAAGTTCATGTCGTCCTCGTCGCGCAGCGACTGGTGAGCGTCGTGGGAGCCGGTGACCGGTAACGCGAAATCACCGGTTCCCTCGGGGGAGGGAAGTTTCCCCGGCAGGCCGTCTGCACGCGGTGGCGGGCGGTTAGAGTCCGGAACCCCACGCGGGGCCGGGCCCCGCGGGCGGCATACACCCCCACCCGTGTTCTCTCCGCACGGGCTGCCCCCACCTCGCGCTTCGGGAGTGACCCTTGGCCACGGTTGACACCGCACCTGCAGAACCCCACGCACCCCCCACCTCACCCCGCTCCTGCACACCCCCCGTGCAGCGGCCACCCGGCGGGACAGTCCCGGGACAACCGCACGCCGCGACCGCCCCCGGACCCGCAGGCTCCGCGGACGTCCCGGGGCAACCGCCCGCCGCGACCCTCATCGGATCCGTCCAGCGCGCGATGCGCCTGCTGGAGACCGTCGCGGCACACGAGTACGGCGCCCCCGCCAAACAACTCGCCCGTGAGACCGGCCTGGCCCTGCCCACGACCTATCACCTGTTGCGCACTCTCGTGCACGAGGGCTATCTGCGCCGCGAGAAAGGGCTGTTCTTCCTCGGCGACGCGGCCGAGCGGCTGAGCAGCAGCGGAGCACAGCAGAAACGTCGCAGCACGGTGGCCGACACCCTCGCGCACTGGCGTGATTCCATCGGTGTGCCGGTGTACTACGCGATGTACCGGGACGGCGAGATCGAGGTCATGTGCGTCTCCGACTCGCGGGAGGCTCCGGCGGTCGAGGAATGGGCGGACTTCCGCGAAACCGGGCACGCCCATGCGATCGGGCAGTGCCTGCTCTCCCAACTGGACGAGGACGCACGCCGGGAACACCTGGCCCGCTATCCGGTGCAGTCCCTCACGCCGTACACCGTGCGCGACAGCCACGCCCTGCTGCGGCGGCTGGCCAGGACGGCGCGGATGGAGCCGGTGGTGGAGCGTCAGGAGTACGCGCTCGGGACGGTCTGCGCGGCGGTACCGATCACGGTCGGCACCACGGCGGCCACGATGGCCATTTCGCTCCCCGCTCATCAGTCCGACCGGCTGCTGCCCGCCGCCCACCGGTTGCAGGCCGGGATCGGACGCCATCTGGGGTCACTGACCCTCTCTATCAGTATCTGAAAACTCACTCCTTGTGATCTCGTGTGCACGTTCAGCAAGATTTGACCCACGGTCGAGGGATCAATCCCGGCCAGTCGATGTCATTTGACGGGGTAGGCGATGCGCGAATCCGTACAGGCAGAAGTCATGATGAGCTTTCTCGTGTCGGAGGAGCTCTCCTTCCGCATCCCGGTGGAGTTGCGCTACGAGACCTCTGATCCCTATGCCGTGCGGCTGACTTTCCATCTGCCCGGTGATGCCCCGGTGACCTGGGCGTTCGGCCGGGAGTTGCTGATCGACGGAGTCGGGCGGCCGTGCGGGGAGGGGGATGTGCACATCGCCCCCGCCGACGCGGAGGTGCTGGGCGAGGTACTGATCCGGCTTCAGGTGGGCTGCGACCAGGCCCTGTTCCGCTCCTCGACGCCGCCGCTCGTGGCCTTCCTCGACCGTACGGACAAGCTTGTTCCGCTCGGTCAGGAGGGTGCGCTGGCGGATTTCGACGCCCACCTCGACGAGGCCCTGGACCGCATCCTGGCCGAGGAACAGAGCGCCGGCTGAAGCGTTACGGCAACGAGGTGCAGGGGCTTCGCCGTCTCGCCCGAGACTGCGCAGTAACGCTTCTTCAGTGGATTTACGCCCTCACGGCTCACCGCTTCCGGCGTCGACCTCTGCCGCCGCGCGCCGGAGCGGGCTGTGTCCCGGCGGAGGCTGCCCTCTCCGGTCCCGGCCGGTCGGCGGACACCACCACGGCGGCCAGGGCGGTGGTGAGCGGGACCGAGGCGACCAGGCCGATCGAACCCACCAGCGTGCGCACGATCTCCTCGGCCACCAGCTCGCTGTTGGCCACCGTGCCCACGCTGCTCTGCGCGATCGAGAACAGCAGCAGCAACGGCAGCGCGGCACCGGCATAGGCGAGGACAAGGGTGTTGACCACCGAGGCGATGTGGTCACGGCCGATCCGGATGCCCGCCCGGTACAGCCCGCGCCAGCCCATCGCCGGATTGGCCTCGTGCAGTTCCCAGACCGCCGACGTCTGTGTCACCGTCACATCGTCCAGGACACCCAGTGAACCGATGATGACCCCGGCCAGCAGCAGACCGCTCATGTCGATCGACGGATACAGGCCGTGGATCAGACCCGTGTTGTCGTCCGTGTTGCCGGTGAGCACGGCCCAGTCGATGAACTCCGAGCCGAGGATGCCGATCAGCAGAAGGGAGCAGAGCGTGCCGAGCACCGCGACCGACGTACGGGCCGACAACCCATGGCACATGTAGAGCGCGATGAGCATGATGGCGCTTGCCCCGACGACGGCCACCAGCAGCGGATTCGATCCCTGCAGGATCGCCGGCAGGATGAACAGAGTGAGCACCAGGAAGCTCACGGCCAGTGCGACCAGCGCCATGACACCGCGCAGCCGGCCCACCACCACGACGGCGAGCGCGAAGATCCCCGCCAGCAGTGCCATCGGGAACGTACGGTTCACATCGGTGACGGAGTACTGCAGGTCCTTGGGGGCCGAGGGCTCATAGGCGACCACGACCTTCTCGCCCCGGTGCAACTGCCGTGGCTGGTCCGGCTGCACGATCTCGGTGAACGTACGGCCCTGGTCCTTACCGGTGTCGACCCGGACCGTGGCCTTCTTGCAGCTGCCCTTCGCCTCCTGCTGCGCCGAGTTGCCCTCGGCGGTGGAGATGTCGCCGGTCGGGGTGTCCCCCGAGGCGTTCACCGACTTGCAGCTCACCTCGACCACCTTGGTGACCGTGGCCTGCTGCGTCTGGCGGTCGAAGCCGACGCCGGTGCGCTGGTGCGGCGGAGCTCCCCCGGGCCACAGCAGCACCAGGCCGACCACGACCGCTGCCGTGAACGGGATCAGGATCGCAGCGATGACCTTGCGTAGATGCTTCGAGACAGGCGCGGCGGGTCCATGGCTGTGACTGTGACCGTGCGCGTGGCCGCCGCCCGGACTCCGGTCTTGCGGATGGCCGTGGCCGTCGCCGGTACTGGAGTCGTGGGTGTGCCCGTGCCCCTGAGCATGCCCGGGGTCACGGCCGTTGCCCTGGCCAGGGTGCCCCGGCACGTGGGTATGGGCTGCACCACTGTTGTGGTGGGGGGCCTGCACCGGCCCACCCCCGGATGCGTGGCCGTCATGGCCGTGTCCACCGCCCTGTCCGGAGTCGCCACCGCGCGGCGGCTCGGGCGGTGGGTACGGGTACTGCTCCATCCTGGTCACCGCCCGATCATCGCAAGAACGGTAGAGGCCCTCTGTTCACCGCGCCCGAATTGACGCTAGCGTGGAGCCACCTTTGCACACGCGGGAGCTCGGAGCACCGGGCTGAGAGGGCGCTGACCTCCGTATTCGCGATGTTTCACGTGGAACGAGGTTTCACGGGACACATCGGCGGACGGAAACCGCTGCGTCGACCGCCGAACCTGTTACCGGGTAATGCCGGCGTAGGGAGTAGGTCTCATGACCAACAAGGACGCACGCACGCCTGCCTCCGTTCAGGACGAGACGTCCCAGGGGGCCGGGAAGTCCATCGGCTGGCACAAGGCGTACGTCGAGGGCACGCGCCCCGACCTGCGCGTGCCGGTCCGTCAGGTGCACCTCACCAACGGGCAGTCGGTCACGCTGTACGACACGTCGGGCCCGTACACCGATCCACTCGTCGAAACGGATGTCCGTAGGGGCCTGTCGCCGCTGCGGGAGAACTGGATCATCGCCCGCGGTGACACCGAGGAGTACGCGGGCCGCCCCGTCCGCCCCGAGGACGACGGGATCAAGCACACCTCGCCCCGCGGCGGGCTGCGCAACCTGGACGCGGTCTTCCCCGGGCGCCCGCGCCAGCCGCGCCGGGGCCGTGACGGCAACGCGGTCACGCAGCTCGCGTACGCACGCCGGGGCGAGGTCACGCCCGAGATGGAGTTCGTGGCCCTGCGGGAGAACGTTTCACCCGAGGTGGTCCGCGAGGAGATCGCGGCGGGCCGAGCGGTGCTTCCGGCCAACGTGAACCACCCGGAGATCGAGCCGATGATCATCGGCAAGCGGTTCCTGGTGAAGGTCAACGCCAACATCGGCAACTCCGCCGTCACGTCCTCCATCGAGGAGGAGGTCGAGAAGATGACCTGGGCGACCCGCTGGGGCGCCGACACGGTCATGGACCTCTCCACCGGTCGCAACATCCACACCACCCGAGAGTGGGTGCTGCGCAACTCCCCCGTACCCATCGGCACGGTGCCGCTCTACCAGGCGCTGGAGAAGGTCGACGGCAAGGCCGAGGAGCTGACCTGGGAGATCTACAAGGACACCGTCATCGAGCAGGCCGAGCAGGGCGTGGACTACATGACCGTCCACGCGGGCGTGCGCCTGCCGTACGTGCCGCTCACCGCCAACCGCAAGACCGGCATCGTCTCGCGCGGCGGCTCCATCATGGCCGCGTGGTGCCTGGCGCACCACAAGGAATCGTTCCTGTACGAGAACTTCGAGGAACTCTGCGAGATCCTCGCGGCCTACGACGTCACGTACTCGCTGGGTGACGGCCTCCGGCCCGGCTCGATCGCCGACGCCAATGACGAGGCGCAGTTCGCGGAGTTGCGCACGCTCGGGGAACTCAACCGGATCGCGAAGCGTTTCAACGTACAGACCATGATCGAGGGCCCGGGACACGTCCCGATGCACAAGATCAAGGAGAACATCGACCTTCAGCAGGAGATCTGCGATGAAGCTCCGTTCTATACGCTCGGCCCGCTGACGACGGACATCGCGCCGGCGTACGACCACATCACCTCCGGCATCGGCGCCGCGATGATCGCCTGGTGGGGTACGGCGATGCTCTGCTACGTCACGCCCAAGGAACACCTGGGTCTGCCCAACCGCGACGACGTCAAGACCGGCGTCATCACCTACAAGATCGCCGCCCATGCCGCCGATCTCGCCAAGGGGCACCCCGATGCGCAGGAGTGGGACGACGCGCTGTCCGACGCCCGCTTCGAGTTCCGGTGGGAGGACCAGTTCAACCTCGCCCTGGACCCCGACACGGCACGGGAGTTCCACGACGAGACGCTGCCGGCCGAGCCGGCCAAGACGGCCCACTTCTGCTCCATGTGCGGGCCGAAGTTCTGCAGCATGAAGATCTCGCAGGACATCCGCCGCGAACACGGCGGCAGCCGGGCCGAGATCGAGGAGGGCATGGCCCAGAAGTCGAAGGAGTTCGCGGCCGCGGGTAACCGGGTGTACCTGCCGTTGGCGGACTGACGCATCGAGATGGGCGCTGCTCCCGGGCATCTCCGGGAAGCAGCGCCACCGCTGGTCGCCACAGGGGGGAACTGTGGTGCTGCTGGAGACGACGGCTCCGGTCCGGTCGCTTGTCTGGCGGGGCGACGATCTGGTCGACCCGGTGGGCGGCCGTGCCTGGAACTCCGCCGGTGTGGAACGGCGGACGCCGACCGGCCACGGTGCCGGGTTCGACCGAGGCGTGGTCTCTCCGTCCGGCCGCTACACCGTCGTCCACACCGAACGCGGGAGCAGGGCCCTGCTGCTGTGTGGATCCCGCCCCCGTACGGGAGTTGACGCGCAGCCCGTACCCCGCAGAGGACTTCGACTACCCCGTGGCGCTGGGAGTGCTGGGGGACGGCCGAGAGATCCTGGTGCACTGCCCGGAGGAGTACCACGTCCTCCAGGTCGAGGAGGTGGAGTCGGGCAAGCGGCTCACTTCGGGTCCGCGCGAGGAGAGGGACGTGTTCCACTCCCAGGTGTCGGTGAGCCGGGACGGCAGGCATCTGCTCGTGGCCGGCCGGGTGTGGCAGCCGTACGGAATCGTCGAGGTCTTCGATCTGGAACGTGCGCTGAGGGATCCGGTCGTACCGGACCGGCCCGGGGTGCTGCCGATGCAGCCTGGCCTCGACGCCGAGGTGGAGTCGGCGTGCCGGCTCGGCCATGACCGGGTGGTGGTGGCGACCGGAGACGAGTTCCTCGATGACGAGGACGCCTGCTCTGGGCCCTGGACAACCCGGCGTCTGGTCCCTGTCCGAACGCCGGTGGCTGCACCGGAACCCCGTCGATTTCCCGGTCGGCACGGTGCTCGCGGGAGGCGGCCGGGTGGTCTCACTGCAGGGATGCCCCAGACTGATCGACGTCACCACCGGCGCGGTGACGGAATGGCCCGAGGTGGAGGCATCACGCCGGGAGGGGGCCTACGGAGCCACCCATGTCCCCACCCCCGTCGCGGCGCTGCATCCCGGACGGTACCCGGCCGGCAGTGGCCCAGAGCGGAGGCATCGCGGTCGTGCGCCTGCCGGATCCCACGTGACCGGGTGGCTATGGCCCCCTTGGTCCGGCAGGGGATCCCTCCACCCGCCCCGCTCGGCTCGCGCCCCTGATGGGGGCGCGAGCCGTCGGCTATTCCGGCTGGTGTTCCGGGCCGCCGAAGTCGGGGCTGGTGTAGTCGGGGCTGGTGAAGCTCGGTCGGCCGGGGGCCGAGCCGTCGTCGGGGCTGCTGAAGCCGGGCCGGTCGTAGCCCAGGCGCGGCATACGGCCGCTCGGGGGCTGCGGGGCCGCGCGATGCAGGGCGGCCGTGCCGGGCTGGGCGAGCGCGTCCCGCAGGAACGGCAGGATGCCGCGCTCCAGCAGGGCCTCGCGCCAGGCCTCTCTGGCCCTGGCCACCTCCTCACTCGCCGCGCTGTGGGCTCCGGCCTCCGCCGCGGCGCTGTTGCGCAGGGCGGTGAGCACCAGCCCGGCCGCGGCGACGAGGATCGCGGCCGCGGCCATGGCGCCGAACACCCAGCCCGCGGTGAGCATGGTCTGGGCGAAGCCCTGGCCGGGGTCCAGCATCTTCAGGATGTAGCCGACGAGCAGGAAGATCGCCGCGGCGGTTCCGGCGAGGACGGGGGCCAGTACCGCGATCACGGCGACGGCACCCGCCCCGGTGGCCTCGGCGGCCTCGCCGAGGCTGGTGGTGAGCCCCATCGCGTCCGCACCCGCCTCGGCGGAACCGGAAGCGTGGTCGGTCGAAGGGGTGGACGGCACCGGGTGGCGCAGTTCCTCGCGGGCCTTCACATAGTGCTGGTACTCGGTCGCCGCGGCCGCCGCTATGAGTGCGGTGGCGTTGAGAGCCATGGTGCGCAGTTGTTCGGGGTTGAGCCGCTGACCGACAGCGGCCAGTTCCGGGCGGTGTGGGGCGGAGCGCAGCGCCTCATCGAGGATCCGCTCGAATTCCTGGCGGTCCTCGCTCAGCAGGTGCTGCGGAACGCTGTTCATGTGCATCCCCCGATGCTCCGTAGGGCTGGGGGCTCGCACGCCGGCGAGCCGTCGGGCAGAAACGGAGGGGAGCCTGCTACGGATAAGCCGATGGTAGAGCCGTGACGGCACACGGTGACAGGGGGTTGGCGGAAATTGCGTGCCGACCTGCGCTCACGCGGTGGGGGTGCGTCAGCCCGGTGAACCCTCAGATATCCAGGGGAAGTTGCTGGACCAGCAGTTTTCCGGCCATGGTGACGCCGCCGTCCATGGCGATGGCGAGTCCCCCGGCGTAGACGTGCGGTCCCTCGACGACAGGGCCGGTGTCCTCCTCGTCGTCCTCGGAGCCCACTTCGCCGAGCAGGTAGGGAATGGGGCTGTGGCCGTGAACGACGCGGGTGCCGCCGTACGTATCGAGGAGGGAGCGCACGGCGTCGGCGCCGCCCTCGTCACGGAAGGAGAAGCGCTTGGTGAACTTGCGGAACAGGTCCCAGACCTCGTCCGCGTCGTTGCGGGTCAGGGCCTCGCGGACGGTGTCGTTGACCGCCTCGATCGAGTCGCCGTAGTCGAGGTAGGCAGTGGTGTCGGAGTGGATGAGCAGATACCCGTCCACCTCCTCGACGGCGTCGAGGCGGGCCATCCACTGCAGATGGTGGTCCTGGAGGCGGTCCATGTCGGTCTTCTGGCCGCCGTTGAGCAGCCAGGCCGCCTGGAAGGTGGCGGTGCCCGCACCGGAGTGGACGGGGGTGTCGCCGAACCGCTTGGCGCCGAGCAGCAGCAGCTCGTGGTTGCCCATGAGGGCCTTGCAGTAGCCGCCGGCCGCGGCCGCCTCGGCCGACAGCCGCATCACCAGGTCGATGACGCCGATGCCGTCCGGACCGCGGTCGGTGAAGTCGCCGAGGAACCACAGCCGGGCGGTGCCCGCGCACCACTGTCCGGAGGCGTCGATCAGGCCCTTCTCCTGCAGGGCGGCCAGCAGTTCGTCCAGGTAGCCGTGCACGTCGCCGACGACGTACAGCGGGCCGGGACCGGCCGCGGCCTGCGGGGCGGGGGCGGTGGGGGCCGGTTCCACGGGGACCTGGAGCGTGTCGCCGCGGTTGATGACGGGCAGGTCGCGCTGGGTGGGCGTGTAGCCCTCGGGGTAGGTCTCGTCCGCGGCGGGGATGGTGCCCCCGGGGTGGGTGTGGACGTACGGACCGGTCTCGTGGACGTACGCGGGTACCCGGAAGTCGCGCAGCGTCGCCGTCCGCTCCACCTCGGGTCCCTGACCGGCCCCCTGAGTCATCAGACCCCTCCACCATCGCGCCGCATCTGCACCGCTTCGGACTGCCTGGTCGCAGCGGCCCGCGGTGTCGTGCGCCCATCATAGGAATGCGCGTCGCGCCGTGTGATGACCCAGGGGTGGTGAATCAGAGCAAGACTCCAGTTCACCGTGGCTTTCGCCCCGTTTGGGCAGGGGTTCGACCGGCTGTCCGTCACGTGTCGGCCGTACGGCTCGATGGTCGGCCGACACCTTGGGGGGCGTACGGAGCCCTGCGCGGGGCTCCGACCGGGGCCTGGCCGGGGAGCCGACCGAACCGTGCGGCCCCGGTGCGGGCCCTCGTGGCCGGCGTCTCGGCCGTGGCGGGCGGGCGGCCGTCCCGGGGCCGCACGGACACCCGGGCCGTCCTGGGATCCGCCCGCTATCCCTCTTCCGGAGTCCGCGGTGGGCTGACGGTCGTGCGCGGGTGGCGTCGCTGGGACGAGGTACGCACGATCAGCTCGGTCGGTATCACCTGTTCGACGGGGTGGTCCGACTCGACGCCCTCGATGGCGTCGATGAGGAGCTGGACCACCGCCGTGCCGATCCGGCGCGGCTTCAGGGAGAGCGTGGTGATGGGCGGCTCGGTGTTGGCGTACACCGTGGACTCGCTGCAGCACACCAGCAGCAGGTCGTCCGGGACGCGTAGGCCGTAGCGGCGGGCGGCGGCGAGCAGGTCGGTGCCGTTGGGGTCGAAGAGGCCGTAGACGGCGTCGGGCCGGTCGGGACGGGCGAGCAGCCGGTCGGCGGCGACGGCGCCCGCGCACGGGTCGTGGGCCGGGTAGGCCTCGTAGACCGGGTCCTGGCCGACGCGCTCGCACCAGCGCAGGTAGGCGGTGGTCGACAGGTGGGTGTACGTGTCCGTCGTCGTGCCGGTGAGCAGGCCGATGCGGCGGGCGCCGGCGTCGGCGAGGTGGTCCAGGATGCCGAGGACGGCGGCCTCATGGTCGTTGTCGACCCAGGCGGTGACCGGGAGGGCGCCGGCCGGTCGGCCGTCGGAGACGACCGGCAGGCCCTGCCGGACGAGTTCGCTGACCACCGGGTCCTGGTCGGAGGGGTCGATGACGACCGTGCCGTCCAGGGCCACGTTGGACCAGACGTCGTGGCGGGAGGTCGCGGGCAGGATGACCAGGGCATAGCCACGGGCGAGCGCGGCCGAGGTGGCGGCCCGGGCCATCTCGGCGAAGTAGGCGAACTCCGTGAAGGTGAAAGGTTCATCCCCGTACGTCGTCACGGTCAGGCCGATCAGTCCCGACTTGCCGGTACGGAGGGTGCGGGCGGCGGCCGAGGGGCGGTACCCCAGTCGGTCGGCCACCTCGCGGACGTGGCGCCGGGTGGCATCCGGGAGCCGGCCCTTGCCGTTGAGGGCGTCGGAGACGGTTGTGATGGAGACCCCGGCGGCGGCGGCGACGTCTCTGATGCCCGCCCGGCCCGGCCGACTGCTTCGACGTGAGGTTTCCGCGCGGCTCACCTGGTGCTTCCCTGCTGCTGTCATGGCGAGCCGATAGTAGGGCTCATGTGGTGGGGTAGTGCGGACGCATATGCAGGCGTTGACAGGCACGTTTCTGCATGGTCATTTAGGATCAACTGCCTTAGAAAATAAGTCGGTTGAGCGCTCCCATGCCACGACGTGTCTTGTCGACGCGCATGGGCCTGCCAAGTGCCCGATGTCTCGAAGAGGTCTCAACTCACCTTCACGGGTGATGCGCGCTACGGCGCGAGCCACCGGCGCATAGATATATGTACGGCGCGCCCCCCGATACGTGCGCCTTCGTATGGTGATGCCCCTGATGCCTGTGGGACCAATGAGGTTCGCCTCTTGCTGTCCTGCACCTGTTCGCAGGGGAGCCGAATCCTCATAAGGTGAGGAGTATTGGAAGCCGACGGCGTCGATGGGCCGCCGGTGGTCGCGAGGAGGACTGCGGTGAGCGAGACGAGCCCGAAGCTGCGCGCCGAGCTGGGGGGTATCCCCACCTACAAGCCGGGCAAGCCCGCCGCGGCCGGCGGGCCGGTCGCCTACAAGCTGTCCTCCAACGAGAACCCGTATCCGCCGCTGCCCGGTGTGATGGAGAGCGTGACCGCGGCCGCCTGCAACTTCAACCGCTACCCGGACATGGCCTGTACCGGGCTGATGAACGAGCTGTCGGATCGCTTCGGTGTCCCGCTGTCCCACCTGGCCACCGGCACCGGCTCGGTGGGCGTCGCCCAGCAGCTGATCCAGGCCACCAGCGGCCCCGGCGACGAGGTGATCTACGCCTGGAGGTCCTTCGAGGCGTACCCGATCATCACGCAGATCAGCGGCGCCCGGTCGGTGCAGGTGCCGCTCACGCCGGGCGATGTGCACGACCTGGACGCGATGGCGGACGCGATCACCGACCGGACACGTCTGATCTTCGTCTGCAACCCCAACAACCCGACCGGCACGGTGGTGCGGCGGGCCGAGCTGGAGCGGTTCCTCGACCGGGTGCCCGGCGATGTGCTGGTGGTGCTGGACGAGGCCTACCGCGAGTTCATCCGCGACCCCGAGGTGCCCGACGGTGTCGAGCTGTACCGGCAGCGGCCCAACGTGTGCGTCCTGCGCACCTTCTCCAAGGCGTACGGCCTCGCGGGGCTGCGCGTCGGTTTCGCGATCGCCCATGAGCCGGTGGCGGCGGCGCTGCGCAAGACGGCGGTGCCCTTCGGGGTCAGCCAGCTCGCGCAGGAGGCGGCAATCGCCTCGCTGCGGGCCGAGGACGAGCTGCTGGGCCGGGTCGGCTCGCTGGTGTGCGAGCGCACGCGTGTGGTCGAAGCACTGCGCGTGCAGGGGTGGACGGTGCCGGAGACCCAGGCCAACTTCGTATGGCTGCGGCTGGGGGAGCGCACGGTCGCGTTCGCGGCGGCCTGCGAGGAGCACGGTGTGGTGGTCCGGCCGTTCCCGGGCGAGGGCGTGCGGGTGACGGTCGGGGAGACCGAGGCGAACGACATCTTCCTGAAGGTGGCGGAAGCGTTCCACAAGGAGATCTGAGGGGCTTCGTACAGGGGTCCGAAGCGGTTCCGAGTGGGCCTCGCCTCGTGCGGGGCCCTACTCGTCGGTCAAATCCGCGCGTACGGGGACGCCGTCGCGCACGTTTGCCAGGACCACGGCGTTCCCCTCCACGCGTCCGAGGCCATGGCACGGGCTGGCGAAGCGGCACTCGTCGCCTCGCGAGAGGGGTGTGGGCCCGTAGGGGAGGGCCAGCACGTCGCCTTCCGTCCAGAAGGCCACGGTGCCCGGTGCCACGACCTGCCGGGCATTCGTTTCACGGGAAACAGCGATCCTTGTGTCGACATACACCTCTTTGCCCCCACGTGCGGGCGGTGGCCGCGAGCGGCAGGGTCTTCGCGAGGGCCTGGGTGATCGGTGTGTCGCCGAGGGGCGCGGTGATGTTGCCCGCGGGCCAGGACATCCGTATCTGCATGGCGCGCAATTCAACAAGATGTTGAAATTACTACCCAGGTCTTGACGTGGTGGCACTAGAACCACCCCGCCCTACCGGGCCGAAAATCGGTGCGTCATAATGGCTTGTGAATGTGAACGCTTTCACAAGCGTGCCCGGCTGCTCCCGTGATGTACGGAACAAAAGGGGCAGGCTGCCGCTACCACGGCGGAGTAAGGAGCTGACGACGTGGAATTGGCTTTGGCGCCGGAGACACTGGCGCGCTGGCAGTTCGGCATCACCACCGTCTACCACTTCCTGTTCGTCCCGCTGACGATCTCCCTGGCCGCCCTCACGGCCGGGCTGCAGACGGCCTGGGTCCGCTCGGAGAAGGAGAAGTACCTCAGGGCGACGAAGTTCTGGGGCAAGCTCTTCCTGATCAACATCGCGATGGGTGTGGTCACCGGCATCGTTCAGGAGTTCCAGTTCGGCATGAACTGGTCGGACTACTCGCGCTTCGTCGGTGACATCTTCGGTGCGCCGCTCGCCTTCGAGGCCCTGATCGCGTTCTTCTTCGAGTCCACCTTCATCGGCCTGTGGATCTTCGGTTGGGACAAGCTGCCGAAGAAGATCCATCTCGCCTGCATCTGGATGGTCTCGATCGGCACGATCCTGTCGGCGTACTTCATCCTGGCGGCCAACAGTTGGATGCAGCACCCCGTCGGCTACAAGATCGACAAGGCGAAGGGGCGTGCCGAGCTGACCGACTTCTGGGCCGTCCTGACCCAGAACACCGCGCTCAGCCAGGCCTTCCACACCCTCTCCGCGGCCTTCCTGACCGGCGGCGCCTTCATGGTGGGCATCTCCGCCTACCACCTGGCCCGCAAGAGGCACATCCGGGAGATGAAGACCTCGCTGCGGCTCGGCCTCGTCACCGTGGTCATCGCCGGTCTTCTCACGGCGGTCAGCGGCGACGTGCTCGGCAAGGTGATGTTCAAGCAGCAGCCGATGAAGATGGCGGCAGCCGAGGCACTCTGGGACGGCCAGAAGCCGGCGCCGTTCTCGATCTTCGCCTACGGTGACGTCGAGAAGGGCCACAACTCCGTGGCCATTGAGATCCCGGGCTTGCTGTCCTTCCTCGCCGACGACGACTTCACGTCGTACGTGCCCGGCATCAACGACGTCAACAAGGCCGAGCAGCAGAAGTTCGGGCCCGGCGACTACCGGCCCAACATCCCCGTCGCCTTCTGGGGCTTCCGCTGGATGATCGGCTTCGGCATGGCTTCCTTCGCCATCGGCCTCACCGGACTCTGGCTGACCCGCAAGAAGTTCATGCTGCCGGAGCACCTGAGGGTGGGCGACGACGAGGTGCCGCACCTGGTCCTGTTCAGGAACACAGCACTCGGCCCGAAGCTCACCACCTGGTACTGGCGCATCGCGATCTGGACCCTGGCCTTCCCCCTGATCGCCAACTCCTGGGGCTGGATCTTCACCGAGACGGGCCGTCAGCCTTGGGCCGTCTACGGTGTGCTGCAGACCCGGAACGCGGTCTCCCCCGGTGTCTCCCAGGGCGAGGTCCTCACCTCGATGATCGTCTTCACCACGCTGTACGCCATCCTCGCCGTCATCGAGGTCAAGCTGCTCGCGAAGTACGTCAAGAGCGGGCCGCCCGAGCTGACCGATGCCGACCTCAACCCGCCCACGAAGATCGGCGGCGACACCCGTGACGCCGACAAGCCGATGGCCTTCTCGTACTAGGCCGAGGGGACAGTCATGGAACTTCACGACGTCTGGTTCGTCCTGATCGCCGTCCTGTGGACCGGCTACTTCTTCCTGGAGGGCTTCGACTTCGGGGTCGGCATTCTCACCAAGCTGCTCGCCAGGAACCGGCCCGAGCGGCGGGTACTGATCAACACCATCGGACCCGTCTGGGACGGCAACGAGGTGTGGCTGCTCACCGCGGGCGGTGCGACCTTCGCCGCCTTTCCGGAGTGGTACGCCACCCTCTTCTCCGGCTTCTATCTGCCGCTGCTGGTCATCCTGGTCTGCTTGATCGTCCGGGGCGTGGCCTTCGAGTACCGGGCGAAGCGACCCGAGGAGAACTGGCAGCGCAACTGGGAGACGGCCATCTTCTGGACCTCGCTCATCCCGGCGTTCCTGTGGGGGGTGGCCTTCGGAAATATCGTGCGCGGCGTCAAGATCGACCAGCACTTCGAGTACGTCGGCACTCTAGGGGACCTGCTCCATCCCTACGCCCTGCTCGGCGGCCTGGTGACGCTTACACTCTTCACCTTCCACGGGGCGGTGTTCACCGCGCTCAAGACCGTCGGTGACATCCGGCTGCGGGCACGGAAGCTGGCGCTGTGGGTCGGTCTCGTCACGGCTGTAGTGGCGCTCGGCTTTCTGCTGTGGACGCAGGCCGACAGCGGTGACGGCAAGAGCCTGGTCGCCCTGATCGTGGCGGTCGCCGCCCTGGTGGCCGCTCTGGTGGCCAACCAGGTGGGGCGCGAGGGATGGTCGTTCGCGCTGTCCGGCGTGACCATCGTGGCGTCCGTGGCGATGCTCTTCCTGTCGCTCTTTCCGAACGTCATGCCGTCCACGCTCAACGGGGACTGGAGTCTGACGGTCGCCAACGCCTCGTCGAGCCCGTACACCCTGAAGATCATGACCTGGTGTGCGGCGATCGCCACTCCGATCGTCCTGCTCTACCAGGGCTGGACCTACTGGGTGTTCCGCAAGCGGATCGGCACGCAGCACATCGCTCCCGACGCTTCCGCCGGCGCCGCACACTGAGTCCGCCGGGGGTGCGTTTCACGTGAAACACACCCTCTGGTCCGAAGGGCATGTTTCACGTGAAACCGATCGATCCGCGCCTCCTGCGATACGCCCGAGCCACCCGCTTGTTCCTGGTGGCGGTCGTCGGTCTGGGAGCCGTCGGGGCCGGCCTGGTCATCGCCCAGGCGATGCTCATCGCCGAGGTGGTGGTCGGAGCCTTCCAGGATGGGCAGTCGTTCCCTGAACTCCGCACTCCCCTGCTGCTGCTCGCCGTCGTAGCCGTGGGCCGGTCGGTTGTCGCATGGCTCACCGAGCTGGCGGCACACCGCGCGAGTGCGGCCGTGAAGTCGGAGCTACGGCGGCGGGTGCTGGAGCACGCTGCTCAGCTGGGCCCCGGATGGCTGAGCGGACAGCGGACCGGCTCGTTGGTCACCCTGGCCACACGTGGGGTCGACGCCCTTGACGACTACTTCTCCCGCTATCTCCCGCAGTTGGGGCTCGCGGTGGTCGTCCCGGTGGCCGTCCTGGCGCGGATCGTCACCGAGGACTGGGTCTCGGCGGCCATCATCGTCGGCACCCTGCCCCTCATCCCGCTCTTCATGATGTTGATCGGCTGGGCCACCCAGTCACGGATGGACCGTCAGTGGCGTCTGCTGTCCCGGCTGTCGGGCCACTTCCTGGACGTGGTCACCGGGCTGCCCACCCTGAAGGTGTTCGGCCGCGCCAAGGCACAGGCCGAGTCCATCCGCCGGATCACCGGCGAGTACCGCCAGGCCACCATGCGGACCCTGCGGATCGCCTTCCTCTCCTCGTTCGCCCTGGAGTTGCTGGCCACGTTGTCGGTCGCCCTGGTCGCTGTGACCATCGGCATGCGCCTGGTGCACGGCGACATGGACCTCTACATCGGCCTGGTCATCCTGGTGCTGGCGCCTGAGGCGTATCTGCCGCTGCGCCAGGTGGGCGCGCAGTACCACGCGGCGGCAGAGGGGCTGGCAGCGGCGGAGGAGATCTTCGCCGTGCTGGAGACGCCGGTGACGGCGTACGGGACCGCGGCGGTGCCCGCCGGGCCGGTGGCCTTCGACGGGGTGACCATCCGCTACCCGGGACGGTCGACGGATGCCGTGACCGACGTGTCCTTCACCGTCGAGCCCGGCGAGACGGTGGCGCTGGTCGGGCCGAGCGGCGCGGGCAAGTCGACCCTGCTGAACATGCTGCTGGGGTTCGTACGGCCCACCGAGGGCCGGGTGCGGGTCGGGGACGCCGATCTCGCGGACGTCGACCTCGAGAAGTGGCGGTCGTGTATCGCGTGGGTGCCGCAGCGGCCGCACCTGTATGCCGGGACCATCGCGGAGAACGTACGGCTGGCCAGGCCCGAAGCCGACGACACCGCCGTACGGCGGGCGTTGCGCGACGCGGGTGCGCTGGAGTTCGTGGACGCGCTGCCCGAGGGGCCCGACACGGTGCTCGGAGAGGACGGGGCCGGGCTGTCCGCCGGGCAGCGGCAGCGGCTCGCGCTGGCCCGGGCCTTCCTCGCCGACCGGCCCGTCCTGCTGCTGGACGAGCCGACGGCGGCACTGGACGGAGCGACGGAGGCCGATGTCGTGGCAGCGGTGCGGCGCCTCGCGGTGGGCCGCACGGTGCTGCTCGTGGTGCACCGGCCGGCGCTGCTGGAGGTTGCGGACCGAGTGGTGCGGCTGGATCTGCCCGAGGTGTCCGGCGCCGAGTCGACTGTCGGCGCGGCGCCTGCCGTTGTGGCCGCCGAGCACGACGGCCCCGGTACGCGCGCCCTCGAAACGAGCGGCCCTGCGGAGGCCGAACCCCGCACCGCCGCCGCCCCTCGGCGGCGGGTGCCGGCCCGGGTCCGGGCCCTGGCCGGTCCCCGGCGCGGCCGGCTGCTCTTCGCTCTGCTGCTCGGAAGCCTGGCCCTCGGCAGTGCCGTCGGGCTGATGGCCACCTCCGGCTGGCTCATCTCCCGGGCCTCGCAGCAGCCGCCGGTGCTGTACCTGATGGTGGCCGTGACGGCGACGCGGGCCTTCGGGATCGGCCGGGCCGTCTTCCGGTACGCCGAGCGGCTGGTGTCGCACGAGGCCGTGCTGCGGATGCTGGCCGACACCCGGGTCGCCGTCTACCGGCGGCTGGAGCGGCTGGCGCCCGCGGGCCTGCGGACGGCACGCCGCGGCGATCTGCTCTCCCGGCTGGTCGCCGACGTGGACGCGCTCCAGGACTACTGGCTCCGCTGGCTGCTGCCCGCCGGCGTCGCGATCGCCGTCTCCAGCGCCTCCGTCGCCTTCACGGCCTGGCTGCTGCCCGAGGCCGGGGCCGCACTCGCGGCGGGGCTCTGCGCGGCCGGTGTCGGGGTTCCCCTGGTCACCGCGGCCGCGGCCCGGCGTGCCGAGCGGCGGCTGGCGCCCGCCCGGGGCGTGCTCGCGACCCGCGTGACCGACCTGCTCACCGGTACCGCGGAACTGACGGTCGCCGGCGCGCTGCCGGCCCGTACGGCCGCGGCCCGGCAGGCCGACGGCACGCTCACCCGGATCGCCTCGCGCGCCGCCAGCGTCACCGCGCTCGGCGACGGGCTCACCGCGCTCCTTTCCGGTCTGACCGTCACCGCTTCCGCGTTGCTCGGTGCCCAGGCGGTGGCCGCGGGGCGGCTCGACGGGGTGGCGATGGCCGTGGTGGTCCTCACCCCGCTGGCCGCCTTCGAGGCCGTACTGGGACTGCCGCTCGCCGTGCGCTACCGGCAGCGGGTGCGCCGCAGTGCGGAGCGTGTGTACGAGGTACTGGACGCCCCGGAGCCCGTACGGGAACCCGAGCGGCCCCGGCAGGCGCCCGCCGCGCCCTTCCCGGTCGTCGTCAGGGGCCTGACCGCCCGGCACGAGGGGCAGCACCGGGACGCGATCGCCGGACTCGACCTCACCTTGGAGGAGGGGCGCCGGATCGCCGTCGTCGGTCCTTCCGGCTCCGGCAAGACCACCCTCGCCCAGGTGCTGCTGCGGTTCCTCGACCCGGGGGCGGGCTCGTACACGCTCGCCGGTGTCGACGCGTGCGCGCTCGCCGGTGACGACGTACGACGGTTCGTCGGACTGTGCGCCCAGGACGCGCACCTCTTCGACAGCACCGTGCGCGAGAACCTGCTGCTGGCCCGGAAGGACGCCACCGAGGCCGACCTGCGCGACGCACTGGCCGGGGCCCGGCTGCTGGACTGGGTGGAGGGGCTGCCCCACGGACTCGACACGCTCGTCGGCGAGCACGGGGCGCGGTTGTCCGGCGGCCAGCGGCAGCGGCTCGCACTGGCGCGTGCGCTGCTCGCCGACTTCCCGGTGCTCGTCCTGGACGAGCCCGCCGAGCACCTGGAACTGCCGACGGCGGACGCACTCACCTCGGATCTGCTGGCCGCCACCGCGGGCCGTACGACGCTGCTGATCACCCACCGGCTGGCGGGCCTCGACGCGGTGGACGAGGTGGTCGTGCTCGATGCGGGCCGGGTGGTGCAGCGGGGTCCCTACGTGGAGCTGGCCGCCGTGGACGGGCCGCTGCGGACCATGGCGCGGCGGGAGAGGGCGGCGGAGTCGCTGGTCGGGGCGGTGACGGAGCGTGGCGGCAGGCGCACCCGGGCCCCGCTCGAGGCTCTGTGACAGAGGGAGTACCGCGACGGTGGTGTGGCAGGCACCCTGCGAGGCCGCTACCCGTGAGCCCCGACCAGCGGTGGGGTCATGGGTGTTCGGCGATCAAACGCTCGATCACGACCGCCACGCCGTCCTCGTTGTTGGCGACCGTACGGCCCGAGGCGGCGGCGATGACGTCCGGGTGGGCATTGCCCATCGCGTACGACCGGCCGGCCCAGGTCAGCATCTCGACGTCGTTGGGCATGTCCCCGAAGGCCACGACCTCCTCGTGCGAGATGCCGCGCTCGGCACAGCACAGGGCGAGTGTGCTGGCCTTGGAGACGCCGGGGCCGCTGAGTTCCAGCAGGGCGCTGGGGCTGGAGCGGGTGACGTTGGCACGGTCGCCGATCGCCAGGCGGGCCAGGGTGAGGAAGGCATCCGGGTCGAGGTCGGGGTGGTAGGCGAGGATCTTGAGGACGGGCTGGTCGGCGTCCGGGCCCTCGGGCGCGAGGAGCTCCTCGGCGGGCAGCAGGTTGTCCGGTATCTCCATGTGCAGCTTGGGGTAGGCCGGCTCCTGGTGGAAGCCGTACGTCTGCTCGACCGCGAACACCGTGCCGGGTGCCGCCTCGCGCAGCAGACGCACGGCGGCCAACGCGTTCGCGCGGGCCAGTTCGCGCACCTTCACGAACCGGTGGGTACCGGGTCCGCCGTGCAGGTCGACCACGGCGGCGCCGTTGCCGCAGATCGCCAGGCCGTGACCGTGGACGTGGTCGCTGACGACGTCCATCCAGCGGGCCGGGCGGCCGGTGACGAAGAAGACCTCGATGCCCGCGGCCTCGGCGGCGGCCAGCGCGGCGACCGTCCTCGGGGAGACCGACTTGTCGTCGCGCAGCAGAGTGCCGTCGAGGTCGGTGGCGATCAGCCGCGGCCTTAGGGCGGCGGCCGGGGTCCCGGGCTGTCTGGTCGCTGAGGTCACCGGGCCATTCTCGCGCATATGCCCGCACGGCCGTGCGGAAGTCCGCACGGACGAGTCCACAGACACATCACAGATGGCCGACAGGCCACGTCCGTCACCGGGTCAGAGCAGCTGGGCGAGCGCATCCATGGCGATGCGCTCGAAGACCTTCTCGTCCGCGGCGAAGTCGGAGTCCGGGATGGGCCAGTGGATCACGATCTCGGTGAAGCCCAGCTCCCGGTGGCGGCCGGCGAAGTCCACGAAGGCGTCCAGGGACTCGAGCGGCCGGCCGCGGTCCGGGGTGAACCCGGTGAGCAGGACCTTCTCCATCCCGGCCACGTCCCGGCCGGCCGCCGCGCAGGCCTCGGACAGCTTCTCCAACTGGCCGCGCAGGGCCTGGACCGATTGCTCGGGGGTACCGCTCTCGTACAGCTTCGGGTCGCCGGTGGTGACCCAGGCCTGTCCGTACCGCGCGGCGAGCTTCAGTCCGCGCGGGCCGGTGGCCGCCACCGCGAACGGCAGCCGGGGCCGCTGCACGCAGCCGGGTATGTTGCGCGCCTCGTGCGCCGAGTAGAACCGGCCCTCGTACGACACCGCGTCCTCGGTGAGCAGTCGGTCGAGCAGCGGTACGAACTCGGCGAACCGGTCGGCGCGCTCGCGCGGCGTCCACGGCTCCTGGCCGAGGGCGGTCGCGTCGAAGCCGGTGCCGCCCGCGCCGATGCCCAGGGTGACGCGGCCGCCCGAGATGTCGTCCAGGGAGATCAGTTCCTTGGCGAGGGTCACCGGGTGCCGGAAGTTCGGCGAGGTTACGAGAGTACCCAGTCGCATACTCT
Organism: Streptomyces sp. NPDC007905; assembly: GCF_042959345.1. NCBI lineage: Bacteria > Bacillati > Actinomycetota > Actinomycetes > Kitasatosporales > Streptomycetaceae > Streptomyces > Streptomyces sp. NPDC007905. The sequence continues at coordinate 128,587 of NZ_JBIBKS010000002.1, read as the reverse complement.
GCGTAGTCATCGCTGCTGCGGTCAAAGTGGGTACCGCCCCGAACCACGGTCCGTCCCGGAAGGTGCGCCAGGAGAGGTGGTCGTAGGTATAGGCGGTGTGAAAGCCGAGGTCTTCGGCGCGTTGCCAGACCTTCTGTCCCTCGCCCCACCTGTGGATGGGAAGGATCACGGTGCTCAGTCGCATGCCTACGACTCTATGCTCCGGTGACTGGGAGCAACGACAGCACCGGGCATCCCCGGCTGGGGCTACCTTCAGCCCTCGCGGTGGCGCGCGAAGACGCGGGCGCGCTTCTGCTCCCAGGTCCAGTCCGCAGCCGTCCGGTGGAACGGGGCCCCGTTCGCCAGCTCGAAGAACTGGCCGGCGGGCCTGCCGATTGCCTTGAGGATCACGATGACGGAGAGCATGGGCTGGGGCCCCTGACTGTCCCGGCGGCACGCGTCAGCGAGCAGGTGGCTGATGATCGGGCCGCGGTAGTGGACGTTGTGCCCCTCCGCCTTCAGCGCTTGGCTGAGGGACTTGTACCAGCCGTCGGTGCGGCCTTCCCGCGCCCAACGTTGAAGGATCTCCATGGTCTCGTCCAGCGCTGCCACGTACTCGGCGTCGCCCAGTCTCATCCCGCCCCTGTCCTCACATCCGGTAAAACGGACGCCACTGCACCACCGCTGCCGTCACGTCCCAGTCCGCTGCCAGATCGCGGTGAGCGCGGCAACGGGGTCGGTGTCGGCCGGTGCCGCCGCCCACCATTCACCGTCGTTCTCCTGGCGGTAGGGGTACCAGCGGGCGTCGGGCCCCAGACGCACCTGGATGCCGTGGTCGGTGAGGGTGAGGCGGTTGCGCCAGGTCCTGAGGCGGACCGGGGTGTCGGTCATTTCGGCGAGGGCCGTGGTCAGGGCGGTGCGGGCTGCTGTCATCGCCGACGGGTCCGGGCTGTGGGGCTGTTCGGCGACGGTGATGCCGGTGAGGCCGCCGTGGCGCCATGCGCGGGTGAGACGGGCGAAGGCGGTGGCATGTGCGCCGATGTTCTGGATCAGGTGGTGGAACCACTCGGGGCCGGGGCTGTTGGCGGCGATGCGTACGGCGTCCTGGTGTTGGGTCAGGTGCAGGCTGGTGGTGTCGCCGGACAGCAGCCGTGTCGCCCGCACGGAGGCGTCGGTCATCAGGCGCTCCAGGTCCGCGCTGGTCAGACCGCTGCCGGACGGCGGGGGAACCGGCAGCGCCGCGACGTGGGCGGATGGTTCAGGCAGGTCGGGCAACCCCGGATCGTGCTCGGCCAGGGCGGCCCACGCGGCGTAGGCGCCGGCCGCGTGGACGCTGGCCGGAGCGGGCGGGGTGTCGACGGTCCGGCGCGCTGTGCGGCGTGCGCGCAGCTCCGCGAGGACGTCGTCCTGTCCGCGGCCCCGCATCGCGAACAGCACGAACGGGTCGTCGTCGATGGTGGCGGCGATGGCGTAGCAGAGCGCGGCGGCGTGCTTGCAGGGGTGGCCCCAGTCGGGGCAGGAGCATTCGGGGTCGAGTTCGGTGGGTTGCGGGAGGAGCGGGACGCCGGCGTGGCGGGCGTCGTCGACGAGTTCTGCGGGCATCTCGCCGTCGAGGAGGGCGGCGAGGTGTCCGGCTCGGGCCGCGATGGTGTCGAGGAGGGTGTCCCACTGGGTGTCGGTGAGGACGGGCAGGTGGACGGCGGAGCGGTACGGGCGTGGCCGGCTGCCCTGGACTGCTGCCTTGATCTGGCCCGGGGTGACGGTCGCCGGGCCGACCATGCCCTTGCGGGCGTAGGTGCGTCCGCGTGACAGGCGCCCGGCGTCCAGGGTGGAGCCCTCCAGGGCCGTCACCCATGCCTGCCCCCACCATGTCGCGGCGAAGGCACGCCCACCTCGGGCCGGCGCGCGGCGTGGGCCGGGGACCGAGGGGCTCACGGCTGCCTCCCGAGGGCGACGAGTTCGGCGAGGTCGGCGTCGGACAGTTCGGTGAGGGCGGCCTCGCCGGAGCCGACGACGGCGTCGGCGAGCGCGCGCTTGGATTCCAGGAGCTTGGCTACCTTGTCCTCCACGGTGCCCTCGGCGATGAATTTGTGGACCTGGACGGGTTTGTCCTGGCCGATGCGGTAGGCGCGGTCGGTGGCCTGATCCTCGACGGCCGGGTTCCACCAGCGGTCGTAGTGCACGACGTGGGTGGCGCGGGTGAGGTTGAGTCCGGTGCCAGCCGCCTTCAACGACAGCAGGAACACCGGCACTTCGCCTCGCTGGAAGCGTTCCACCATCTCCTCGCGCCGTGGGACGGGGGTGCCGCCGTGCAGGAAGACGGTGGGGGTGCCGCGTTCGGCGAGGTGTTTCTCCAGGAGGGTCGCCATCTTCGTGTACTGGGTGAAGACGAGTACCGACTCGCCTTCGGCGGTGATGGTGTCGATCAGTTCGTCGAGCAGGTCGAGTTTGCCGGACCGGCCGCGCAAAGGACTGGACTGGCGCAGGTACTGGGCCGGGTGGTTGCAGATCTGCTTGAGCGCGGTGAGTAGCTTGAGCACCAGGCCGCGGCGGGCGATGCCCTCGGATTCCTCGATCTTCGCCATGGTCTCGCGGACCACCGCTTCGTACAGGCTGGTCTGTTCGGCGGTCAGTGAGACGACGCGGTCGGTCTCGGTCTTGGCCGGCAGTTCGGGCGCGATGCCCGGGTCGGACTTCCTGCGGCGCAGCAGGAAGGGACGGACGAGCCGGGACAGGCGCTCGGCGGCCTCGGGATTGTCGCCCGACTCGATGGCGCGGGCGTGGCGGTCGCGGAAGGCGGTGAGCGGGCCGAGGAGTCCGGGGGTGGTCCAGTCGAGGAGCGCCCACAGTTCGGAGAGGTTGTTCTCCACGGGGGTACCGGTGAGGGCGACGCGGGCGCGGGCGGGCAGGGCCCGCAGTTCGCGGGCGGTGACGGCGTAGGGGTTCTTGACGTGCTGGGCCTCGTCGGCGGCGATCAGTGACCAGTCGTTCTCGGCGAGGACTGTGCGGTCGCGGCGCAGCACCCCGTAGGTGACCAGGACGATCTCGTCGCCGGCCAGGTCGTCGAGGTGCCGGTCGCCGCCGTGGTAGCGGCGCACCGGAGTGGCCGGCGCGAACCGGGCCGCCTCGCGCTGCCAGTTGCCGAGCAGCGAGGCCGGGCAGACGACGAGCGTGGGGCCCGTGGTGGCGGGGTCGGTCTGGCGGTGCAGATGCAGAGCGAGCAGGGTGATGGTCTTGCCCAGACCCATGTCGTCGGCGAGACAGCCGCCGAGGCCGAGTTCGCACATTTCGGCCAGCCAGGCAAGGCCCCGCTTCTGGTAGTCGCGCAAGGTGGCCTTGAGAGCGGCGGGCTGCGGGGCGGGAGTGCGGGCTTCGGGATCACGGATACGAGCGACGAGGTCGCCGAACTGGCCGACCGCCGCGCAGGGGATCGGCTCGCCGTCCCTTTCCACCTCGCCGGTCAGCGCGGCGCCGAGCGCTTCCATGGGGGCGAGCGGTTCCATCCGGCGGCGCCGGGCACGGGCCACCAGCTTCGGGTCGGCGACCACCCACTGGTCACGCAGCCGGACGAGGGGGCGGCGGGCCTCGGCGAGGGCGTCCATCTCGGCCTCGGTGAGCGGCTCGCCGCCCAGCGAGAGTTGCCAGCGGAAGTCGAGGAGGGCGTCGGCGTCGAGGAGGCCGCCCGCGCTGGAGCCGGGGGCGGTGCGCTGCCCGATCTCCGCGGTTGCGGTGAGTGCCTTGACCAGTTCGCGCGGCCAGTGCACGTCGATACCGGCCGCGCGCAGCGCGTCGGTGGCGTCACCCAGCAGCTCGAAGGCTTCGTCGTCGGTCAGCCGGAGCTGATCGGGAGCGGCGTCCTCCAGCAACCGCTGGAGCGGTGGCCAGACGCGGGCGCCGCGGCGCAGCGCGAGCAGCGTCTCGGTCTCGGCGCGCGGGCCGAGCAGCCGTTCCACTTCGGCCGGTTCGCTCCACAGGCGTGCGGCGTCGATGACCAGTGCCGGATCCGCCGCGGTGTGCAGTTGCAGGACGGCCCGGAACTGCCTGCGCCGCCCCTCGGGCAGGTCGACGCGCAGTGAGACGCCGACCTCGGCGGTGAACGCGGCGGCGGTCTCCTCGGCCCACTCGCGCAGGGCGGGCACGGCACGCGCCTCGCGCCTCGCGTACGGCAGGGCTCCCATGGCGAGCGGGGCGGCCGGGGTGCGGACCAGGTCGTCGGCGACCGCATCGCAGAACTGGCGTACCAGCGCGGCCGGTTCGGCGATCCGCAGCGGTGTCGGGCCGGGCTCGGGCAGGCAGTGGGCGTGGGGCGGGAACGCGGCGGCGAGGGCGTCCAGAGTCTGCCGCTGGGCTGTGGTGAAGGGACCCGCCTGCCAGCTGTCGTAGCCGGCGGGGGTGAGGGCCGGGTGGACACGGCCGTCGGCGAGCAGCCGCAGCGCGAGGCGGACGGCGGCCTGCCAGGCCGCCGCCGAGGGATGCGGTGGCTGTGCCCCGGTCAGGGCGGCAACGGCGAGAGCGACGGGCAGCGCGTAGCCCACCACCTTGCGCCGCCTGACCGAGCGGCCGTGCGGCAGCACCAGCTCCACCGCCTCGGTCTCGACACCCGCTGGTGCCATGCCATCCCCGTCGGCTGCTCCGGCAGGCTGCCACAGCAGCAGTCGGCCGAGGCGGGCGGGCTCGCCGGGCAGGAACACCGCCGCCCAGCCGCCGTCGAGCAGACCCCGCGCCCAGGCGGCCGACTCCGGTGTGGCCAGTGGCGGCACGCTCCTCATGCCGCTGCCCGGCTCCCGTACGACGACTCGTGCCATTCTCTTTCGCCTCATCGTTGTGCAAGCGAGCCGCACCGCGCCCCGCTTCCCACCACGCGCCGTCACCCACCAGCGGTTTCGGCCGCTCCTTCGTCACCGGCGGGAGTGCGCCTTGTTCGCCGCGGTGCGTATGCGTTTGGCCAGCCGCTTGTCGACGCCGCGCAAGCCCTCACCCAGTTCGGCGAGGACCTGCGCGGTGGCCGGGTGCTCCACCCGCCACAGGTCGTCCACCCGCTGTTCGAGCGCCTCCGGCGCCGTCTTCCAGTTCTCCAGGAAGCCCCGGACCAGCTCCTCGTTCTCTTGGGGACCGGCGAGGAGCGACAGCCCGTCGATGAGCAGCCACAACCCGGCCTCCTCCGCCTGCGCCGGGTCCCGGTGCGCTTCTGCCCCGGGGCGTGCGCCCAGGGCCGCGGTGGCCACCTGGCGGCACCCCGCGACATCGGAGTCCGCTGCCTTCCGCAGCACCCGCCGTGCCCGGGGGTCGTCGAGTTCGGCCAGCACCAGTTGGGCCACGGCGCGCTTCGCCGCGGCCTCGGGGCCGTCTCCCGCGCAGGCGTCGAGCAGCCCCACCGCGGCATCCGCCGCGGAGCGGTGTTCCAGCCACCCTTCGACCTCCCGGCGCATCTCCTCGGGGGAGTAGCCCAGGAGCCCCTGGAGCAGAGCGCCGGCGTCCGCTTCGGCGTACTCACCGAGCAGCGGCGCGGGCACACCGCACTCCATCAGGTAGGCGCGGAGCCCGTAGCGGCCGAGAGGGGTGAGCCGCATGCGGTCGCCGCGCCTGTCGTCCCGAGACCGGTCCGACGCCGCCGAGGAGGTTCCTGAACTGCCCGGCTCCTGCCCGCCCATGGCGTTCAGGGGTGTGCGCAGAGCCTGCTCGGGCGAATCGTCGCTGTCACCGGGCTCGTACTCCACCGCGCCCAACAGAGCAAGCCCTTCGCCCAGTACTCGGAAGGACGCCGCGAACAGAGCCTGGAAGAGATCGAACTCCGGTCCGTTCTCGCCCGCCTCACGGGTCTTCGCGCGCAGGTCGTGGACATCCACCCAGGCGTCGTCCGGGGCGTCGTACAGCAGGCCGACCAGTCCGTCGGCGATCTCGGCCGTCAGCTCGCCGAGCTCACCGTGCCACCCGTCCAGCACCCCCGTCTCACCGATCTCCTCCAGCAGATCGCCCAGCGTGGCGGCCCAGAACTCCAGAAGGTCCTCACCGGAGAAGTCGGTTGCCGCGCCACCCCACGCGCGGCCCCCGCTGATCGTGATCAGCCCGCCGTCCACGGCGAGCCACCACGGATCGTCGAGAACGGCCACGTCCTTGGCGCTGCGCAGCGATTTCAACGCACGAGCCCGCGCGACGGCATCGGCGTACGGCGAGTCGTCGCCGGCCAGCTTCCACAGGCCGAGCTTCTCGACGGCCTCACGGGCGAGCGCGGGCCGCAGCACCCGGCCGGCGGTGACCTGTCGTCCCTCGCGGCACCAGGCGGCGAGCCGCAGCGCCGCGTCGCAGAGCGGGACATCCCGCACAGCGGCGACAAGGTCCTCCTGCGGAGCCAGGGTGACCGGGCGCAGCACAGGCGCATCCTCGGCCGGATCGCCCACCCGGCACCGCCCGCAGGTACACAACGCCACGTCCTCGGCGGTGGGCCGACGGGCACCGCCGCGTCCGGCCGGACCACCGGGCGGCTGGCTCGCCGTGCCGGACGCCCTGTCCGGCGTCAGCCGGGCGAGCCGCCCGGTGATCTCGTCCCGGTCGAAGGCCGCCGGATCGTAACCCGCCGCGCGGAGCCCGGCGACGAGTTCGCCGTGCACGTCGTGCTCGGCCCCGTCCGGGCGGTCGAGGAGTTCGAGCACGTCGGCCAGCCCCCACACGCCGCCGATGTCCTCGCCGGGCACATCGGCGCGGCGGCCGCCCACGCAGCGCACCATGCGCTCCGCGTCCGCCGGGCGTGGCAGCGTCTTCTCCAGCGTGACCCCGTGCTCCCAGTCGTCCCCGAAATCGTAGGTGTAGCGCAGCCGTGCCCCCTCCTCGGTGAGCACGTCGCCGAGCGCGGTGGCGTCCTCGTCTCCGACCTCGCGGCCGAAACCGAGGTCGATGAGGTCGGCGGCGACACCGTACCCCCGACCGAACTCGTCGGTGAACAGGTGCAGATGCCCACCGTGCCAGCCGAAGGCGACCTGGATCGCGTCGTGCAGCGTGCCGAGCGAGGTGTCGGACGGCAGCACGATCCGCCGCCACAGAGGCGGTCTCGTACCGTGCAACACGATCTTCAGCTGGAGATCGGACGGGGATGTGTTCCCGTCTCGCCGCATCTGCTGCTCCCACCGCACCGGGGCTACTCGGACGGCCCCATCATGGCGCCGCCGGCGTGCCGTGCCCAAACCGGCTGTGGCGGCGGCCGTCCTTTTGAGTACACATGGCCTCGGCCCCGCCGGCAGTGGATATCCTGCGACCTTTCGCGGGCCGGGGGAGCGGCTCGGGAGCCCATGGCCCTGGGGGTCACCGGCTGTCGCAGCCCTCGACCGTATCGACCAGCAGGCGGCTTCGAGGAATCCGTATGCGTCACGACGACTGTCCCAGGACCGCGACGGGCCGTATCCACGGCCCACCGTGCTGACGGTGCTCAGACGCAGACTCATGCGTCCGAAAGTAAGGGGACGCACCGGCCATGGCCGAAATCGGTCACTGTGCGTGCCTGCTGAGCCACGCACGGGGCAGGGCCGTGGGATGTTCTGCGTGCGCCCGTGCACCGGGCTGTGCCGTTGTCAGCGCGGATCGGGAAACCGCAGGTAGCGCGCCGGTACGGCCTTGGTGAGCCACACGCCGTTGGCGCTGAGGTGGAAGACGTGGCCGTCGCGGTGCATGGCGCCGGCGTCCACGGCGAGCACGACGGGGCGGCCGCGGCGGGCACCGACCCGGGCCGCGGTCTTACGGTCGGCCGAGAGATGGACGTCGTGCCTGTTCATGGGCCTGAGGCCCGCGGCGCGGATCGCGTCCAGGTTGCGGGCCACGGTGCCGTGGTAGAGGTACGGCGGCGGGGTCGCCGGGGGCAGGCCGAGGTCGACCTCGACGGTGTGGCCCTGGCTGGCACGGATTTTCGTGCCTTCGATCGCGAAGCGTTGTTTGTCGTTGGCGGCCACCACGTGGTCGAGTTCCGCGCGCGTGAACCGGAATCCGTGCGCGGCGGCCGCGGCGATCAGTGTGTCGATCTCCACCCAGCCGCCCTCGTCGAGGCTGAGACCGATGCGTTCCGGTTGGTGGCGGAGGTGTTTCGAGAGGTACTTCGACACCTTCACGGTGCGTCTTTCGTCCATGCCTCCAGCGTGCTGGAGAGACGCGGATCACGCAGGTGGTTTTCGTCCGCAGGTTTGATCCACAACCAAGTGAGGTTATCCACAAGCGAATTGGAGGACTTGTGGACAACCGCGCACCAGTTCAGGGTGATTCGCGAAGTTCGGTGTGTGCGCCCTCCGGTGGGACAAGGCCGTCCAAGACCCGTGCACGCACCTCCCGTTCGGCAGCGAGCGCGATGAAGAGGGACGTGTGCGCGCCGCCAACAAGGCGCTCCACAGCCCTGATCGTCTCCACGGGAAGGTCGACGGGACGCGTCTCCTCGCGCGGCGACGCCGGCTGCCCGGTGACCAGACGTGTCCGTAGGTGCTGGACCGCGAAGACGCGCATGGCGCGGGCCAGTTCGGCATCCACCGTCTGCCGGGCCAGGGGTCGCAGCCGGCGCACCAGCGAGGCGGCCTCTGCCGCGTGGGCGTCCGTGCGGTGGGTGGCGTCGTCGAGGTAGCGCGCGAAGACGTACTCGCCGGTGAACTCCAGGAAACGGGCGGCTATGTGCTCCACTTGCCCCCTCAACTCCCGCAGATGACCAGAGATCGCGGACAGGGGGACCCCGGCAGCATGCAACTCGGCCGCGACGGACAGCTCTTGGGGACTCGGCACAAGGAAGGTGTCGGGGTCGCCGTCGACCGGTTCCAGTACGCCGAGTTCGACCGCCTCGGCCACGGCGTCCTCGTCGGGGGTGCCGCCGAAGCGGGTGCTCAGCTCCGCGCGGGTGATCCGGGCCGGCTCCTCGTCGGTCCACGGTCCCTCCACCTCGGTGACCAGACCGAGGACCCCGCCCAGGCCGCGGCCGGTGTCCCAGGCGTCCAGGAGCTCCTTGATCGAGGCCAGGGTGTAGCCGCGGTTCAGCAGGTGGCTGATCTGGAGGAGGCGGGTGAGGTGGATGTCGGAGTAGAGGTTGGCACGGCCCCGGCGCTCGGGACGGGGGAGGAGGCCTTTGTCCTGGTAGGCGCGGATGGTTCGCACGGTGGTGCGGGTGTGGTGGGCGAGGTCTTCGATGCGGTAGCTCTTCTGGGCCGGGGAGTCGGTCATGCGCGGCTTCCTCGGTCGGGGACCGCCGGCCGGGGCCGGGGCCGGGGGTGGGTGGGTTCCGCTCGACCGCGCTCGCGGGGTGCTTCCCTCACTCTCGGCGTCGCTCGAGCGAGGGACCTCCCCCGCCCGCCCTCCCCCACGCGCGGCTGCGCTCGCGCGGGGGACCTCCCCCCGCCCACCCTCCCCGACGCGCGGCTGCGCTCGCGCGGGGACACCCCCCTCACCCCGGCGGGCCGGCGGCCCGCGGGCACGCCGGCTCGTCGTTCACAGCCTCGGCTCCACCCGGGCGACCCTCCTCAACACCCCCGGCATGAAGCGCGACAGGAGACGTGCGCCCCGGGCCTCCGGAGTCACCGGTACGAGCGCTCTGTTGTGTGTCACCGCCTCCAGGACGGCCTCGGCGACCTTCTCCGGGGGGTAGTTGCGCAGGCCGTACAGGCGGGCCGAGCGTTTCTGACGGCGGCGTTCCTCGGCCTCGTCGACGCCGGTGAAGCGGGCTGTCGAGGTGATGTTGGTGTTGACGAAGCCGGGGCAGATCGCCGTGACTCCGATGTCCTGGGAGGCCAGTTCGGCGCGCAGGCACTCGGAGAGCATCAGGACCGCCGCCTTGGAGGTGCTGTAGGCAGGCAGTGCCCGGGAGGGCTGATAGGCGGCCGCCGAGGCGACGTTGACGATGTGGCCGCCCTGCCCACGCTCGGCCATGCGCGCGCCGAAGAGGCGGCAGCCGTGGATCACACCCCAGAGGTTGACGTCCAGGACCTTGCGCCAGTCGTCGGTCGTGGTGGTGAAGAAGGAGCCGGACAGGCCGATCCCCGCGTTGTTGACCAGCACGTCCAGCACGCCGTACTCGCGGTGCACCCTCTCGGCGAGCTTCTCCATGGCCTGTTCGTCGGAGACGTCCGCCGGCTCCGCCCAGGCCCCGGGCGCGCCGATCAGCCGGGACAGCTCGGCGGTGCGGGTGGCGGCCTCGGCATCGCGGTCGACGGCCACCACACGCGCGCCGGCCTGCGCGAACGCGAAGGCCGTGGCCCGCCCGATGCCGCTGCCCGCACCGGTGACCAGCACCAACTGCCCGCCGAACCGGTCGGCATGGCGACCGGTGGTCCCCGTCTCCGCACACCCGCCCTCGACCCTCGTCACGAACTCCCCGATCCAGGCGGCGACCTGGTCGGGCCGGGTGCGCGGGATCCAGTGCTTGGCCGGGAGCGTGCGCCGGGTCAGCCGCGGCACCCACTGCTCCAGGTCGTCGTACAGGCGCTCCGACAGGAACGCGTCTCCCAGGGGTGTGATGAGCTGCACCGGCGCGTGCGCGTACGCGTCCGGGCGTGGCCTGCGCAGCCGGGCCCGGACGTTGTCCCGGTACAGCCAGGCTCCGTGGGCCGCGTCGGAGGGCAGGGAGGAGGTCGGGTAGTCGCCGACGGGAACCTTCTCTGCCCGCTGCAGGATCCTCAGCCAGCGCTGGCCGAGCGGGCCGCGCCAGGCCAGTTCCGGCAGGGCGGGCGTGTGCAGCAGGTAGACGTACCAGGACTTGGCGCCCTGGCCGAGGAGCTGGCCCACCCGGCGGGGCGTGGGACGTCTCACGCGCGCGTTGATCCAGTGTCCGAAGTGGTCCAGGGACGGCCCGGACATCGACGTGAAGGAGGCGATACGGCCCTCCGCGCGGCCCACGGTGACGAACTCCCAGGACTGCACCGAGCCCCAGTCGTGGCCGACCAGGTGCACAGGGCGGTCCGGGCTCACCGCGTCCACGACCGCCAGGAAGTCGTCCGTGAGCTTCGCCAGGGTGAAGCCGCCGCGCAGCGGGCGCGGTGCCGTGGACCGACCATGGCCCCGGACGTCGTACAGGACGACATGGAAGCGGTCGGCGAGGCGGGCGGCGACCTCGGACCAGACCTCCTTGCTGTCCGGGTAGCCGTGCACCAGCACCACCGTCGGCTGCTCAGGATCGCCCAGTTCGGCCACACACAGCTCGACCCCGCCGGTGTGCACCCGGCGCTCACGCGCACCCTTCAGCGTCACTTCGCCTCCGCCCAGCGCCGCACGTGCGGCAGATCGTCGTCCAGCCAGAACGCGCTCTGCTCGGGATCCCGGGAGTCGGTGACCACCAGGATCTCCTCGAACTTCGCGCCCGTACCCCTGAAGCCGAGGTGGGGTTCGACCGCCCACAGGCCCGGCCGCGGCGGATGGTCGGAGAAGCGGTACGGCGACCACAGGGGCGACCAGCCCTCGCGGTGGCCGTGCAGGGCGTCGGCGGCCAGACCCCTGAGGGACTGGGTGCCGAACCCGAACAGATGCGGTGACCAGCGGCGCTGCTTCACCCGGTCCACCTTGTGGGCGATCACGCCGAAGGGATACGCACGGTGCCGGTTGGCGTAGCCCTGGCGGACCATGAGGTGGTCCACGTCCTCGTAGATCTCACGCAGTGGCCGTCGCTCGCGCACCTCGCGCAGGATCAGCTCGCGGTGCGCCTCCAGGTCGGCCATCAGCCGGTCCTGCACCGGGTTGACGCCCAGTGAGCCGGAGTAGCCGATGTCGGCCGTGAAGCCCTCGTACACCGGGGCCATGTCCAGGATGAACGGCATCCCCGGCTCCAGGGCGCGGTCGGTCGGGAAGAACTGCAGCGGGATGCGGAAGTTCACGAACGCCGTGCGGTCACCGAACCAGGCGAAGGGCAGGTGGAACCAGTCCCGTACCCCCCGTTCGCGCAGCCACTCGCGCTGCATCCGCGCCGCCTCGCGCTCGGTCACGCCCGGCTCGAGGCGTGCCGCCACCGCCTCGGCGCACTCGTAGGCGAGGCGCTGCACCCGCTCGAACCCCCGCAACTCCACGGGGAGTTCGCTGCTCACTGCCGTCGTCATGCCGCCCCCGTCGACTGCGGTACGCGTCCGTAACGTGACACTGGTGAATGTGACAGTTGTTAGAGGCGGCGTCAATGGCGGGATCAAGGGCTGTGGACAACGCCTGTGGGTGACGGGTGACGGGTGACGGGTGACGGGTGGCGACGGGGGATAACTCTCAGGCAGGGGATCCCTTAGGGCCTGTACTACTCGAGTCTGACGCGAAGACGGCTCTGAGGTCTGACGCCCGGCGTGGTCTGCGTCACTACCGTCTAGGGCGTGACTGTGATCGCGACCGAAAGCCTGAGCAAACGGTTCCCCCGGGTGACCGCGCTCGACCGGCTGTCCGTGGACATCGGAGCCGGTGTGACCGGACTCGTCGGAGCCAACGGCGCCGGCAAGTCCACCCTGATCAAGATCCTTCTGGGTCTGTCTCCCGCCACCGAGGGCCGCGCCGAGGTGCTCGGCCTCGACGTCGCCACCAAGGGCGCCGCCATCCGCGAGCGCGTGGGCTACATGCCGGAGCACGACTGCCTGCCGCCCGACGTCTCGGCCACCGAGTTCGTCGTCCACATGGCACGCATGTCCGGCTTGCCGGCCACCGCCGCACGCGAGCGCACCGCGGACACCCTGCGCCATGTCGGCCTGTACGAGGAGCGCTACCGCCCCATCGGCGGCTACTCCACCGGCATGAAGCAGCGCGTGAAGCTCGCCCAGGCCCTGGTGCACGACCCGCAGCTGGTCTTCCTGGACGAGCCGACCAACGGCCTCGACCCGGTGGGTCGCGACGAGATGCTCGGCCTGATCCGACGCATCCACACCGACTTCGGCATCTCGGTCCTGGTCACCTCCCACCTGCTGGGAGAACTGGAGCGCACCTGCGACCACGTCGTCGTCGTCGACGGCGGCAAGCTGCTGCGCTCCAGCTCCACCAACGACTTCACCCAGACCACGACGACACTCGCCATCGAGGTCACCGACAGCGACGACCACCCCGACGGCACCCGCGCGGTCCGCGAGGCGCTCCACGCGCGCGGGGTGGACACGCACGACGAGGGCGGCGGTCTGCCCGGCGCCGGCCACATCCTGCTGCTGACCGCATCGGGCGAGGAGACGTACGACCTGGTGCGCGACGTGGTCGCCGACCTGGGCCTCGGCCTGGTCCGCATGGAGCAGCGCCGGCACCACATATCCGAGGTGTTCACCAGCAGCGACGAGCAGCGGAAGGAGGCCGTCGGTCATGGCGGTTGAGCATCCCCTGGCACCGCCCCCCGGCGACCAGACCCGCATCCACGACATCGGTTACCGCGGCTACGACGGCCCGCGCCTCGGCCGCGCCTACGCCCGCCGCTCGCTGTACTCGCAGTCCCTGCGCGGCGCCTACGGTCTCGGCCGCTCGGTGAAGTCCAAGGTGCTGCCGATGCTGCTCTTCGTGGTGATGTGCGTGCCCGGGGCCATCATGGTCGCCGTCGCGGTCGCCACGAAGGCGAAGGAACTGCCCGTCGACTACACGCGCTACGCGATCATCATGCAGGCCGTCATCAGCCTGTACGTCGCCTCGCAGGCCCCCCAGTCCGTCTCGCGCGACCTGCGCTTCAAGACCGTGCCGCTGTACTTCTCGCGGCCCATCGAGACCGCCGACTACGTGCGCGCGAAGTACGCGGCGCTGGCCTCCGCGTTGTTCATCCTCACCGCGGCCCCGCTGCTCGTGCTCTACATCGGCGCGCTGCTGGCCAAGCTCGACTTCGCCGACCAGACCAAGGGATTCGCACAGGGACTCGTCTCCGTGGCACTGCTCTCGTTGCTCTTCGCCGGTATCGGCCTGGTCATCGCCTCGGTCACCCCGCGGCGTGGCTTCGGCATCGCGGCCGTCATCGCCGTCATGACCATCTCCTACGGCGCGGTCTCCACGCTCCAGGCCATCGCCGAGGTGCAGAACAGCACCGGCGCCATCCCCTGGATCGGCCTCTTCTCGCCCGTCACGCTCATCGACGGAGTCCAGTCCGCGTTCCTCGGCGCCACCTCGGCATTCCCGGGAGCGAACGGACCCACGACCGGGCAGGGCGTGATCTACGTCCTCATGGTCCTGGGCCTGATCGCCGCCGGCTACGGCCTCCTGATCCGCCGCTACCGGAAGGTGGGACTGTGACCACGCTCTCCATCGACCACGTCTCCCGCTGGTTCGGCAACGTGGTCGCCGTCAACGACATCACCATGACCATCGGGCCCGGCGTCACGGGCCTGCTCGGCCCCAACGGCGCCGGAAAGTCCACCCTCATCAACATGATGGGCGGCTTCCTCGCCCCCTCCACCGGCACGGTCACCCTGGACGGGCAGCCGGTGTGGCGCAACGAGACCATCTACCGGCACATCGGCATCGTCCCCGAGCGCGAGGCGATGTACGACTTCCTCACCGGCCGCGAGTTCGTCGTCGCCAACGCCGAGCTGCACGGACTCGGCGCCAAGGCGGCCGGGCGGGCCCTTGCCACGGTCGAGATGGAGTACGCGCAGGACCGGAGGATCTCCACGTACTCCAAGGGCATGCGGCAGCGTGTGAAGATGGCGAGCGCCCTGGTCCACGATCCCTCCCTGCTCCTGCTGGACGAGCCCTTCAACGGCATGGACCCGCGCCAGCGCATGCAGCTCATGGACCTGCTGCGCCGGATGGGCGACGAGGGCCGCACGGTGCTCTTCTCCTCCCACATCCTCGAAGAGGTCGAGCAGCTCGCCCGGCACATCGAGGTCGTCGTCGCCGGACGGCACGCGGCCAGCGGCGACTTCCGCAGGATCCGCCGCCTGATGACCGACCGTCCGCACCGCTACCTGGTGCGCTCCAGCGACGACCGGGCCCTCGCGGCCGCGCTGATCGCCGACCCGTCGACGTCCGGCATCGAGGTCGACGTCACCGAGGGCGCGCTGCGCGTCCAGGCCGTCGACTTCGGCCGCTTCACCGCCCTGCTGCCGAAGGTCGCCAGGGACCACGGCATCCGGCTGCTCACGGTCTCGCCGTCCGACGAGTCCCTCGAGTCAGTCTTCTCTTACCTGGTCGCGGCGTAGGAGGCCGAAGATGTACGACCCCACTGTCGCCCGGCTCACCTATCGGGCCCTGCTCGGCCGCCGCCGGGCCCTCATCCTCGGCGCGCTGCCCCTGCTGCTGCTCGTGATCTCCGTGGCCGTACGCGGCCTGACCGGGGCCGACGACCAGACGGCCGCAGATGTCCTCGGCGGTTTCGCGCTCGCCACCATGGTGCCGATCATCGGCGTCATCGCGGGCACGGGCGCGATCGGCCCGGAGATCGACGACGGCTCCGTCGTCTACCTGCTGTCCAAGCCGCTGAAGCGGCCGACGATCGTCTTCACCAAGCTGATCGTCGCCGTCGCGGTGACCATGGTGTTCTCGGCGGTGCCGACCCTGATCGCGGGACTCGTCCTGAACGGCAACGGACAGCAGGTCGCCGTCGCCTACACCGTGGCCGCGCTCGTCTCCTCCATCGCCTACTCCGCACTGTTCCTGCTCCTCGGCACGGTGTCCCGGCACGCGGTGGTCTTCGGGCTGGTCTACGCCCTGGTCTGGGAGGCCCTGTTCGGCTCCCTGGTGCCCGGCGCCCGCACCCTGAGCGTCCAGCAGTGGTCGCTGGCCGTCGCCCACAAGGTGGCCGGCGGGGACCTGGTGACCTCCGACGTCGGGCTGACCACGGCCACGGTGCTGCTGGTCGCGGTCACCGTCCTGGCCACCTGGTACGCCGGCCAGAAGCTGCGGGCGCTGACGCTGGCGGGCGAGGAGTAGGCCCCGAAGGGGTCCGGTGGACCTGACGGGGACCTCCCTCCCCGCGGGCACACTGGGCAGCGGATGTACGGCCCGGAGGCCGTAGACGGCACAGGAGATACCGCGGCACGAGGGATCAGGGCGGCCTCCGGGACGGCGGCCTCCGGGGCGAGGCCGTCCTGGACGAGGCCTTCGTGCGGGCCGTCGAGACCTCCGAGGCGTCCGTCCGCGCCCGGATGCTCGCCGCCCGCCGGCGGGCCGAGGACCCGGAGCCGCGGCCGTGGCGGTCCGACGAGCCGCCGGCGGTCTGGTTCTTCGGCAAGGCGCGCCGGCGCAGACGGCGCCGCCGACAGGGCCTGTGGTGAAAAGTCCCGTCGTCCGCCCGGAGGGCAGGCGGGACTTTTCGCCACCCCGGGCCGATGCCGCGCACCGGTTAATTCAGTGGCGCCCGACTCGACGGATGGGACACAGTGGTTGTGCCCCATCCGCCGGGAACGTCCCGGCGTCACGAACTGGGAGAGGAGCCGGACGATGCCCATGCACGGCAGTACGTCCAGCTCCCGACAGGGCAGCTCGAGGCAGGCTCCGGAGTAGTCGCTACCCCTCCGCAGAGCCACGGGAGCTGCCCGGGGCGGCCGCTTCGAGCACGCGATGTCGCTCTCGCGTGGGCCGCCCACCCGGAGGATTGGCCGAGTGGTAAGGCACCGGCTTGCTAAGCCGTGGTCGGGGGCAACCCCGCGCACGTTCGATCCGTGCATCCTCCGCGAGACGTTGTCACTGCACCTCGGCCGGGCTTTGGGGTGGGCAGGGCGTGCAGTCGCCGAGAAGACCCCGGCGCCGCAGGCCGTGCCCCCCTGCGCCTGCGGAACGACTGCCCGCGGCGGCGGGGAGCGCCTCGACGGCTACGCCAGCAGCCTCTCCAGGACCACCGCTATGCCGTCCTCCTCGTGGGAGGCCGTCACCTCGTCCGCCACCGCCCGCAGTTCCTTGTGGGCGTTGGCCATGGCCACACCCCGGGACGCCCAGGCGAACATCGGGATGTCGTTGGGCATGTCGCCGAAGGCGATCGTGTCGGCGGCCTTCAGGCCCAGGCGGCGGGCCGCCAGGGACAGGCCCGTGGCCTTGGACAGCCCGAGCGGCAGCAGCTCCACGATCCCCTCGCCCGCCATGGCGACCGTGACGAAACCGCCGGCCGCGCGGCGGGCCGCCTCCGCCAGGTCGTCGTCGCTCAGCGTCGGATGCTGTATGTAGACCTTGTTCAGCGGGGCGGTCCACAGGTCCGACGCGTCCGTGAACGGCGTCGCCGGAAGCTTGCCGGTGACCGCATAACCGGGCCCCACCAGCACCTCGCCGTCCAGACCGTCCCGGCTCGCCGCCAGGTACAGCGGGCCGACCTCGGCCTCGATCTTGGCCAGGGCCACACCCGCCAGCTGCCGGTCCAGGGTCACGGAGGTCAGCAGGCGGTGCGCCCCGGCGTCGTACACCTGGGCGCCCTGGCCACAGACGGCGAGGCCGTCGTAGCCGAGGTCGTCCAGGATGTGCCGGGTCCAGGGAACCGCGCGGCCGGTGACGACGATGTGGGCCGCGCCCGCCGCGGTGGCCGCGGCGAGCGCCTCACGGGTGCGCTGCGAGATCGACTCGTCGGAGCGCAGGAGCGTTCCGTCGAGGTCGGTGGCGATGAGTCGGAAGGGGAATCCGGCGCTCACTTGGCGACCGGCTCCAGGACCTCCCGGCCGCCCAGGTACGGGCGCAGCACCTCGGGGACCCGGACGGAGCCGTCGGCCTGTTGGTGGTTCTCCAGGATCGCCACGATCGTGCGCGGTACGGCGCACAGGGTGCCGTTGAGCGTGGCCAGCGGGCGGACCTGCTTGCCCTCGCGGACGCGGATCGACAGCCGGCGGGACTGGAACTCCGTGCAGTCCGAGGTGGAGGTCAGCTCGCGGTACTTGCCCTGGGTCGGGATCCACGCCTCGCAGTCGTACTTACGGGAGGCCGAGGCGCCCAGGTCGGCGGAGGCGACGTCGATGACGCGGAACGGCAGCTCCAGCGAGGTCAGCCACTGCTTCTCCCACTCCAGCAGGCGCTTGTGCTCCTCCTGCGAGTCCTCGGGAGTGACGTAGGAGAACATCTCGACCTTGTCGAACTGGTGCACGCGGAAGATGCCTCGCGTGTCCTTGCCGTGCGAGCCGGCCTCGCGGCGGAAGCACGGCGAGAAGCCGGCGTAGCGCAGGGGCAGCTTGTCGCCGTCGATGATCTCGTCCATGTGGTACGCCGCCAGCGGGACCTCGGAGGTGCCGACCAGGTACAGGTCGTCCTTGTCGAGGTGGTAGACGTCCTGAGCCGCCTGGCCGAGGAAGCCGGTGCCGGCCATGGACTGCGGACGGACCAGCGCCGGGGTCAGCATCGGCGTGAAGCCGGCCGCCGTGGCCTGCGCGATCGCCGCGTTCACCAGGGCCAGCTCCAGCAGGGCGCCGACGCCGGTCAGGAAGTAGAAGCGGGAGCCGGAGACCTTGGCGCCGCGCTCGACGTCGATCGCGCCGAGGAGCTGGCCCAGCTCCAGGTGGTCCTTGGGTTCGAAGCCCTCGGCGCCGAAGTCGCGGACGGTGCCGTGCGTCTCCAGCGTGACGAAGTCCTCCTCGCCGCCGACGGGCACGTCGGGGTGGACGAGGTTGCCGAGCCGGAGCAGCAGCTGCTGGGTCTCGGCGTCGGCCGCGTCGCGCTCGGCGTCGGCGGCCCTGACGTCGGCCTTCAGCTGCTCGGCGCGCTTGAGCAGCTCGGCCTTCTCGTCGCCGGTGGCCTTGGGGATCAGCTTGCCGAGCTGCTTCTGCTCGGCGCGCAGCTCGTCGAAGCGGACGCCGGAGGACCTGCGCCGCTCGTCGGCAGACAGGAGAGAGTCGACGAGCGCGACGTCCTCTCCACGGGCGCGCTGGGACGCGCGCACACGGTCGGGGTCCTCACGGAGCAGGCGAAGGTCAATCACGGGGCCAAGGCTACCGGTGCGAGCTCGCGGGCCACGACTCACTATTGCGACTCGCGCCTTACGTGCCGTTATGGGGCAATTGCGCAGAGTGTCGAGGGGGTCAATCAAGGCCGTCTCATTCCCTGGAACGAGGCAGCCGGTGGATGCCTTGTTGACCGGATTCCCTTGTGGAGAGCGGCACTTGAGGGGGCCGTTGTCCACAGGAATCCCCACGCCGGGAAGAGTTATCCACAGGCTGTGCGGAAAGTCTGTGGATTTCGGAATTGATCACTCCGGAACTTCTGGCCGGACTGATGAATTCCCGGTTCAAACCGGGGTGACACCCACTTTCGGGTGGAAAGGGGTCGCTCCAAAAGATGAACCAAAGGAAACGAGTGGACGAAGGGTGACCTGCGGGACGGTGGCCGCATCTGGGATGTCCAGGACGATTTGTCGACCGAGTCCCACCACCTTGTCGACTTGTCCCCAGGTCGAGAAGCGCACCTGTGGATAACTTCTGTGGATAACGAAGATGTGCAGGTACGACTGGCCGGAAGCAGACTACGAGCGCGCTAGAACCGGCCGTCCTGGCAGCGCGCCACCCAGTCCGCCGCCGCCACGAACTCCTCGTCAGAGGTCCCCGGCAGGGTGGACCTGGCCTCGCCCGGCTGGACGTCCGCACGCGGATAGGAGCCGAGGAAACGAACCTGCAGGCAGATCCGCTTCAGCCCCATCAACGCCTCGGCCACCCGCCGGTCGGAGATGTGGCCCTCGGCGTCGATGCAGAAGCAGTAGTTGCCGATGCCGGCGCCGGTCGGACGGGACTGCAGCAGCATCAGGTTGATGCCACGGGTGGCGAACTCCCCGAGCAGGTCGCGCAGGGCGCCGGGGTGGTCGTCCCGCTGCCACAGCACCACCGAGCTCTTGTCGGCGCCGGTCGGCGCGGCGGGCCGGGCCGGGCGGCCGACCAGCACGAACCGGGTCTGCGCGTTCTCCGCGTCGTGGATCCCGGTCTCCAGGGCCTCGAGGCCGTACCGGGCGGCGGCGAACTCGCCCGCGAAGGCGGCGTCGTACTGGCCCTCCTGGACCAGCCGCGCGGCGTCCGCGTTCGAGGCGGCCGACTCCCAGTGGGCGTCCGGGAGGTTCTTCCTGAGCCAGTTGCGGACCTGCGGCTGGGCGGCCGGATGCGCGGAGACCGTCTTGATGTCCGACAGCGTGGCGCCCGGGCGGACCAGCAGGGCGAAGGTGATCGACAGCAGCACCTCGCGGTAGATCATCAGCGGCTCGCCCGCGACCAGCTCGTCCAGGGTGGTGGTGATGCCGCCCTCGACGGAGTTCTCGATCGGCACGAAGGCGGCCTCGGCCTCGCCGGACCGCACCGCGTCGAGCGCGGACTGCACCGACACGTACGGGATCAGCTCCCGGGTGGCCGACTCCGGAAGCGTGCGCAGGGCGACTTCGGTGAAGGTGCCTTCGGGACCGAGATACGCATAGCTCGCTGGCATGTCCTCACCCTAATGGGCACGGGCGAACGCGACCCTCACGTCTCATGGACGCCACTCGACCGAGTGGTTTGAAACCTGCGATCACCCTTCCAGCAGCCGCTGTCCCACGTACTCTCCCTCGGCCGCACCGCCCGGCACCGCGAACAGACCGCTCGCCTCGTGCCGGATGTACGTCGACAGCGCGTCGCCGCGGTCGAGCTTGCGCTGCACCGGCACGAAGCCGCGCAGCGGGTCCGCCTGCCAGCAGACGAACAGCAGCCCGGCGTCCGGCGTGCCGTCCGCGTCGATGCCGTCGTGGTAGGAGAACGGGCGCCGCAGCATGGCCGCGCCACCGTTCCGGTCGGGCCGGGTGATCCGGGCATGCGCGTTGATCGGGACGACGTACTCGCCCTTGGCGTCGGTCTTCTCCAGGTCCATCGGGGTCGTCTCACCGCCTCCGGACAGCGGCGCCCCGTCGGCCTTCCGGCGCCCGATGACCGCCTCCTGGGCCGTGAGCGACAGCTTCTCCCAGTCGTCGAGGAGCATGCGGATACGGCGTACGACGGCGTAGGAGCCGTTCGCCATCCAGGCGGGCTCACCCGGGGCGGGCACGAAGATCCGCTTGTCGAAGTCGGCGTCGGACGGCTTGGGATTGCGGGTGCCGTCGAGCTGGCCCATGAGGTTCCGGGCCGTCATCGGGTGGGCGGTGGCGCCCGGCGTGCGGTTGAAGCCGTTCATCTGCCAGCGGACGCGGGCCGCGCTGCCGGCGTCCTTCTGGATCGCGCGCAGCGCGTGGAAGGCGACCAGGGCGTCGTCGGCGCCGATCTGCACCCACAGGTCACCGTCGCTGCGCGCCTTGTCGAGCTGGTCGGAGGAGAAGGCGGGCAGCGGGTCGAGGGCCCCCGGCCGCTGCTTCTCCAGGCCGGTCCTGCCGAAGAAGCTGTGGCCGAAGCCGAAGGTGAGGGTCAGCGAGGACGGGCCCGCGTCCCGGGCCACATCGGTGTCCTCGTGGGGAGCCGCCTCGCCCGCCATCAGCCGCTCGGCCGTCGTCGACCAGCGGCGCAGCAGGGCCGCCGCCTCCTTGCGTCCCGCGCCCGCCACCAGGTCGAACGCGACGAGGTGACCGCGGGCCTGCAGTCCCTCGGTGATGCCGGGCTGATGTTTCCCGTGAAACATCGCCCGGCCGGAGCCCACCGAGGTCAGCGGAGCGGCCTGGGCGGGCGCTGCCGCGTATCCCACGGCTCCACCGGCCGCGCCGAGCACGAGCCCGGTGGCCCCGGCGGTGCCGAGCAGGGCGCGCCGGGAGACACCCCGGCCGCTGCCGCCGGCGGATTCCGCCACCGCCGATTCGGGCGTACGGGCCTGAGGAATGGACTGGTCGGGCATGGTGCGATTCAGCCGATCTGCGCGTTCTTGGAGACGGTCACCTGGTCGATGTCGGAGGTCCGCACGGTCACAGCGATCTTCCACTGGCCCGCCAGGGGGATCTGCACTCCGCTCGCCGACCAGTGGCCGGTGGTGATGTGGTCGGGGTTCACCGGAAGCGGTCCGAGCTTCTTCGCGTCCAGGGTGAAGGTGACCTTCACCTCGGGGACGTCGAAGGCGCGCCCGTTGGGCCGCTGGACGTAGACGTGCATCTCGTTGCCGCCCACGCGCGCGGGGTCGAGGTCGATCCGCACGAGCCCCTTGCCGTCGGTGCCGCCGGTGTCGAAGGGCATGTCCAGCGTCAGCGCGCCGGAGGAATCCGACGACGAGGAGGACGAGGAGGACGAGGTCGACGACGTGGCCGCCTTGGCGTCCTGCTCGGTACGGCCCGGCTCGGTCTGGGTCAGCCAGGTGGTGACGGCGAGCAGCACGACCGCGACGCTCGCCTCCGCGAGCACCGAGTGGCGCAGGCCGATGCGGCTCGGGTCGCCGTCCCGCAGCCGCTTCTGCCGGGCCGCGTCCACCGCGGCCCGCTGCCTGGCGAGCTGGGCGGCGCGCTTGCCGTCACCGGAGGCTGCCGCCTCGGCTTCGCCGGACGCCGACTTCTTCCCGGACGTCTTCGTGACCGCGGAGCCGACCTGTTGCTTCTCGCGCTGCTTCGCCTTCCGGGTGACGGCTGCCGTGGCCGAGTCCACGAGTCGTCCCGTCCAGCGTCGCGAAATCCATGCGATGCCCACCAGCAGGGCGACCAGCCCGATCTTGACCAGCAGCAGCTGCCCGTACCTGGTCTCGGTGAACGCCGACCAGGAGCCCAGCTGGCGCCAGGACTGGTACGTGCCGGTGGCGACCAGGGTGAGGACGGAGCCGAGGGCGACGCGGGAGAAGCGGTGGATCGCGGCGGCCTCGACCGGGGCCTCGGCGGGCGCCCGGTACAGGGCGACCAGCACAGTGGTGAGGCCGCCCAGCCAGGCGGCGACGGCCAGCAGGTGGAGCACGTCGACGGGCATGGCGATGCCCGGCTGGAGCCCGGTGGAGGCGTGTTCGGCCATGGCCCAGCTCGCCGCGAGGCCGGCGGCCACGACCACCCCGCCGATCGCGAGCCCGAAGGTCAGGTCCCGCTTCTCCTCGCCCTCCTCCCGCCGGTTGTAGGCGCCGAAGAGGACGGCGATGAACAGCGCGGCGGCGGCGAGCAGGAGCAACCGGGAGACCAGCGCGGCGCCGGTCTTGGTCTGCAGCACCTGGCCGAGCAGGTTCAGGTCGAAGACGTCGCCGAGCGTCCCCGAGGAGGTGTAGGAGCCGCGCAGGAGCAGCAGCCACAGGGTGGCCGCGGTGAGCGCGAGCCAGCCGCCGACCACGAGTCGCTGCACCGCCCGTACGCCCGAGCCGCGCTGCCAGCAGGCCAGTACGAAGGCGGCGCCGCCCGCCAGCACGATGAACCCGGCGTACGACACATACCGCCCGATCGCGTACAGCCAGCCGACGACTCCGCCGCCCGCCGCCGTTCCGACGCCGGAGACGACGGTCTGCGAGGGTGCCCCGATGGAGAAGGTGTAGGCGCCCGAGACGGGGTGGCTGTCCGCGGAGACGACCTGGTAGGCGACCGTGTAGGTGCCCTTGGCCAGGCCGCTCTTGAGCTTCACGGCGTACGTCGTCCCGCTGACGTTGGTGGGCGAACCCACCTCGACCTTCTTCCCCTTGGGGTCGAGGACCTGCAGCGAGTCGTCGCTCATCGCCACCTTCTCGGAGAAGGTGAGCGACACCTGGGTGGGTGCCTTGTCGACCACCACCCCCTGCGCGGGGTCGCTGCCGGTCAGCGCGGCGTGCGCGGAGGCCGGTCCGGCGCCCGCGAGCAGCGCGCCGGTGACGGCGAGGAGCAGCAGCACCAGGGTGCGCAGGCGGGGGGTGATGGTCCGCGTCAAGGTGGTCCCTCCATCAGTGGCCGGTCGACGGGTTGTACGTGGCGGACTTCACCGGCATCTCGACGGTAAGGGCCTCGGACTTGGCGAAGGCGAGCTTCAGGGTGACCTTCTGGCCCTGCTCCGGCTGGTGCCTCAGATTCTCGAACATCAGATGGCTGCCACCGCTTTTGAACACGAGTTGACCATGCGCGGGTATGGCGAAGGAGGTCTTCTCCTCCATCGCCCCGCCGACGGTGCTGTGCATGGTGATCCGGCCCGCGACGTCGCTCGTCACCGAGGTCAGCTCGTCCTTCGCGCCGCCCTTGTTGGTGATCGTCAGGAAACCGGCGGCCATGTCGGCGGAGACCGGCCGCGGCATGTAGGGCGAACTCACGGACAGCTCGGCCTTCGAGGAGCCGGAGTCCGCGCCGGTGCCGCAGCCCGCGAGCGTCAGGGCGCCGGCGAGCGCGGCCGCGGGAAGGAGCGCACGCCTCACGGCTTCGCTCCCTCGACGAGCTTGGGCAGGTCCTTGGTGTAGTCGTCGACCGTGGCGTCCTCGCCGTAGAGGACGTAACCCCCGTCGGTCTTCGGGGAGAAGGCGATGACCTGGGTGCCGTGCACCGAGACGGCCTTGCCGTTCTTGTCCTTCTTGGTCGGCTCGATGGAGATGCCGACGGAGCGGGCACCGGCCTGGATGGTGGAGAAGTCCCCGGTCAGGCCGATGAACTGCGGGTCGATGCCCTTGAGCCACTTGCCCAGCTCGGCGGGGGTGTCACGGGCGGGGTCGGTGGTGACGAACACGACCCTCAGGTCCTTCTGCGCGGCCTCGGGCAGCGCCTTCTTGGCGACGGCGATGTTGCTCATGGTCGTGGGGCAGATGTCGGGGCAGTGCGTGTAGCCGAAGTAGATCAGCGTGGGGTGGCCCTTGGTCTCGGCGCGCAGGTCGTACTTCTTGCCATGGGTGTCGGTCAGGACCAGGTCCGGCTTCTCGAACGGCTTGTCGAGGACGGTGGCGGCCTTGCCCGAGTCGGTCTCCTCGGAGACCACGGCGACGGGTGACTTGCCGTCGTCGCCGCTGCCGCAGGCGGAGAGGGTCAGGGTGGCGGCGGCGAGCAGCGCGGCCGCGGCGAACGTCTTCTTGCGCATAGAAAAATGTCCCAGATGTGAGAGCTCCGGCGCGCACCGGGGTCGTACGACAGCGTCGCACGACCCCGGCGTGCGCGTGCGGAACGGTGGGGTCAGGCGGTCCGGCGGCGGCCCGCGAGGACGCCGTAGGCCACGCCCGCGACGCCGACGACGATGCCGACCACGCCGAGCACGCGTGCGGTGGTGTCGCTGCCGCCCTTCGAGCCCTCGGCGGCGGCCGTCCCGGTCTTGGCGCCGGTCTTGCCATCGGTCTCGTCCGAGGCGTCATCGGCGGTCGAGGTGCCGTGGTGGTCGCCGGTGGCGGCGGACAGCTCCAGCACCGGAGCCGGGTTCTCGGGCTCGGCCCGGCCGTCCTGCGCCGCCTCGATCCAGCGCACGACCTCCTTGTTGGAGTACGTCTGGATCGCCTTGAACACGAGCCGGTCGGTGTCCTCGGGCAGGGCGCCGACCGAGAGCGGGAACTTCTGGAAGTAGCCGGGCTCGATGCCCTTGCCGTCGGCGGTCCAGGTGACCTTGGTGACCGCCTCGCCGATCTTCTCGCCGTGCATGGTCAGCGGTTTGTCGAGCTTGGACTTGGTGACCTTCACGTTCCAGCCGGCGATCGGCTCGGGCATGACGGAGGCCAGCGGGTGGTCGCCCGGGAAGTTCACCTCGACCTGGGTGGTCGAGGCGTCGTCGCGCTCGTTGGGGACCTTGAAGTCGACGACCGCGTAGCCGCCCTTGGCGGCCGAGCCCTCGGGCTGCACGGTGACGTGCGCGAAGGCGGGGGCGGACAGGGCGAGGACGGCCGTGCCCGCGACGGCGGTGGCGGCGGCGATACGAGAAGCCCTCATGGCAGGGAGCACTCCACTCTGCGTGAGTTCCGGTGTGAATCCGGTGTCCGGGTGAAAGGGATACGCGTGCGCGGGACCGGCGTCTCGGCCGTGTCGCTCACACCACGCGCAACGCTGCGTGCCGCACGACGGCGGCCCCTCTCGTCCGGCTCCGTTCCCGGGTCCGGTGGAGTGTGGTCGCGTCGTGTCAGGCGGCGAGGAGGAACGCGGCGGCGGGCGGGCCGCGCCGGATCACCGTGTGCTGGAGTGCGGTGGTGTGCGGGGCGGGAGCCTCGTCCCGGGCGGTACGACGGCCGCGCGGGGCCGGCTCGGTCGCGGGCAGCAGCCCGGCGCACAGGGCGTGCGCCAGCGCGAGCGCTCCGCGCAGGGATCGCATGAGTGCCCCCTCCGCGACTCCGTGCGCCGACAGCTCGATGAGCCGCAGGAGGGCCAGGTCGCCGCGGCGCAGCAGCCAGCCGGCGACGACGGCCGCGAGGACGTGGCCGAGCAGCATCGGCAGGGAGGGCAGCAGCGACGCCGAGGAGCCGGCGGCGTCGTCCATGTGGCGCATGGCCGGCATGGTGCCGACGGCCTGGTCCGAGGGATCGATGAGGTGCGCGTCGAGCAGCAGCCGGTAGGCGTGCCCGGGGGTGAGCGCCGAGGGGCTGGACCCGCACACGAGCCGGGCGGCCCGCTCGACGAGCGCGCTGTCGCTCTGCGGCACGTCGCTCGAGCCCATTGCCATCGCGCCGGACGCCGTGTGCTGGCCCAGCCCGAACAGCGTGTGCAGCACGGTCTGGCCGAGCGCGAGCAGTGCGGCGATGCCGGGCAGCGAGCGAGCGCGTCCGGCGAGCGGCGCCACGAGCAGCAGGGAGCCGGCGAATCCCGCGCCGAGCGTCCACAGGGGCACGCGCGCGCAGGAGGCCAGGGTGTGCCCGGCCGCGGCCAGCACGACGCAGACCGCGGCGAACACCGCGGCCCGCAGGATCCGGAGCCCGGCTCCGGGACGCGCCGTGCGCGGGTGGGGGGCAGTCATGGCGGGCCAATCATCGCACTGGGCCCGCCCGACACCTGCGGCAGGGCGCGGGATCCCGTCACGCAGGGAAAGACCGCCGTTACGAATGGAAGATCATCCTCCGCGAAAAGTCATCCCTCATACACCGATTCCTCCCGGGGCGCATCGCCCATATGGGCGGAGTCACGTCAACGGTGTGCTTACGGCCGGGCACGCGCGGCAATAGGTAACGGTATGTCGAGCCGCGGCCGGGAGGCTGGAGCATGAGCATCTGGTGGTCACTCCATCTTCGCCGCGAGGCCGCGAGCGTCCCGCTCGCACGGCGGCTGCTGATCGGCACGATGGAGACGGCGGGCGTCGACCCGGACGTCTCCTACGATCTGTCCGTCGCCCTCAGCGAGGCGTGCGCGAACGCGGTCGAGCACGGTGGGGACGCCTCCCGCGGCTGCTCGGAGGCCTACCGGGTGACCGCGTACCTCGACGGCGAGAAGTGCCGGATCGAAGTGGCCGATTCGGGCCCCGGGTTAACCCGCACCCAGGACATCCGGCCCGCCCGCCCGGACGCCGAGCACGGCCGCGGGCTGTGTCTGATCCGGGAACTCGCCGACCACGTGCACATCGGTGCCAAGCCGGGCCGGGCCGGGACGGTGGTGAGTTTCGACAAGATCCTCAAGTGGAAGAAAGATCCTTCCCTGCTTACGGCATGACGGCCGCTCCGGGGGAAACCGCGCCGCTAGGGTGCGCGCATGCTTGTCGAATCCATGGAGAGCAAGGAAATAGCGGGCGGAGTGATCCTGCGTCCGCTCGCCGCGGCAGACGCTTTCGCGCTCGCCTCCGCCTATACGGACAACCGTGCACACCTGGAACCGTGGGAGCCGGTCAGACCGGAATCCTTCTTCACCACCGAGGGCCAGGCGGAGCGCATCGACGGGCTGCTGCGGCAGCGCGCCGACGGCGCCGTGGTGCCATGGGTGTTCGAGGCTGCGGACGGCCGGATCGTCGGGGCGATCACCTTGTCCGGGATTTCCCGGGGCCCTTTCTGCAGTTCGTATCTCGGGTACTGGGTCGCCGCCGACCAGCAGAACAAGGGACTGGCCAGCTCCGCGGTGGGGCAGGTCTGCCGGATCGCCCGGGACACGATGGGACTGCACCGGATCGAGGCGTCCACGCTGACCGAGAACACCGGTTCCCAGCGGGTGCTGCAGAAATGCGCGTTCGAGCCGATCGGTCTTGCCTCGAATTACCTGCACATCAACGGACGATGGCGGGACTGCCGGCTCTTCCAGCGCGTGCTGCACGACCACGCCCCCGTTCCGTAGACGCCTTTTCGGCCCGGTTCTCCGGTTCTGAGGCGGACAAGCGGCCTTCCCGACCTCCCCGGCCATGACGGTCCCTTGCCGGTCAGCCCGCGAGCACCGGCTCCGTGACCGTGCGCCGCGCACGGCCGGCGGCGCGGGCCGCCGGCCCCATCGCCCAGGCCGCCACCTGCATCAGCGCGCCCAGCAGCAGCCGGCCCGGTGTACCCCAGCACCCAGCAGCAGCAAAGCCACCACCAGCGGACGCAGGGTGCGGGCCACCGTCACACCCGTGCCGAAGAAGCGCCGGTACTCGCCCATCCGGTCGGCCGGAGCTGATCCACTGTCGCTTCAGTGGTCCATTTCAGGCGTCCAGGACCTTGGCCAGCACCTCCAGCGCATCCGGGTACGTCCGCTCCCGTGGTGTGCCGTAGCCGACGACCAGGCCCTGCGGCCGCCCCTCGCCGGGTGTGTGCCAATGGCTGCCCAGATGGCCGACGGCGAGCCCCTCCGCCTCGGCACGGGCCAGGACCTCGGCCTCGTCGGGCACGTCGATCAGCGCGTGCAGTCCGGCCGCGATACCCCGCACCCCCCGCCGCGTGCCCAGCCGGTCCAGGAGCTGGTCCCGGCGGCGCCGGTAGCGCAGCCGGCACGCGCGCACGTGCCGGTCGTAGGCGTGGCTGTCGATCAGCTCGGCGAGCGCCAGCTGCCCGATGGTCTCGGTGTGGTGGTCGCTGTGCAGCTTGGCGTCGGCGACCGCGTCGGCCAGCTGCGGCGGCAGCACCATCCAGCCGAGCCGCAGCGCGGGGCCGAGGGTCTTGGACGCGGTGCCCAGGTAGACCACCTGGCCCGGGGCCATGCCCTGCAACGCGCCCACCGGCTGGCGGTCGTAGCGGAACTCGCCGTCGTAGTCGTCCTCGACGATGAGCCCGCCACGCGCGCGTGCCCACTCGGTGAGCGCACGGCGCCGCTCGGGGTGCAGGGTCACCCCGGTCGGGTACTGGTGGGCCGGGGTGACCACCACGGCGGCCGCATTGCCCAGCTCCCCCGGACGGGCCCCGCGCTCGTCCACCCGCACCGGCAGCACGGTCCCGCCGTTGCGCCGCACCACCTCCCGGTGGAAGGGCAGCCCCGGGTCCTCCATGGCGACCGAGGCGCCGTCCAGGACGCGCGTGAGGAGCGCGAGGCCCTGGACGTACCCGGAGGTGATCACGATCCGCTCCGGCGGCGCGAGCACCCCGCGCGCCCGCCCGAGGTAGCCCGAGAGCGCGGTACGCAGTTCGATCCGGCCGCGCGGGTCGCCGTAGTCGTACGCCAGTGAGGGCGCCGTCGCTATGGCGCGGCGCAGCGCGCGCAGCCAGGCAGCGGCCGGGAACGCGCCCACGTCGGGGCTGCCCGGCCGGAGGTCGAAACGCGGCGCACGCGCGCGTGCCGCCGTCCCCGGTTCCTCCGCCTCGACGGCCGGCAGTTCGGCGACTCGGGTACCCGAGCCCTGCCGGGCCGTCAGATAGCCCTCGGCGACGAGCTGGTCGTAGGCGGCCTTCGCGGTGCCGCGCGAGATGCCGAGTTCCGCCGCGAGCCGCCGTGTGGCCGGCAGCCGGGTTCCGGGCGCGAGCCGCCCGTCGCGTACGGCGTCCCTGAGCGCCCGTTCCAGACCGACGCGGCGGCCGTCCGCCGCGTCGGGTTCGAGATGCAGGTCCACACCCACCCCGGACCAGAAGCCGTCCACTAAAACCCTCCCCCTAGGCACGTGAAACTGCACACGCGTACGGACACGCCGATGGCCGGGCACCTTCCCGGGTGCCCGGCCATCAATGTCTTATCAACCCTTCAGGGTCGCCATCCAAGCCTCGACCTCGTCGGAGCGGCGCGGCAGACCCGCCGAGAGATTCCGGTTGCCGTCCTCGGTGACGAGGATGTCGTCCTCGATGCGGACGCCGATGCCCCGGTACTCCTCGGGCACCGTCAGGTCGTCGGCCTGGAAGTACAGGCCCGGCTCCACGGTGAGGACCATGCCCGGCTCCAGCGTGCCGTCGACGTACGTCTCGGTCCGGGCGGCCGCGCAGTCGTGGACGTCCATGCCGAGCATGTGGCCGGTGCCGTGCAGGGTCCAGCGGCGCTGCAGGCCCAGCTCCAGAACGCGCTCGACCGGGCCCTCGACCAGGCCCCACTCGACGAGCTTCTCGGCGAGCACGTGCTGGGAGGCGTCGTGGAAGTCGCGGAACTTGGCGCCCGGCCTGACGGCCGCGATACCGGCCTCCTGGGCCTCGTACACGGCGTCGTAGATCTTCTTCTGGATCTCGCTGTACGTGCCGTTGATCGGCAGCGTGCGCGTGACGTCGGCGGTGTACAGCGTGTGCGTCTCCACGCCCGCGTCCAGCAGCAGCAGGTCGCCGGAGCGGACCGGGCCGTCGTTGCGCACCCAGTGCAACGTGCACGCGTGCGGGCCGGCCGCGCAGATGGAGCCGTAGCCGACGTCGTTGCCCTCCACGCGCGCGCGGAGGAAGAACGTGCCCTCGATGTAGCGCTCGCTCGTCGCCTCGGCCTTGTCGAGGACCTTCACGACGTCCTCGAAGCCGCGCACGGTCGAGTCGACGGCCTTCTGCAGCTCGCCGATCTCGAACTCGTCCTTGATCAGGCGGGCCTCGGAGAGGAAGACGCGCAGCTCCTCGTCGCGCTCGGCGGTGACCTTGTCGGTCAGGGCCGCCTCGATGCCGGCGTCGTAACCGCGGACGACCCGCACCGGGCCGGTGGCCTCGCGCAGCGCGTCGGCCAGCTCGCGCACGTCGGCGGCCCGGATGCCGTAGAGCGCCTCGGACTCGGTGAGGGAGTGGCGGCGGCCGACCCACAGCTCGCCCTGGCCGGACAGCCAGAACTCGCCGCTCTCGCGGTCGGAGCGCGGCAGCAGGTAGATCGTCTCCTGGTGGCCCCCGGCCGTGGGCTCCAGGACCAGGACGCCGTCCTCCGTCTGGTTGCCGGTGAGGTAGGCGTACTCGACCGAGGCGCGGAAGGGGTACTCGGTGTCGTTCGAGCGCGTCTTCAGGTTGCCCGCGGGGATCACCAGGCGCTCGCCCGGGAAGCGCGCGGAGAGTGCGGCGCGGCGGCGGGCGGTCTCGGCGGCCTGCGGGATCGGCTCCAGGTCACGCAGCTCCGTGTCGGCCCACCCGGACTTCATGTTCTCGGACAGCTCGTCGGAGACGCCCGGGTACAGGCCGTTCTTCCGCTGCTTGATGGGCTCCTCGGACTCGGTCTCGGGGCCCTCTGCGGTAGCAGAATCGGGCACAGCCGGGTTGAGCTCGTCGGACACGTGATCCTCCTCGGTACGCATGTGATCTCCCCCCGGGCCCGCGACGCTCATGCTTGTGGCCGAGCGGGGACCTCCATCATCGTACGGTCGTACCCGCAGCGGCCCGGGGCGGAAGACCTGTTATGCCTGGCCATGCCGGACGGCCCGGCGGAATCACTCAGTCGAAGCGGGCCGCGAGCAGGACCACGTCCTCCTCGCTGTCGGCCGCGTCCAGGCCGTCCGGCAGGACGGTGCGCAGCACGTGGTCGGCGACGGCCCCGGGGTCGCGGCGCAGCGCGCGCGGGACGCTCGCGGCGGCCGCCCGCAGCCGGGCGAAGGCGCGGTCCATGGGCTCGCCGGTACGGTGCAGCAGTCCGTCGGTGTAGAGCAGGACGGTTTCCCCGGCCTCCGCCTGGATCTCCGCACTGGGTGCCTCCCAGCAGGCGAGCATGCCGAGCGGCGCGGAGACGGAGGTCTCGGCGAACTCGGTGCGCCGCTCGCCGATCAGCAGCGGCGGACTGTGCCCGGCTCCGGCCAGGGTCATCTTGCGCAGGGCCGGTTCGCAGTAGGCGAACAGGGCGGTGGCCGAGCGGGCGGGCTCGGTCAGGCGCAGCAACAGCTCCAGGTCGGACAGGACGGCGACCGGGTCCTCGCCCTCCATCACGGCGTAGGCCCTGAGGGAGGCGCGCAGCCGGCCCATGGCGGCCACCGCGCTCGGTCCCGAGCCGGTGACCGAGCCGACGGACAGACCGAGGGCCGCATCGGGCAGCGGCAGCGCGTCGTACCAGTCGCCGCCGCCGCGCGCGCCGCAGCGGTTCCGGGCGGCGAGCTGGACGCCGGCCACCCGGGGCAGCCGTGAGGGGAGCAGTTCCTCGGTGATGGTCGCCACGCACGCGCGCGTGCGCTCGACTTCCAGCAGCCGGGTCAGATGCTCGGCCGCGTGGCGGATGTACAGGCCGACGAGGTGGCGGCGGCGCTCGTCCGGTTCGGCGGGCTCGTCGTAGAGCCACACGGCGGCACCGAGGCGGCCCGCGGAATCGGTGGCCAGGGGGAGGGCGTAGCTGGCGGCGTAGCCGAGGCGGGCGGCCACCTCGCGGTGGCGGGGGTCGAGGCCGTCCTCGGCGAGCAGGTCGGCGTGCACGATCTCGGTGCCCGCGCCGGCGTCGAGGAGGGTGCCGTAGGGGTGGGAGCCGCGGGGAACGGTTTCGATGTGGCCGAGGTCGGCGCGGCCGAGTCCGAGGCCGACGGTGGCATGGGGGCCGAGTCCGTCGCCGGGTTCCAGGACGACCAGGCCGCGCCGGGCGCCGACGAGGGCGGATCCGGCGCGCAGCAGTTCGTGGAGGGCTGGGTCGAGCGCGTTCGTGCGGGACAGGCGCTCGGTGAGTTCGTGCAGGGTCGTGAGGTCCGAGACCCAGCCGGCCAGCCGGTCCTGCAGCAGGGTGCCGGGAGGGGGGCCGCTGGGGACGGGGGCGTCGGTGACGGGAAGTGCGGTGTCCGGAGAGGGGGTGGCGCCCGGGGCGGCGGGTGTGGGCGCGGCAGTGTGGGCGGGCGTGGGAACCGTTGGATCGATTCCAGCCACTTTCGGAGGGTGCGGGGCGTTCATGGCGTTCGGCCTTCAGACCGGTGCGTATTGCTCAAAAGCATCGCAAACCCCCATGTCATTCTGCGCCGCTAGCAGTGTCTCCACATGTACACGCACTCGTGAGGGGATGTCCAGCATTGTCCTGCGGGGATTCCTGGTGTCCGTGGGTCTGATGTGGGTTTCTTTCGAAACCCTTGCCTTACTGCCAAGTTGGCTTAAAACTGACTCGGGTATCGGTTCATTGCGGTCGACTGGCCTTGCTCCACAGAGCGTCACAGCGGTCGTGATGGGTACGTACTCGGAGAAAGCCAGGGGTGGTTGGGGGCCACCCGGAACCTGGCGACGGACCCGGGCGTCATAGCCACCGACGGCCGAGCCCCATCCTCCCGCGGCGGAGGCGGAGAGAAACACGCGCGACGGCAAAACGCCAGGCTTCGCCACCCCCGCGCCGCACCCGTGCTTTTGATGGACGCACTAAGGAAGCGGTCAACGTTTGGCCCCCTGGGGTTCCCTCTGCCGTGCGCAGGGGTGTGATGCGCCAACAGGTACGCACAGTGAAGTGATCGACACATGGTGTGATGTGGTCCACGGTGTTGCCAGCGGTGCAACGGAAAGGAACGAGCGCACATGCGCGAGATCCTCGGAAGGCGACGCAGGCTCCTGTCCAGGCGGAACGACGGGGGGCCTGAGCTGATCAGCGCGGCCCTGACCTTCGCGACGGAATGGCAGTGGCCCGTGCTCCCGGGAGTGGCCCCGGACCCGCAGGGGCGGGCCCGATGCGGCTGCCCCGACCCGGAATGCACGGTGCCCGGTGCGCACCCCTTCGACCCCGGCCTGCTCGCGGCCACCACCGACGCGCGCATGGTGCGCTGGTGGTGGACCAACCGGCCGGGAGCGCCGATCATCATGGCCACCGGAGGCACGGCGCCCTGCGCGGTGAGCCTGCCGGCGCTCGCGGCGGCGCGCGCGCTCGCCCTGCTCGACCGGCGGGGCATGCGCCTCGGCCCGGTGATCGCCGCGCCGACCCGCTGGGCGGTGCTCGTCAAGCCGTACTCCTTGGAGCAGCTGGGTGAGCTGCTCTACGCCAAGGACTTCGTACCCGGCTCGCTGCGCTTCCACGGGGAGGGCGGCTACCTCGCCCTGCCCCCCTCCGAGACCGGCCAGGGCGCCGTCCGCTGGGAGCGCCCCCCGCTGCCCGGCTCGGCCTCGCCCTGGGTGCCCGATGTGGAGGCCGTGGTGGACGCGGTGGTCGACGCCCTCACTCGTACGGGTGTGAGCGCGCCCGAGTTGTAAGGGTGTCGGGCGCGGGCGCGGCCCGATGGCGCCCGTGGTCGTTATCTTCCGCTATATGCTGCGCATTTCTGGGGGTCACGGCACGCGACCGTCGCACCGCGGCGGGCCGGACCCCCGAAGGCTTCGTCTGCTCGCTCTCGCGGGTGTCGTGGCGGCCGCGGCCGCACTGCCGCTGGCCGTGGCGTCCGCGGGGCAGGTGGGCGATTCCACCGGGCGGGCGGGGAAGAACGGGAAGGCCGTCGTACCCCCGCTTTCGCGCGCCGCCGCCGGGACGCCCTCGGCCGCTCCGACGCGCTCCCCACTGGTGCTCGGCCTGGGCCTTGCCACCGCCGCCAGGTGCGGACCCGAACTCTCCTCCGCCGACGGCGTCGAGGCGCAGACCTGTGTGATGACGCAGGGCGAGGACGTCTGGGCACGCACCTACTACCGCAACACCACCGGCGAGGCCGTGGACTTTGAGCTGAGCCTGATGGGGCCGGGCGGCCGGACCGTGCAGACGCACTGCGCCGAGGCCGCCGACGACGAGCCCGCCACCTGTGAGACGCCTCGCGAACGCACCCGGGGCGCGCTGGACTCCTACACGGCGGTCGGCGAGTTCGCCGGACGCGGGCCCGAGGGGCCGCTGCTGCTGCGCTCGGCCAGCAACTCCGGTGAGGCCAACGGGAGTTGACGCTCGGCGTCGCGCCGTACAGCGCACCCGGACATGGAAAGACCCGGTTGCTGGCGACGGGGGATGCACCAGCAACCGGGCTACTGGAACGGTAACAAGAGATCGGCGGTTCGCAAATTCGATCTCGGCTATTCGGACACTGATTTCCCTGTCACGACGGGTAGTTGTGACAGGAGTCACCTGATCCGGGCGCCGTCGTCACGACTGACCGGTCGGTCAGCCGTGATCCGTGTCCGGGGGTGTCTCAGCTGAGCGTGACCTGGCGGCTTGTCAGTCCGCCGCGGGCCCGTCGCTCGTCGGGCGTGAGCGGTTCGGTGACGGCGAGGGCGGTGGCCAGCCGTTCGGCGAACTCGGCGGCCGGCTTCTCCACGTCCTCGGCCGTGACCCCGCTCGGCAGGTCCCAGACCGGCACCGTGAGGCCGTGAGCACGGAAGGAACCCACCAGCCGGGTGCCCTCGCCGAGGCTGGAACGCCCGGCCGCGTGCAGCCGGGCGAGAGCGTCCAGAAGCTGCTCCTCCGCATGCGGCATGACCCAGCGCAGGTGGTTCTTCTCCGGGGTCTCGCACCAGTACGCGGCATCCACGCCGGACAGCTTCGCGGTCGGGATGGCGGCGGCGTTGGCGCGCTCCAGGGAGGCGGCCACCTCCGGGGTGGCGTTCTCCGCGTCCGGCACCCAGAACTCGAAGCCGCTGTGCACAACTGGCTCGAACGCGCCTTCCGGGTCGAGCAGATCCTGCAGCCGGGGGCCCTCGGCGGGAGCGCGGCGGCCCTCCACCGGAGTGCCGGGCTCGGCCTCCAGGGCGCGCTGGAGGGTGTCGGCGAGGTCGCGGCTGATGTCACCGGAGGGCGTGTCGTTCTGCAACCCGAGCAGGACCGAGCCGTCGTCGCGGCGCAGCGCGGGCCAGGCCATCGGCAGCACGGTGGCGAGCCTGACCGATGGGACCCCCTCCGGCAGGCCGCCCCGCAGGGTCAGCTCCACGGTGGCGGCCGGCACCAGTTCGCGCAGTGCCACCCAGTCGCACTCGCCCGGCAGACCCTCGAACGGGCGGTGCACCAGTTCGGTCGTGGCGTGGGCGGCGGCCCGGCCGTGGCAGGCCTTGTAGCGCCGGCCGCTGCCGCAGGGGCAGGGTTCGCGGGCGCCGACGACCGGGACCTCTGCGTCGCTGAGCTGCGGCCGCTTGGCCTTCGTCTGGGGTCGCTTCTTGGCCATCGTGGGGTCTCCCGGTTACGGCTGTCTCGTACGCTCGGGAGCCTAGCCGTTCGGGGCACGACCGACGGGAACCTGTGGACAACGGACACGTGGGCGAGCCGGGGGTGCGAACCTGTGGCCAATTCCCGTGCCGGGGAAGGTCTCAGTCCAGCTCGTCGAACGCGTCGGCGAAGTCCAGTTCGGCCATGGCCGGAACCGCGGAGGCGGTGACGCGCGTAGCGAAACCGCCGCCCCCGCCGCCCCCGGCATCAGGATCGTGGACATCGTCGTTGACCACCACCCAGACCGTCACCTCGCCCTGGATGTCGTCCCGCACACCCCAGTCGTCGGCGAGGGCCGTGATGATGTTGAGCCCGCGGCCGCCGTGCGCGGTGACCGACGGGGTGGCCGGAGCCGGCCGAGTCGGGCCGCCGCCGTCCGTCACCTCCACGATGAGCCGCCCGCGGACGTCCACCCGCCATGCGGCGCGCACATCACCGTCGCCGGCCGGAGCGTCCCCCAGGGGCCGGCC
This sequence comes from Streptomyces sp. NPDC007905, assembly GCF_042959345.1. Lineage (NCBI taxonomy): Bacteria > Bacillati > Actinomycetota > Actinomycetes > Kitasatosporales > Streptomycetaceae > Streptomyces > Streptomyces sp. NPDC007905. Next base: position 92,239 of record NZ_JBIBKS010000002.1, on the reverse strand, counting down.
GTGTTTGCAGGCGTTGCTCAAAAGTTCGGAAAGGATCAGTACGGCATCATCGATGACCGTTTCCGAAACACCTCCGCTGCGCAGCTGCGCACGCATCCGGTGCCTCGCCTTCCCCACGCCCGCAGGGCCATGGGGTACGGCCATGCTCGACGACGTGGGCACCTCCTGTGCCACCACCAACGCCACCCCCGAGACCTCCTTTGCCCCACGCCACGGTGTGGATGCCCCTTTGGCCTGTACCGGAAACCGGCCAATCCCCTTGCGGTGACGCATTCGCAACGACCGCATACGGGGCGAATGCGCCGGAGCACTCCCGGTGACGGGCCTGTCGTCGTGTGGCTGGATTTCATTGGTGTGGCCGAGAATGGAGGATGGTGTAGCCGGGCGCCGGGGTCAAGGGGTGTGGACGGGTCCTTACCCGGCTCTTGCGGCCTTGTCCTCCCGAACTCAGCGACCCAGCCGGCGCAGCACCGCGCGCGGGCGGTTGGTGATGATGGCGTCGATGCCCAGCTCGAGGCAGAGGTCGACGTCCTCGGGCTCGTTCACGGTCCAGACGTGGACCTGATGACCGGCTCGTTTCAGCCGCTCCACGTATCCGGGGTGGTTGCGCACGATGCGGATCGAGGGGCCCGCGATCCGCACGCCCGCCGGCAGCCGTCCGTCGCGCAGTCTGGGCGAGACGAACTGCATCAGGTAGACCGTCGGCAGCGTCGGCGCCGCGGCGCGCACGCGGTGCAGGGAGCGCGCCGAGAAGCTCATGACCCGTACCGACGACTCGGCCGCCGAGGCGGGTGCGTCCAGTCCGAAGCGCTTCAGCAGGAGCAGCAGCCGCTCTTCCACCTGTCCGGCCCAGCGTGTGGGGTGCTTGGTCTCGATGGCCATCTCCACCCGCCGCCCGGAGTCCGCGACCAGCTCCAGCAGCCGCTCCAGGGTGAGTACGGAGGTCTCCGCCGGGTCCTCCGGCCGGTGCTCCCAGTCGGGCTCCTCGTCCCGCCCGCGCCAGACGTCGCGGGACTTCCACGAGCCGAAGTCCAGGGCGGCGAGGTCGGCCAGTTCCAGGGCCGATACGGCACCGCGGCCGTTGGAGGTGCGGTTCACCCGCCGGTCGTGGACGCAGACCAGATGACCGTCGGCGGTCAGCCGTACGTCGCACTCCAGGGCGTCCGCCCCGTCCTCGATCGCCTTCTTGTACGCGGCCAGGGTGTGTTCGGGTGCATCCTCGGAGGCCCCTCGGTGCGCGACGACCTGGATGGCGTGCTGTGGTGCGTGGGTCACCGCGTCATGGTGCCACCGACGCGGGGTACACGGGGCGGCGCGGGTGCGTCCGTGCGGCGAACGGGGCATCCGGCCTGTTCATTTATGTAACTTTTGCCTTAAAAGTCGTATATAAAGGGTGCCGCTGGACCCACAGGCAGCGCTTATGGTGCTCTGACGGCCCGTGGGAAAAGCTGACTGCATACAACAGGAACACGGAACCATGCACAGCTGCATCGCGCCGGGCCCACGCTTCACGGGCGACGAACGTGCACGCCGCGACGAGCGTGAGCGAGCATGAGCGAGTGTGACCGAGTGCGACCGAGAACAACAGCCGTGGATCGAGGAGAAGAGCTGTGAGCACCGAGAACGAGGGCAACGCGGTACCCCCGGCCCCGTCCGCACCTCCTGTGCCGGTGGCATCTCCCGCTGCTTCGCCGCAGGGCTCCGTGCCCGACGGGGGCGCGCCGACGGCTCCGCTTCCGCCGGTGGACCAGGGCGGCCCCGGCGCCGGGGAGCAGGGCACCGCAGCCGCAGCGCAGGCCCCCGCCGGCCCGTCGGAGCAGGCGTACGCCTCCGGACCCGCCCCCCACGCCCACCAGCCCTACGGCGGCCCGGCCCCCGACGGCTCCTGGCCGCCCCCGCCCCCGGCCACGCCGTCCTACGGTGACGGCTCCGGCGGCGCGGGTGCAGGCTGGGGGTCGTCGTACCAGCAGCCCGCCCCCAAGCCCCGCAGCGGGCGCGGCGGGCTGGTCGCCGCGGTCCTCGTGGCCGCGCTGGCCGCCGGCGGCCTGGGCGGCGGCCTCGGCTACACCCTGGCCAAGGACAACGACAGCAACGGCTCCACCACCGTCTCCGCCTCGGACAACAGCGCCTCGCAGGTCAAGCGCGCCCCGGGCACGATCGCCAACGTGGCCGCCAAGTCGCTGCCCAGCACGGTCACCATCGAGGCGGAGAGCACCAGCGGCGAGGGCGGCACCGGTACCGGGTTCGTCTTCGACACCCAGGGCCACATCGTCACCAACAACCACGTGGTGGCGGACGCCGTCGACGGCGGCAAGCTCACGGCCACCTTCCCCAACGGCAGGAAGTACGACGCGGCGGTCGTCGGGCACGCCCAGGGCTACGACGTCGCCGTCATCAAGCTCAAGAACGCCCCGTCGGACCTCAAGCCCCTCGCCCTCGGCGACTCGGACAGGGTGGCCGTCGGTGACGAGACCATCGCCATCGGCGCCCCCTTCGGGCTGTCCAACACGGTCACCACGGGCATCATCAGCGCCAAGAACCGTCCGGTGGCCTCCAGCGACGGCAGCTCCTCGAGCAAGGCCTCCTACATGAGCGCCCTGCAGACCGACGCGTCCATCAACCCCGGCAACTCGGGCGGTCCGCTGCTGAACTCCTCCGGCGCGGTGATCGGCATCAACTCGGCGATCCAGTCCAGCGGCAGCGGCGGCTTCGGCTCCGGCCAGTCGGGTTCGATCGGCCTCGGCTTCGCGATCCCGATCAACCAGGCCGAGTACGTCGCCAAGCAGCTGATCAAGACCGGCAAGCCGGTGTACGCCAAGATCGGCGCGTCCGTCTCCCTGGAGGACTCCAGCGACGGCGCGAAGATCACCGACCAGGGCACGGGCGGCGCCGCCGCGGTCGAGTCGGGCGGTCCCGCCGACAAGGCCGGCCTCAAGCCCGGGGACGTCATCACCAAGCTCGACGACAACGTGATCGACAGCGGCCCGACCCTGATCGGCGAGATCTGGACCCACAAGCCCGGCGACAAGGTGGCGATCACCTACAAGCGGGGCGGTGAGGATCACACGGTGGACCTCACCCTCGGTTCCCGGGTGGGCGACAGCTGACCGGCACGCGCGCGTAGGGGTGCCTCTCGGGGAGGGGCACCCCTTCCTGGCATCCCTGGGCAGGTCCACCCGGCAGTCGGCGGATCCCGTACCGGCCCGCCGGGACTTTCCGCGGGCCCTCATGGAGGGACTTCGCCCCCACGACCCCGCCCCGGTCGAGGATGGGCGCTGTTGCGGACCAGAGGTCGAAGGGCGCCGCGACATGGGAGATGACGGGCCCCCGCCCTCCGGAACGAGCCGGAGGGCGGGGGCCTCGTGTAGTCAGGCGATCAGCCGTTGTTCTTCATCCTGGAGCCGGTTGCTCCCGGCTCCTTCGGCGCCCAGCCGGGAGCGTGGGTGGCGTCCTTGAAATCGGTCGATTTCATCAAGACCCGCCAGTCCTCCTTGCCCGCGTCGCCATCGAGTCGAACGGTGAACTCCTTGATCTGACGGGTGGCATGGAAGTAGAGGATCACGACCTGGCGCTCTGAACCACCGTCATAGAAATCGCCTGTCACTCTTCCGCGGGCGCCGGCACCGAAACCCTTGATCCAGTTCTCAGCGGTCTTTCCGGCCTGCGCCTCGCTGCTGTCGCTGGTCGCCAGCTTGCGAAGCTCATCCGCCTTGCCGTCGGCGATGTCCCACACGAGCTCTTGCATCACCAGCAGAGAGCCGGTGGAGGGGTAGCCGACCACGTGCAACGGCTCGTGGTCGGCGTACGCCTGCTCGTAGGACGCGCCTGGCCCTCTCGCATCAGCAGAGCTGCTGTCGAGGACAGCACATCCAGACGTCAGCAAAACTGCTGCCGCCAGCCATCCGGCCGCTGTGTGGCTCTGCTTCAACCTGGGCATCTCACGTCCTTGTTACGAGCGGGTCTTGGGCCTGATGATCGTGACCTTGTGGATCGGGTTCGAGGTGTGGCCGTGCCGATTGATCACCTCGTGGAGGTGGTCTGATTCTTCGGGCCGTGCTGCACGATCCCCGCATGCCCCTGCACCATGGACGAGACGATCGCCGCATGGTGGTAACCCCTCTCCCTCTTCCACTTGAAGAAGACGAGATCCTCCACCTTGGCGTTCTCCTCGTGCGGAATGATCGAGGAATTCCGCCCCCCGTGGTCCAGGGCCTTGGAGACGAAGCTCGCGCAGTCGGTCCTGTACTCCCACCTGGTGTCCAGGTTGTTGTACGCCCAGAAGGTCGATCCGGAGAGATCTTGGGCAGAGGCAGAGGCAGAGGCAGGGGACCCCGTGTGGACCAAGAGCCCCGCGCGTGGCCGGAGCCCGGTACGCTGTACCCGCTCCGCCCCAGGTGGGACGGGGCCGAGGTGGGTTGCCCGAGCGGCCTAAGGGAACGGTCTTGAAAACCGTCGTGGCGCGAGTCACCGTGGGTTCAAATCCCACACCCACCGCGCAGGAGAACGACCCCGTACCCGGGACACTGGTGCGGGGTCGTTGCTGTTGCGCCGGGGAGGTGCGTGCTGGTCCCGGTCTGCGGGCCTCACATGATCCGTGCGAGGTGACGGCACTGTCCCGGGTCCGTGACACAGGCCGTTCCGGTGGCGCGGTGCGCGCGGCTGGGCGCTACGGTCCGGATCCGGGTGCGGCCGGTCGGGCCGCCCGTGAACAGGGGGACGTCCCGGATGAATGCCCATCGCCTCAGACCCGTCGTCGTCGCGCTCGTGTCGGTCGCGCTGACCGCCGTGCTCACCGGGTGCCAGGGGAGCGACTCCGCCGCCGGGGCCGGCGCTGCGCGGAGCGCCGACGCCACGGCCGGTTCGGCGCCCGGCACGGCGGGCGGCAAGGACAAGAGCGGCGGCAAGGGCGGCGGCAGCGGCAAGGGTGGGGCCTCGGCGAGCGGGGGTGCCACCGCGACCGCGTCGCCCGCCTCCAAGGCCACCGGTCCGGCCGGGACCACGGCGACACCGGCGGCCGGCTGTGTCAGCGAGGCGCCGGACCCGGACCACGTCGATCCCGACGAGTTCGCCGTCTACCGCGTCGAGGAACTCGACGGCAGCACCGGCAAGGTGAACCTCGTCATCCGGCACGGGGCCTGGGGATGCCCCGGCAAGGACAGTGACGGTGCGCCGTTCGTCGTCACCGGCGAGGACAGCCGCTGGGCCCTGGACCAGGCCGCCTACGTCACCGCCACCAACCCCGTCACCGACAGCAGTGAGAGCCGGCGCATCGGCGTGGAGGAGCTGATCGACTGGATCGAGGCGCACCCCGACTCCGGCCTGGTGTTCAGGTACGAGACCGGCGACGACGGTTCCATCGACCGACTGGAGCAGGTCTACACGCCGTAGTCATCACGGCGGTCGCGAGCGCACCGAGGTGCGTGGCCCTCACGGCCGATGCCCCGTCATCCGGGCCGCCGACGCGATCGTCGCCCGGGCCTCGCGCTCGGAGAGGCCGGTGTTCAGGGCCGCCTCGATCAAGGGGGCGAGCAGGGCGGGGCCGATGCCGTTCTCGTAGGCGCGGCAGGCCGCCCAGAACAGCCGGGTGTTGCGCTGGCCCTCGTGGGCGGTCATCACGAACTGGACCAAGCCCCGGCCGTGGTCGCCGGCGGGCGGCGGTGCCGGGTGCTCGGTGCGGGGCGGGGGCACGAGCAGCCGTAGCAGGGTCGGCGGGCACAGGGCGGGGGTCAGGTGCGCGGTGCCGGGCGCGGCGGCGTACACGCCGTGGTCGGTGCGGGAGCCGGGGCCCACGAGGTAACCGCCGGCGCCCCGGATGTCGATACCAGGGGCCAGCCGGCCGGCCGAGTTGGGGACGACGACGTCGGGCGGGCCGGTCAGCCACAGGTGGCGGCCACCGCTGGGGGTGAGGACGACGACCGTCTCCGGGATCGTGAACAGGTGGCGCAGGGCCAGTTCACGCAGGGCGGTCGAGGAGTCGGTGCCGGACTTGGTGTCCAGGTCGACGCCGATCAGGTGGTGCGGGGGCAGGCCGCAGGCGATGCCGTAACCGGTGGCCCAGGGTGCGGCGGCGAACAGCTCGCGGATGCGGGCCGGGTCGGTCGAGGCGTCGTACACGCCGTGGCCGAAGCGGCCGCACTCGCCGTGGCAGGGCGTGGGGTCGGGGGCGTCGCGGTGCGGGGAGCGCAGGGCCGGCAGTTTCGTCCGGGACAGGGGGATGACGGCCAGTCCGCGTTCGGCGGCTGACAGGGCGTGTGCGAGGGCCAGCGTCGTGGCCTGCCGGTCGGTGGTGGCCATGGATCCATGTTCGTACGTACGTTCGAAAAAGGGAAGTGGGGGGCGGGGTGGCGCGCCGGGGCGAGGGGGAATGGCCGGAAAGCTGCCGGAACGATTCGCCTCTTGTGGTGCTTGGTGAGTGAATGCCCCGGCTGTTCCCTGTTTGTGAGGTGAGATGCCCAAAAGTGACGATAGGGGTTTATCGACATGTCATCACGCTTGCGTGCGAATCATGCCTTCCGGGCTGGTTCGCTGGGGATTCGGTGGGCAACTCTGGAGGCGCGACGTCGTTCACGACAGCCGAGGTGGTCGGCCAACTGCCTTGGCGCAAGCCGTACTTCACGTACTTTCGGCCTCAGGGCCGCTGAGTGCTCCGTTCTGGAGGAACAACATGGCAAGCATCCGTACCGCCCGCGTTCTCGCCGCCGTCTCCGCCCTCCCGCTCGCCGCCGCCCTCTTCGCCGGTGTCGCTGCCGCGGACAACGGCGCCTTCGCGGACGACGGATCGAACGCCGGCGTGGCGAGCATCGTCGGCAGCGGGGTCGGCCACGACAACAACGGAAACTCGTCCACCACACAACAGAACGCGGCCGGCTCCGGCGCCTCGAATCAGAGCAATACCGCCCAGGTCAAGGGCTCCGCCTGGACGGCCATCCAACAGGGCAACGAGAACGTGGCCATCCACTTCACCCGGCTGTGGTGGTGAGCGTCGGCTGAGGTCCCTCGTGGGGAGGGCCCTCAGGGGTGTGCTTCAGGGTCGCAACGCGTCCGCGCGGCGGTACTCCGGTGCCGCCGCGCAGGCGTTTTCGGTGGTGCGTGGGGGTGGCCGTCGGGGCGTTTTCCGGTAGTGCGCCGACGGGCGCGCGGGGGTGGCCTTCCGGCGCTCCGGTGCGGGCGCGGGGGCGGGCTTCCGGCGTGCCGGCTCGGGGCGGCCGGCCTTGACACCGCCCCCTATCTGACGGACAGTCAGAAACCGTCCCGTCAGGCAAGTGAGGCCGGGAGGGCCCGCCGTGCACCTCGCCCCCACCGAGCGGCAGCAGCGTCTGCGCGCCGAACTCCGCGCCTACTTCCGCGGCTTGCTGCCCGAGCGTGGCGAAGTCGCCGACAGCCGGGCCCTGCTGCGCCGCATCGGTGCCGACGGCTGGCTGGGGCTCGGCTGGCCGGCCGAGTACGGCGGCCAGGGCCGGGGCGCGGACGAGCAGTTCGTCTTCTTCGACGAGGCGTACCGGGCCGGCGCCCCCGTCTCCATGGTCACCCTGAACACGGTCGGCCCGACGTTGATGAAGTACGGCAGCGAGCGCCAGAAGGCCTACTTCCTGCCCCGGATCCTCGCCGGGGACCTGGTCTTCGCGATCGGCTACACCGAGCCCTTGGCCGGTACCGACCTCGCCTCGCTGCGGACCCGGGCGGTGCGGGAGGGCGACGGCTGGCGGATCGACGGGCAGAAGATCTTCACCTCGGGCGCCCAGCACGCCGACTGGATCTGGCTCGCCTGCCGCACCGACCCGGACGCGCCCCGGCACCGGGGCATCTCCCTCCTCCTCGTCCCGACCGACACCCCCGGCTTCTCCTGGACACCGATCGAGACCGTGGGCGGTCAGACGACGACGGCCACGTATTACGACGGTGTCCGCGTCCCCGCGGAGAACCTGGTCGGCGCCGAGAACGAGGGCTGGTCGCTGATCACCAGCCAGCTCAACCACGAACGGGTCGCCCTCGCGGCCATCGGCATGCAGGCCGAGGAGTTCCACGCCGCTGCCCTCGCCGCCGCCCGTACCCCCGATCCGGTGACCGGGCGGCGTCGGATTGACGAGCCGTGGGTGCGTTTTCTGGCGGCTGAGGCGCATGTCCGGCTGGCCGCGTCGCGCCTGCTCAGCTGGCGTTTGGCGGGTGATGTGGGGGCGGGCCGGCTCGCCCCCGGGGACGCCAGCGCGGTGAAGGTCGCGGGAACGGAAACGGCTGTCGCGACGTATCGCATGTGTCAGGAGATCGTCGGAGATGCGGGACTGATCCGCTCCGGTTCCCCGGGCGCGGTCGGGGACGGCGAGCTGGAGCGGCTGAACAGGGCGGCGCAGATCAACACGTTCGGGGGCGGGGTGAGCGAGGTGCAGCGGGAGATCGTCGCGACGATGCGGCTCGGGATGACGAGGGGGCCGAGGTGAGCGAAGAGGTGGACGAGCTGGGGGTGCGGCTCAAGGCCTACGAGGGGCGCGCGGCCGCCGTCGCGTGCGTCGGCAAGGACCCGGTGAACGCACCGATGATCCGTCACTGGTGCGAGGCGATGGAAGACACCCATCCGGCGTACCGCGGGCCGGACGCCATCGCTCCGCCCACCATGCTCCAGGTATGGACGATGGGCGGCCTCTCGGGCCACGAGGGACGCACCGAGGCCTATGACGAACTCCTCGGCCTGCTGGACGAGTCGGGCTGCACGTCCGTGGTGGCCACCGACTGCGAGCAGGAGTACCTACGGCCCCTGCGTCCGGGCGACGAGGTCAGCTTCGACGCGGTGATCGAGTCGGTCTCCGACCGCAAAACGACGAAGCTGGGCGCGGGGTACTTCGTCACGACCCGCATGGACGTGAGGGCCGGCGGCGACCTGGTGGGCACGCACCGCTTCCGCATCCTCAAGTACGCCCCCGCACGGCGCGCCCCCCGGGCGCGGCGCCCCCGCCCGGTGGTCAACCGGGACAACGCCGGCTTCTGGGAGGGCGTGGCCGCGCACCGGCTCCTCATCCAGCGCTGCACGGGCTGCGGCACCCTGCGCCACCCCTGGCTGCCGGGCTGCAACGCCTGCGGCTGCCTGGACTGGGACACGGTCGAGGCGAGCGGCGGGGGCGCGGTCTACTCGTACGTGGTGATGCACCACCCGCCCTTCCCGGCCTTCACAGAATCCGATCACGCCGCTGACGCGTCGGGTCCCTATGCCGTCGGCCTGATCGAACTGGCCGAAGGCGTGCGGATGGTGAGCACCGTGGTGGGCGTCCCCCACGACAAGGTGCGCATCGGCCTGCCGGTCCGGGCGGAGTTCCGGAGATACGAGGACGAGGGTGCCGAGGAGGGCGCCCTGGTCCTGCCGGTCTTCCGGGCCGTCGAGGGCGAGGGGTGACATGGACTTCACGCCCACCGAGGCCCAGGCCGAGGCCCGCGACCTGGCCGCGCGGATCTTCGGTGACCTCGCCACCCACGAGCGGCTGGGGGCCGTCGGCACCGGCAGCGACCCCGACCTGTGGAAGGCCCTGTGCACGGCGGGATTGATCGGCGCCGTGACGGAACTCGGCCTGCTCGGGCTCGTGCTGCTCCTGGAGGAACAGGGGCGTACGACGGCCCAGGTGCCCTACGCGGCGACGTGCGTGTACGGCCTGTTGGCGGTCGCCTCCCACGGCACCCCGGAGCAGCGGGAGCGGCTGCTGCCCGGCATCGAGGACGGTTCGGTGGTGGTCGGCGGGGCATTTCCGGCGCAGGGGGGAGTACGGGCCCTGGCGCGAGGCGGGCTGACCGGCTCCGTCCCCGCCGTCCCCTGGCTCCGGGACGCCACCCACGTCCTGGTCGCCGACACCGACCGCCGTCTGTGGCTGGCCCCGCTCGGCGACGGCACGCGGACCGTCCCGGTCGAGCTGACGGCACCCTGGTCCGCGGCCCGGCTCCTCCTCGACCGCGCACCGGCGGAACCCCTCGGCGGCCCGGATGCCGGTGTCTACGCGGACGTCCTCGCCACCGCCCGCACCGCCTTCGCCGGGCTGCAGGCCGGGGTGTGCGCCGGGTCGCTGGCGCGGGCGGTGGCACACACCAACACCAGGGAGCAGTTCGGGCGCCCGCTCGCCACCCGGCAGGCCGTCCAACTCCGGGCCGCCGACGCCCACCTGGACACCGAGGCGATACGGGTGACGGCGTACGAGGCCGCCTGGCGGCGGGACGCGGGGCTGCCGTACGCCACGCACGCGCTGACCGCCGCCTGGTGGGCCGCCGAGGCGGGGCAGCAGGTCGTCCACACCGGTCAGCATCTGCACGGCGGAGCCGGAGCCGACCTCGACCATCCGGTGCACCGGCACTTCCTGTGGGGGCGGCAGCTGGGCGCCCATCTGGGATGTGGGGCCGAAGTGCTGCAGGAACTCGGGGAGTTGATCGCGAGTGGGGAATGAGGCATGGAGTCACTGAGGGTGGGCGCCGAGTTGCCGCCGCTGGAGATCCCGATCACGCGCACGCTGATCGTGGCCGGGGCCATCGCCTCCCGGGACTACCAGGACGTGCACCACGACGCGGAGCTGGCCCGGCAGAAGGGCTCACCCGATGTCTTCATGAACATCCTGACGACGAACGGGCTGGTGGGCAGGTACATCACGGACCATTTCGGCCCGTCGGCGGTGCTCCGCAAGGTCGCCATCAGGCTCGGGGCGCCCAACCACCCGGGGGACACGATGGTGCTGACGGGCAGGATCGAGGCGGTCGAGGAAGACACGGCGACGGTGCGCGTGGTCGGGGCCAACGCCCTGGGGAGGCACGTGAGCGGCACCGTGACCGTCACCCTGACCCCTCGGGAGACCGTGTCATGAGCGTGCGCGCACGGGACTCCCTCGGCGGCCGGGCGGCGATCATCGGCATCGGAGCCACCGAGTTCTCCAAGGACTCCGGGCGCAGTGAGCTGCGGCTGGCGGTGGAGGCGGTGGGAGCCGCGCTGGACGACGCGGGGCTCACACCGGGGGACGTGGACGGTCTGGTGACGTTCACGATGGACACCAGCCCGGAGATCACGGTGGCCCAGGCCTGCGGGATGGGAGACCTGTCCTTCTTCTCCCGGGTCCACTACGGCGGCGGCGCGGCCTGCGCGACCGTCCAGCAGGCGGCACTCGCGGTCGCCGCGGGAGTGGCCGAGGTGGTGGTGTGCTACCGGGCGTTCAACGAGCGGTCGGGCCGCAGGTTCGGCGTGGGCGTGCAGCACCGGGAGCCGTCGGCGGAAGGGGCCGCGCTCGGCTGGGCACTGCCGTTCGGGTTGCTCACCCCGGCCTCCTGGGTGGCGATGGCGGCCCAGCGGTATCTGCACACCTACGGGCTGACCCCCGAGGCGTTCGGGCACGTGGCCGTGGTGGACCGGAAGTACGCGGCGACGAACCCGGCGGCCTACTTCCACGGCCGCCCCATCACCCTCGCCGACCACACCGCCTCCCGCTGGATCGCGGAGCCGCTCAGACTGCTCGACTGCTGTCAGGAGACCGACGGCGGCCAGGCCCTGGTGGTGACGTCGCTGGAGCGGGCCCGGGACCTGCCGCGTCCGCCCGCCGTGATCGCGGCGGCAGCCCAGGGCGCCGGCCGGGCGCAGGAGCAGATGACCAGCTTCTACCGGGACGACCTGACCGGCCTGCCGGAGATGGCGGTGGTCGCCCGGCAGCTGTGGCGGACGTCGGGACTGGGGCCGGCCGACATCGACGTGGGGATCATCTACGACCACTTCACACCGTTCGTGCTGATGCAGCTGGAGGAGTTCGGGTTCTGCGCAAGGGGGGAGGCGGCGGACTTCGCGGCGGAGGAACGGCTGCCGCTGAACACCCACGGGGGCCAGCTCGGGGAGGCGTATCTGCACGGGATGAACGGAGTGGCGGAAGCGGTGCGCCAGCTGCGGGGTACGGCCGTCAACCAGATACCGGGGGCGACCCGGACCCTGGTGACGGCCGGTACCGGGGTGCCGACGTCGGGGCTGGTCCTGACGGCCGACGGATGAGTCCTCAGGGGTGAACCCGCAGCAGCGGTGCGCCCGTAGTCCACCTTCAGGAGGTGGAGGCAGCCCCACTCCTACAACCTGAGGGGGATCCGGCTTCGGGACCTGGGGCCGATCCGCCCGAGCACCGCGCGCTCCTAGCGTGGAGCCATGACCACACCCGTCTGCACCAGCGCCTCGGCCGCCGCCGCACCGGCGCGGCAGACCCCCGCGTACCCGTCGTTCTCGTCGTACGTGAGGGCCCGCCAGCCGGTCCTGCTGCGCACCGCGCGCTCGCTGACCGCCAACCCGAGCGATGCCGAGGACCTGCTGCAGACCGCACTCACCAAGACCTATGTGGCGTGGGAGCGGATCGAGGACCACCGGGCGCTCGACGGCTATGTGCGCCGGGCGCTGCTGAACACGCGGACCTCGCAGTGGCGCAAGCGCAGAGTGGACGAGTACGTCTGCGACGAGCTGCCCGAGCCGGAGCCGGTGCTCGGCGAGGACGACCCGGCCGAGCGGCAGGCGCTGCACGACGCGATGTGGCGGGCGATCACCAAGCTGCCCGCGCGACAGCGGGCGATGGTCGTCCTCCGGTACTACGAGGACCTCAGCGAGGCCCAGACGGCCGAGGTGCTCGGGGTCTCGGTGGGCACGGTGAAGTCGGCGGTCTCCCGGGCCCTGGGCAAGCTGCGCGAGGATCCCGAGCTGGGGATGGTGCGCTAGTTGTTCTATCCACGGAGGTTGGTGACGGACACCACGACTGAGTGATCTTGAAATGGGTGAGGGCCTTCTGGCCTGGTGTGGATTGCGACATCTGCACCGGCGACCAGGGACACGGGACTTTCGCCACAGGCCCGGCCGAGTTTTCCTCCCCCTAGTGACATACCGCGCGGTATGTGCGCAGAATCAGCGCAACCCTCTACCACCGCGTAGGCAATGTCGCCCGGGAGGACGCCGTGCTGAGCACCATGCAGGACGTACCACTGACCGTCACCCGCATCCTCGTGCACGGGGTGCTGGTCCACGGCCGGTCCCAGATCACGACGTGGACCGGGGAGGCCGAGCCCCAGCGGCGCAGCTTCGCCGAGGCCGGGGCGCGCGCGGTGCAACTGGCGAACGCCCTCAGGGACGAACTCGGCGTCCGCGGCGACGACCGGGTCGCGACGCTGATGTGGAACAACGCCGAGCACGTCGAGGCGTACTTCGCGATCCCGTCCATGGGCGCGGTGCTGCACACACTCAACCTGCGGCTGCCCGCCGAGCAGCTGGTGTGGATCGTCAACCACGCCGCCGACCGGGTGATCATCGTCAACGGTTCGCTGATCCCGCTGCTCGCACCGCTGCTGCCCAAGCTGCCGACGGTGGAGCACATCGTCGTCTCCGGCCCCGGTGACCGCTCCCCGCTCGAGGGCGCCACCGCGCGGGTGCACGAGTACGAGGAGCTGATCGCCGGCCGGCCCACCACCTACGACTGGCCCGAGCTGGACGAACGTCAGGCCGCCGCGATGTGCTACACCTCCGGCACGACCGGGGACCCCAAGGGCGTCGTGTACAGCCACCGTTCGATCTACCTGCACTCCATGCAGGTCAACATGACCCAGTCGATGGGCCTGACCGACCAGGACACGTCGCTGGTCGTGGTCCCGCAGTTCCACGTCAACGCCTGGGGCCTGCCGCACGCCACGTTCATGACCGGCGTCAACATGCTGATGCCGGACCGCTTCCTGCAGCCCGCCCCGCTCGCCGAGATGATCGAGCGGGAGCGGCCGACGCACGCGGCCGCCGTCCCCACCATCTGGCAGGGCCTGCTCGCCGAGCTGACGAACAAGCCCCGGGACGTCTCCTCCCTCACCCAGGTCACCATCGGCGGTTCGGCCTGCCCGCCCGCCCTGATGGAGGCCTTCGACCGGCTCGGCATGCGGGTCTGCCACGCCTGGGGCATGACCGAGACCTCTCCGCTCGGCACGGTGTCCCGCCCGCCGGCCCACGCGGTCGGCACCGAGGAGGAGTTCGCCTACCGCCTCACCCAGGGCCGCTTCCCGGCCGGAGTGGAGGGCCGCCTCACCGGACCCGGCGGCGAACGCCTGCCCTGGGACGGCGAGTCCGCGGGCGAGCTGGAGGTGCGCGGCCCGTGGATCGCGGGCGCCTACTACAACGGTCCCGACGCCGAACCGCTGCGCCCCGCCGACAAGTTCAGCGCGGACGGCTGGCTGAAGACCGGTGACGTCGGCACCATCTCCCCCGACGGCTTCCTCACCCTCACCGACCGCGCCAAGGACGTCATCAAGTCCGGTGGCGAGTGGATCTCCTCGGTCGAGCTGGAGAACGCGCTGATGTCCCACCCGGATGTCGCCGAGGCCGCCGTGGTGGCCGTACCCGACGACAAGTGGGGCGAGCGCCCGCTGGCCACGGTCGTCCTCAGGGAGGGCGCCAGCGCCGACTTCGAGACCCTGCGCACCTTCCTCGCCGAGGAGGGCCGCATCGCGAAGTGGCAGCTCCCGGAGCGCTGGACGGTCGTCGAGTCGGTCCCGAAGACGAGCGTGGGCAAGTTCGACAAAAAGGTGCTGCGCAGGCGTTACGCGGAGGGGACGCTGGACGTCACCAGCCTCTGAGCCGGACACGGCAGGGGAGTACGGCCGCCGTCACCGCCGTGCCGCCGTGCTCCCCCATCCCAGCACCAGCCACAGCCCCGCCACCGCACTGACCCCGCCCCAGCCCCAGTGGCTGAAGGCGAGGCCCGCCAGGATGGAGGCGAGGGCGCCGCCGGTGAAGCCGGCGACCACATAGGCGGTGTTGGCGGTGGCCGGGGCGCAGGTGGTCGTCAGGGCCAGCGTCTGATTGGCGACGTGGGAGGCGACCAGGGCGGCGTGGATGGCGACGGCGGCCACGAACAGCGCGACCAGCACGTGTCCGCCGAGCCAGAACAGCGGCACGGACACGGCGGCGAGCAAATAGGCGTACCGGACGACCTTCGCGGCGCCGAGGCGGTCGACCAGGCCGCCCGCGAGGGGGGCCACCGCACTGGCCGTGAGGCCGAAGAGGCCGAACAGACCGGCGGTAGCGGTGGACAGGCCGTACGCCGGGCCGGTCAGCAGCAGGGCGAGCGAGGTCCACAGGGCGCTCCAGGCTCCGAACATCCCGGCCTGCCGCACGCACGCCCGCCACAGGTCGGGGGACCGGCGGACGAGGCCGGGCAGCTCGGCGAGGCCCGAGAACAGCGCACCCTCGCGAGGGCGCCGCTCCGCGGGCAGGGCCAGGGCCGTGGCCAGGCCCAGGAGGAGGGTCAGCGCGCCGGACCCGGCGAACACCCACCGCCAGCCGAAGGCCTGCCCGGCCAGTGCGCCGACGACCCGGGCCGCGACGATGCCGGTGAACAGGCCGGCGATGACGGCCGCGACATGGCGGGCGCGGTGGTGGGCGGGGGCGCGTGCGGCGACCAACGGGACCAGCAGTTGCGGGATCACGGTCGCCGCGGCGGCCACGAAGACGGCGGCCGCGAGGGCGGCGGTGCCGGGGGCGGCCGCGCCGAGCCCCAGCGCGGCCGCGGTGGCCAGCGAGAGCAGGGCGACCAGCGGGCGCCGGTTGACGCGGTCGCCGAGCGGGGCGAAGAAGAGCAGACCGGCCGCATAGCCGAACTGTGCGACCGAGGCGATCCAGGTCACGGCCGAGGGGACGGTGCCGAAATCGTGGGCGATGAGCGGGAGCAGCGGGGCCGCGAGGTAGATGTTGGCGGCCGTGACGGCGGTGCAGACGGCGATGAGCAGGAGGAAGAACCGTCCGGAGGCGGTCTGCTCCCGGGTGGGGATCCGGACCTGTGGCGCCTGGTGGGTGGTGGTCGCTGACGGCATGAGGGGAGGCACTCCTTAGAGCCGGCTCGCACTTCTAACTGGTTGGTTGGTTGCCTCAACAGGCTGCACCTCCCCTGGATTCCCTGTCAACCAAACCGTTGGTTACAAGCGCGGTACGCTGGCCGCATGGCAGCAGTCAGGGATCCCGAGGCCACCAAGGCCCGTATCTACGACGCGGCGGTCGCGGAGTTCGCCCGGCACGGCATCGCGGGCGCCCGCATCGACCGCATCGCCGCCGAGGCCAAGGCCAACAAGCAGCTGATCTACGCCTACTTCGGCAACAAGGCGGAGCTGTTCACGCAGGTCCTGGGCAGGTCCATGGTCGACCTGGCCGCGGCCGTCCCCGTCGACCCGGACGACATCGAGGGCTGGATCGACCGGCTCCTCGACTACCACGCCGCCCACCCCGAACTGCTGCGTCTGCTCTTCTGGGAGGGCATCGAGTACGGCAGCGCCGAACTGGCCGACGAGGCGGAGCGCCAGGAGCACTACGCCCGCAAGGTCGCCGCGATCGAGGACGGCCAGGCCCGCGGTGTCATCACCGACGCCATCCCGTCCGGCGACCTGTTCTTCCTCCTGGTCGCCCTCGCCAACTGGAGCGCGGTCGTGCCACAGATGCGGCGCATCCTCACGGGCGGCGAGGACACCGACCGCGAGCGCCTGCGGACCTCGATCAAGGAGGCGGCCCGCAGGCTGGTCGCGCGCTAGTGCTGTGAACGGAGCCCGGTAGGCGTCTGGTTGGCGCCGGGCTGGTGCCTAGTTGGTGCCGATCCTGGCCAGCAGGTCGACGATCCGCGCCTGCACATCGGTGCTGGTGGACCGCTCCGCGAGGAACAGGACCGTCTCGCCCGAGGCCAGCCGCGGCAGGTCGGCCTGGTCGACGGCGGCGGTGTAGACGACCAGCGGGGTGCGGTTGAGCTGCCCGTTCGCGCGCAGCCAGTCGATGATCCCGGCGAACCCGGCCTGCCGCCGGTGCACCTGCATCAGGTCCATCACCACGAGGTTGGGCCGGAACTGCCCCGCCAGCGTCACCGCGTCGTTGTCGCTCGCGGCCCGCGCCACCTGCATCCCGCGTCGCTCCAGCGTCGCCGTCAGCGCCAGCGCGATCTCCGCGTGCTCCTCGATGAGCAGCACCCGTGGCGGATGCTGCTCACTGTCGCGCGGCGCCAGCGCCTTCAGCAGTACGGCGGGATCGGCGCCGTACGCCGCCTCGCGCGTCGCCTGCCCGAGCCCGGCCGTGACCAGCACCGGCACCTCGGCCGCGACCGCCGCCTGGCGCAGCGACTGCAGTGCGGTACGGGTGATCGGCCCGGTCAGCGGGTCCACGAACAGCGCGGCGGGGAAGGCCGCGATCTGGGCGTCGACCTCCTCGCGCGAGTGCACGATGACCGGCCGGTAGCCGCGGTCGCTCAGCGCCTGCTGGGTCGTCACGTCCGGCGCGGGCCACACCAGCAGCCGGCGCGGGTTGTCCAGCGGCTCCGGGGGAAGCTCGTCGTCCAGCGGCTGCGGGCGCGGGGTGTCGGCGACCTCGATGGCCCCGCCGGGTCCGTCCAGCGGCTCGGGCCCCTCGGCCGCGTTCGCGTCCGGGGCGCCTATGGCGTACGACCGTCCGGCGCCCTCGGTGGCCGGGGCGAGCCGGGACTGCCCCGCGAGCGAGGGCTGCCCGGGCGGCTGCACGGCCGGGGGATGCGGACGCCCGGCCTGCTCCGGCTGCGGGTCCGGCTGTCCGGCCGGGTCGGGGCGCGTGCCCAGCTTGCGCCGGCGGCCGGAACCGCCCGGCGCGTGCGGGGGCGGGGTCGCCGTCGGCTGTTGCACCTGCGCGGCCTGCCGCGAGAACGGCACGCCCTGGCCCAGCGTGCGCACGCTGATGGCCCGGCCCTGCGTGGAGTTCGGGTCGGCCGCGGGTCCCGAGGCCTCGGCGGGCAGCGGCTGGGCCGCCCGCGGTGGCTGGACACCGGCGTGCTCCGGGGGGAGCGGGGTGCCGGGCGCGGGGGTGGCGGGGCCGGGCTGCGCCGTCAGCGGCGCGGGGCTTGCCTGGGGCGCCGGGACACCCGCGCCGGAGGTGTCGCCGGTTCCGGGCCACTGCTGGGGGAGGGCGGCCGCGGGGACTGGGGCGGCCGGGGCGGTCTGCGCCGGCAGCGGCTGGGCGGGCTGCGGCGCCGCCGGCATGCCGGCCGACGGGGTGGACTGGGCCGCCGGGGCGGGCACGGCGGGCGCCTGCTGCCCGTGGGGGGCGGCGGCCTGCGCGGGCACGGGTTGGCCGGGTGTCATGTGCGGGGGTACGGGCTGGCCGGGAGCGATCTGTGCGGGTACCGGCTGGCCGGGTGTCATGTGCACGGGCACGGGTTGGCCGGGAGCGGCCTGCGCGGGCCCGGGTCGGCCGGGTGCCCCCTGGGCCGGAATCGGCTGGCCGGGTGCCCCCTGGGCCGGAGCCGGCTGGCCCGGCGGCGGCACCGGTACGCCCTGGCCCGCGGTGCCCTGCGCGGGCACGGCGGGGTTGGGCACGGCGGGGTTGGGCACGGCCACCGGCTGACCGGGGGCCGCCTGGGCCGCCACACCGGCCTGAGCCACCACGCCCGGCCGGCCCGTGGGTCCCGTCGGCGTGGCCGTACCCTGCGCCGGAATCCCAGGCCCCGGGGTCGGCGGAACCTGTCCGGGATGCGCCTGGGCCGGAACGGGTGGAACGGCCTGTGCGGGCGGGACGGCCTGTGCGGGCGCGCCGGGAGCGGCGGGCGCCGCCTCCCCCGGCTGGGCCACGGCCCGCCGACGGCGACCGGTCGGTGCGGTCGTGGGGTGCGGCTGCGGCGGGGTGTGGTCCTCGGCCTGGTCGAGCGGTACGGCGTCATGCCGGCCGGCGTCGCCCGGCGCCCCCTCCACGGGCACCCGCACCTGACCGGGCGCCTGCGCACCCGGAGCCGTACCCGGAGCCATGGCCACACCCATACCCGTCGCCGCATCCGCGGAGCCGGGTGAGCGGTCGGCCTCGGCCGGGGGCAGGGCGAAGACGGTACGGGCTCCCGCCTCCTGCGCCGCGGCCCGCTCCGCGGCGGCGGCCAGCGCACGGCGCCGCCCGGTCGGCTGCTCGTCCTCGGCCGGGACGGGCTGAGCGGACTGCGTACCGGCCGCGGGCAGCGCGGGCGGCAGGGCGGCCTGCGGTTCGCCGGTGTCACGCCGGGCACGGCGACCCGTGGGCGCGGGCACTCCCTGCGGCGGCACGGTTCCGCCGAGCCCACTGCCCGCGGCGGCGGTCCCCGCGGCATGCTCGGCCGCGGTCATCACGGCACCCTCGGCCACACCCGCACCGGCGTCGGTCTCGGCGGGCCGTCCGCGCCGCCGTCCGGTCCCGCCGGACGCGGCCTCCGGGCCCTCGTCCGAGACCGGGGCCGCCTCGACGGCAGCCGCCGCACGCCTGCGGCGCCGCCCGGTCGGCACGGCCGTCCCGCCGGCACGGGAGTCACCGGCGTCACCGGCGTCACCGGGAGCGTCGCTCTCCAGGAACGCGTCCGTGGAGGACCGCCGGGCCCGCCGCCGCCCACCGACGGTGCCCTCGGCAGCCTCGGCAGCCTCGGCAGCCTCGGCAGCCTCGTCCTCGGCGTCCGGAGCCTGTGCGGCGACCGCTCCGGCCCCGCCGCCGAGCGGCACTTCGAGGACGTAGGCGTTGCCGCTCATGCCCGGCACCTCGTGCGTCTGCAGCACACCGCCGTGCGCCCGCACGATCCCGCGCACCATCGGCTCGTGCACCGGGTCTCCCCCGGCGTACGGCCCGCGCACCTCGATCCGCGCGACCTCACCGCGTTGCGCGGCCGCGACCACGACGGTGTTGTCCATGTAACCGCCCGCCGACACGGGCGCGTTGCCGGTGGCGTCGACGCCCGCCACGTCCGCGACGAGATGCGCGAGCGCGGTGGCGAGCCGCTGCGGGTCGACCTCGGCCTCGATGGGCGGCGCGTGCACGGCGAACTGCACGCGCCCCGGCCCGATCAGCTCGACGGCCCCGTCCACACCGGCGGCGACGACGGCGTCGAGCATCACCTTGGTACGGGTGATGTCCTCCGTGCCCGCGTCCAGCCGCTGGTAGCCGAGGACGTTGTCGATGAGGGTGGTGATGCGCGAGTAACCGGCCGAGAGGTGGTGCAGCACCTGGTTGGCCTCGGGCCACAGCTGCCCGGCGTCGTCCGCGGCCAGGGCGGACAGCTCACGGCGCAACTCGTCCAGCGGCCCGCGCAGCGACCGCGCGAGCAGGGTGAGCAGCTGCTCGTGCCGCCCGGCGAGTGCCTCGTACCGGTCCTTCTCCCGCTCGGCGAGCGCGGCGTACCGCTCCTCGCCGGACGCCAGCTCCTCCTGGTGCTGCTCGCGCAGCTCCTCGACCTCGGCGACGTGCCGCTGGCGCAGCGCGGTCAGCTCGGAGGCGTGCTCCTCGGAGAGCCGCTCCAGTTCCTCGGCGTGCGCCTTCTCCAGCGTGGCCTTCTCCTCGGCGAGGGCGTCGTACGGCCGTCGGTCCGCGAAGGTCATGACGGCACCGACGAGCTGGTCGCCGTCGCGCACGGGCGCGGTGGTCAGATCGACCGAAACCTTCTCGTCGCCCTTGGACCACAGCACCTGCCCACGCACCCGGTGCTTGCGCCCGGAGCGCAGCGTGTCGGCGAGCGGCGAGTCCTCGTACGGGAAGGGGGAACCGTCGGCGCGCGAGTGCAGCACGAGGGTGTGCAGCTCCTTGCCGCCCAGTTCACCGGCCCGGTACCCCAGTATCTGAGCGGCGGCCGGGTTGACGAGCACGATCCGCCCGTCGGTGTCGGTGCCCACGACGCCCTCGGACGCGGCCCGCAGGATCATCTCGGTCTGCCGCTGCGAACGGGCCAGCTCGGCCTCGGTGTCCACGGTCCCGGACAGATCCCGCACGACGAGCATCAGCAGCTCGTCACCGGTGTGTCCGTAACCGTCGTACGCCTGCTGCCCGTTCTCCAGGTTCGCGCTCGTGACCTCGACCGGGAACTCGGTCCCGTCCGTCCGCCGCGCGACCATCCGCGTCGGCTTGGTCCGGCCCCGCGGATCCATGTGGTCGGGTCGCCGCATCGAGCCGGGGATCAGCCGGGAGTCGAACTGCGGCAGCAGATCGAGCAGCCCGCGCCCGACGAGCGCGGTACCCGGCGCCTCGAAGGCCTCCAGGGCGATGGTGTTGGCGTTGACGACGGTTCCGTTGGCGTTGACCAGGACCAACGCGTCGGGCAGCGCGTCGAGTATGGCTGCGAGGCGAGCAGCGCCTCGGGATGGCCTGCTGCTCACGAGACGCTTCCTCCCTGTTACCGCACCTTGCCGACCGCTCGGGCCATCTTGCCAACCGGCCCGCGACGTGTCACGCGAGGGAGTCTAAGGGCACGGGTCGCGCTCGCGACGCCGGATGAGAGGGAGGTCGCACGAGGAAGTGAGGTGAACATGTGACCGCACGGTTCTCCTCCGGGTCGGCTGCGCCTCGGCTCCGCGTGACCTTCGCGGGACCTTTACGAAGCCGGTGATTCCGCCAGGAAACGCCTACGAGGCGGAATCGATCCTCGGCAGGAGGGGCACCAGCCGGTCCCACCGCGCGATCTCGCATCCGTTGCCGCGGTCGTAGCGGGCGTCCACGGGCCGTCCGGCCCAGGTGCCGGTCACGTGGGCGGTGGCGGGGCCGCCGTACAGCATGATGCAGGTGCTGCCGGGGGCCACCGGGGCGAAGGCGTCCTGCCCCCAGCGCGTGTTCGCGTCGAGCACCCGGCAGGCCCCAGCCACGTCCGGGTGATCCCCGGCCCCGGGGTGACAGGACACCTCGTACGTCCCGTCCCGCCCCGTGCCGGCGTGCCGCACGACGACGGTGAGGTGATCACCGGCCCGGTCCTCGGGCCGCACGGGCGGGGGCGCGGCGGGCGCGGCCGCGGCGGGTACGGCGGTGAGGGCGGCCAGGGACGAGACCGAGACGGCGGCGAGGGCCGACGCCAGGACGCCCCGCGGGACGACGGACATGACAGAGACCATGCCCTGCTCAACGCTCGTGTCCCCCGGACGTTGCGCCGGACACGCACCCGCCGCCCTGCCGGGCGAAGCCCTTTGCCCTGCGGCCCTCGCGCCTAGTACCGTGGGGGGCGATTGGTGGCACCCCGCTCGACTGTGTCATCATCTGCACGCACCAGTCGCGCGCTCGCGTGAGTGGTTGTGCGGGAGGCGTCGCCTAGTCCGGTCTATGGCGCCGCACTGCTAATGCGGTTTGGGCCTTAAAGCCCATCGAGGGTTCAAATCCCTCCGCCTCCGCGCCTGATCCCGAAGCCCCGGTCCCCAGGACCGGGGCTTCGGCGTTCCCAGGCTTCCGGTCCCGTCGCCACGCGCCGTGTCCGGATTCGCGTTTCCGCAGGTCACAAGGGGTGTGTGAATCGGATTTCACATGGCGGCGGCAGTCATGTAATGTTCTTCCTGTCGCCGCGAGCGGGCCGGAAGGGCCGGGAGCGGAGACAAAAATAAAAGAACAAGCACTCGTAGCTTAACGGATAGAGCATCTGACTACGGATCAGAAGGTTGCAGGTTCGAATCCTGCCGAGTGCACACAGGTTGAAGGCCCCGGAGAGATCCGGGGCCTTCGGCGTTTCCCGTATACCGATCTTCCAAGCGGGAGACGGCGGCTTCAGGCCGACGCTTCGTCATGGGAGGTCTCGGCGGGCCGCACCCGGTGCCGGGGCAGCGTCCGACGGGGCGGCCTGGTCAGGGTGATCTGACGCACCAACTGCTGGAAGCAGGCCAGGGAGGCGATACTCGGCAGGGCGGCAGCCGCCGTGTCGATGATGTCCTTCGGCGCCTGGGCGACACAGAGCCCGATCGCGAGGGAGGAGAAGAGCAGGATGACGCACCAGGAGTGCAGGGCCCGCCGCCGGTGCAGCGCTGCGCGGAGGACGGACAGCGACGCCACCAGCCAGGGGCCGAACACCAGAACGGGCCACCAGGCGACCACACCGCTCTGCATGCGCGACGCCGCGACGAACCGTAGCGGGTCATAGGCGATCATCCCGCCGAAGATGCTCACCGCGGCTGCGATGACGGTCGCGAGCGCGGCGATGAAGTAACTGGCGGTGCGGACCGTCCCCAGACGCTGGCGTTCCCGGACCTTGCGATGGCCCCGGGGAACGCTCTTCAGCGTGGGCAACTCCGCTGTGATTTCCACCAGGGCTTCACGGGGTGCCTTCGGGCCCGGACCGGGGACGGGTTCCTGGGTGCGGGCTGCTGGGATTCTGGGCTGCTGCTCCTCGATGGCGTCCTGCAGCATGAAGGCCAGCTCTTCGGCGGGGTCCCATGCCGAGTCCGGCGGAATCAGAGGAGTGTAAAAGATGTCGGTGGGTGCCCGGTGCCGGCCGCCGCCCTGGTAGCCGTCCGGATAATCGTCGGTCGAATTCGGGTAGTATCCCGTTTGCTCGTAATGCATGACGCCGCTTGCTATTCTGTTCGGGAACCGCAGAGCCAGGATTCCGTAACGGTCCACCGTCTCGACAGATCCCTTTCCAGGGCGCTCATGACATCCATGAACTCCTGCAGAATCTCCTCGGTCACATCGAGCGTGACGGGGAGGCCCCCCTTCACCAGGGTTCCGTTGACCGCACCCCTTCGGTCCGGTGCGGGGATGTAGGTGTAGGAGCCCAGCCGCGCGGACCCCCTCCCGGTCTGGTGCGACCGGCCCCTGGCGGGTCCGAGAGCTTGCCCCATCGTTGACTCAGTCATGTTCCCACTAACGGCGCATTTCGGCGGTGGATGCGGGGCGATCGGGTGAACGATTAGCCGGACAAACACCTTGTTGAGGTATCGGGCGGCCCTATATGCAGCTGTATGAAGAATGAAAAGCAGCGGATTCCGGGAGATTACATGATCATTGGCTGGACGGCGCGCAGTAAATAGGTGTGGAGGCCGCGGGCCGCTGGTCGTTCCAGCCGCCGAGTCGTTCGATCACTTCTCACCTTGGGTTCCCGTCGACTCGGTCGGTGAAGACCGGTCGTGGGGAGGGGCGGTCTCAGCACTCCTCCTCGGGGTCGTTCCTGTTCAGCTTCTCCAGGTACTCGTGGGCCAGTGCCGTCGCCCGGGTGAACCAGTCGGTGACGACCGCCAGTTCCTCGGCGGAGTAGTCGGCGAACAGGGCCGTGAGGCGCCGGTAGTGGCCCGCGTACACCGCTTCGACGCGGGTGACGGCGGCCGGTACGGCGGCCACACGGACCCGGCGGCGGTCGGTGGGGTCGGGGCGGCGGGTGACGTATCCGGCACGTTCGAGGCGGTTGAGGATGCCGGTCACCGCTCCGGTGGTGACGTGGGCGCGGGCCGCGAGGTCGCCCGCCGTGAGCAGGTCGTCCCCTGCCTCCAGGACGAAGGCGAAGCACGTCAGGTCGGTGACGTTCAGTCCCAGCCGCCGGGCCAGTTCCTGCTGCCCGATCAGGTGGGCGGCGATGAGGTGGTCCATCGCCGACAGCGCCTGGGCCGGGGTGGCGGGCGGTCGGGGCGTGCCGTCCATCTTCTCAAATCCCTTAGCTCGTGAGATGTTCGGTGGTATAAATTTCTTAGTCCGTGAGGGAGTTTTCCCTGGAGGGGGCCACATGAGTCTGTACGACGAGGGTCACACGATCGCCGGCTGGACCGGCTTCGGGATCGCGACCGTCGGAAACGGTGTGGTGGGGCTGGGGGTGTGCACGGTCTCGGTTCCGGCCCTCGTGGGCGGGCTGGTGATCGTGGGCCTGGGCGTCCTGGTCGCCTGGGCGCTGCATCTGTCGGGCTGGGGGAAGCCGCCGGGGGTGCGGCCGCGGGACCAGTGGGGGATGCGGGTCCGCGATGCGCGGGCCCGGGACGGGCATGACGGGTGCGTCGGCTGTCGGCTGGCGGGGCGGGGGCGGCGCGGGGCGACGGCTGCCGTGGCCGCGACCCGGGCCGGGGAGGCGGAGCCGGTGGCCACCGAGGCCGGGAGCTGACGCGGCGGGATTGTCAGTCCGGGCCCGTACGCTCACGAGTGATGGCACGGATGTGGACATGCTCGGGACTGCGCTGGACGCCGGAGGGTCCCGTGCTGGTGTGGGACGGCGGGCGGGTGAGTGCGTTGTCGTGGGGGCAGCGGGTCGCGTTCGCCGTCGCGGACGGCTCGGCCCGGCGGTGTGTGGGGGCGCGGGGGCATGCGTGTCCGGTGCGGGCCGGCGTGCCGGGGCGGAGTACGGGGGCCCGGTGCGAGGAGTGCGCGCGGCTGGACCGGGCGCACTCCGTGGCCGCCGACACCCTCGCCGATGATCCGCGGCCGTACCGGGTGTATCTGGCGTGGTTCGGGCCGGGCCTGGTCAAGGTCGGCATCACCGCCGCCGAGCGCGGGTCGGCGCGGCTGCTGGAGCAGGGGGCCGTCTGCTTCAGCTGGCTGGGTACCGGCCCCCTGATGGCCGCCCGGCGCACCGAGGAGCTGCTGCGGGCCGCCCTCCAGGTGCCGGACCGGATTCCGTACGCCGAGAAGCGGGCGGTGCGGGCGGCGCTGCCGGGGACGGAGGACGAGCGGGCGTCCCAGGTACGGGAATTGCACGCGCGCGCCGTCGTACTGGACGGGTGGCCCGAGTCGTTGACCAGAGAGCCGTGTCAACCCGTCGATCATGTAGGGCGTTTCGGGCTCTTCGGCGTACCGGCCGCCTTCGCTCATGTCGTCGAGCTCGTTCCGGGCGGGGCCGTGAGCGGTGAGCTGGTCGCGGCCGCCGGTCCCGATCTGCATCTGGCGGTCGCCGGACGGGGGGTCGTCGTTGTCGACACACGGCTGATGACCGGCTGGGAGCTGGCACCGCTGCCCTCGGCGGTCAGCGCATTCACCGTCCCCGCACGGGAGTTCACCAGGGAGCAGGACGGACTGTTCTGACGCCCCACGACGACGCCCCACGACCCGGTGCGTGTGCCACGTCGCCCGGGTCAAGCCACAGTCACGGGTTCACGCGCACGTGAGTGGTTCCCAGGTGTTCCCTGAGAGGCGCCTGTGCGTTTCTTAGGGAAATCACAGATTCGTGAAAGCGTGTTCTCAGAGGGCCCCGACAAGGTGTCCGCCATGACCACGACCTCGCCCCAGGGGCGCACCGAACTGCTGAGGCCGGACGGGAGCCCCGTCCGGGTGCTTGTGGTGGATGACGAGCTGTCGATCACCGAACTGCTGAGCATGGCTCTTCGTTACGAGGGCTGGCAGATCAGAAGTGCGGGTGACGGGCAGGGGGCCGTTCGGACCGCCCGCGAGTTCCGGCCCGACGCCGTCGTCCTGGACATGATGCTTCCCGACATGGACGGGCTCACCGTGCTGGGCAGGCTCCGCCGCGAGCTGCCCGACGTGCCCGTCCTCTTCCTCACCGCCAAGGACGCCGTCGAGGACCGTATCGCCGGGCTCACCGCCGGCGGCGACGACTACGTCACCAAGCCGTTCAGCCTGGAGGAGGTCGTCGCGCGGCTGCGGGGGCTGATCCGCAGGTCCGGTGCAGCCGACCGGCGGTCCGACTCCGTACTCGTCGTCGGTGACCTCACCCTGGACGAGGACAGTCACGAGGTCTCGCGGGACGGGGAGAACATCCACCTCACCGCCACCGAGTTCGAGCTGCTGCGTTTCCTGATGCGCAATCCGCGGCGCGTGCTCAGCAAGGCGCAGATCCTGGACCGCGTGTGGTCCTACGACTTCGGCGGGCAGGCCAATGTGGTCGAGCTGTACATCTCGTACCTGCGCAGGAAGATCGACGCGGGCCGCGAGCCCATGATCCACACCCGGCGTGGGGCCGGTTACCTCATCAAGCCCGCCGCCTCATGAGCGGGCGACGACGGCCGCGTCCGCAGAAGCGACGTGGGGGTCCCCCCGCTCGAGCGAAGCCGAGAGTGAGGGAGGGACGGCCGCGCACCCTGCGGACCCGGCTCGTCGTCGCGTCGGTGGTGCTGATCGCCGTGGTGTGCGCGGTCATCGGCACGGTGACCACGGTTGCCCTGCGGTCGCATCTGTACGACCAGCTGAACGGCCAGCTGAACGAGGTCGCCTCGCGCGCGTCGGGTTCCTTCGGGCCGCCGGGCCGGCAGCCCGGGGGCGGCGTCGCACCCGGCGGGCAGAGGTTCAAGGCGCACCCGATGGGTCTCACCGACTTCGTCACCAAGGGCCCGCAACACCCGGGCACCATCGCGGCCAAGGTCGAGAACGGCGTCATCACCGACGCCAAGCGTGGCGAGAAGTCCACCAGCGACTTGGAGATGAACGCGAAGCCGCTGACCAGGGCGCAGCTCGCCGCCCTCGGATCCGTCCCGCGAGAGGACGGCGAACAGCGCACCGTCGACATCCCCGGTGCGGGCGAGTACCGGGTCGAGTACCGCAGCGGCGACAACGGCTCCTACTACGTCGCCCTGCCGACCTCCGAGGTCGACAACACGATCGACACCCTGATCCTCGTGGAAATCAGCGTCACCGCCGCCGGTCTCGTAGCCGCCGGTATCGCCGGCCACGTGCTGGTCGGCCTCGCCACCCGCCCCCTGCGCAAGGTCGCCGCCACCGCCACCCGCGTCTCCGAACTCCCGCTGCACACCGGCGAGGTGAACCTCAGCGAGCGGGTCCCGGAGTCCGAGTGCGACCCGCACACCGAGGTCGGCCAGGTCGGTGCCGCGCTCAACCGCATGCTCGACCACGTCCACGGCGCCCTGCACTCCCGGCAGGAGAGCGAGACGCGGGTACGGCAGTTCGTGGCGGACGCCAGCCATGAGCTGCGTACGCCGCTCGCCTCCATCCGCGGGTACGCGGAACTGACCAGACGCGGACGCGAACAGGTCGGACCCGACACCCGGCACGCCCTCGGGCGGATCGAGTCCGAGGCGGGGCGGATGACCCTCCTGGTGGAGGATCTCCTGCTCCTGGCCCGGCTCGACGCCGGCCGGCCGCTGCAGTTCGAGCAGACCGACCTCGTTCCGCTCGTCGTCGACACCATCAGCGACGCCCGCGCCGCCGGCATGGACCACAACTGGCGGCTCGACCTGCCCGACGAGCCCGCGCTCGTGTCCGCGGACGCGGCACGCCTGCAGCAGGTGCTCGTCAATCTGCTGGGCAACGCCCGCACCCACACCCCAGCCGGTACGACCGTCACCGCGCGCGTGCAGCGGCGCGGGCCGTGGATGTGCGTCGACGTCGAGGACAACGGGCAGGGCATTCCACCGGAGTTGCTGCCGCACGTCTTCGAGCGGTTCGCCCGAGGGGACTCGGCACGGTCGAGGACCACCGGCTCGACGGGCCTCGGTCTTGCCATCGTGCAGGCCGTGGCCGCGGCGCACGGTGGTGCCGTGACCGTGGACAGCGCCCCCGGGCGGACGGTGTTCACCGTGCACCTGCCCGCGCTCGCCCCGGCCGTGCCGCAGCCGCGCCCCGAAACGAACTGGCAATCGCACTCACAGGCGCAGCACAGTGCCACCACATGGGTGCGACAGGGCGCTTGACCAGTGTCGGGTCCATGCGAACCGACTCTTCTCCCGGCACCCTGCCGGCGCGGGAGCACCTCCCGGCCGGAAACGCCGGTACGCCTGTCCTGGACGTAGTGATCCCCGTCTACAACGAGGAGAAGGACCTCCATCCGTGCGTCCGCAGACTGCACGAGCACCTGACCCGCACCTTCCCGTACGCCTTCCGCATCACGATCGCGGACAACGCCTCCACGGACGGCACCCCGCTGGTGGCGGCGCGGCTGGAGGCGGAGATCCCGGAGGTCGCGGTCTTCCGTCTGGAGCAGAAGGGCCGCGGACGCGCCCTGCGGACCGTGTGGTCCGCGTCCGAGGCGCCGATCCTCGCGTACATGGACGTCGACCTGTCCACCGACCTCAACGCCCTGCTGCCGCTGGTGGCACCGCTGATCTCGGGCCATTCGGACCTGGCGATCGGCTCCCGGCTCGCCCGCGCCTCCCGGGTGGTGCGCGGGCCCAAGCGTGAGTTGATCAGCCGGGCCTACAACCTGATCCTGCGCGGCTCGCTGCAGGCCCGCTTCTCCGACGCGCAGTGCGGCTTCAAGGCGATCCGGCGGGATGTCGCCCAGGTGCTGCTGCCCCTCGTGGAGGACACGGGGTGGTTCTTCGACACCGAGATGCTGGTGCTCGCCGAGCGGGCCGGGCTCAGGATCCACGAGGTGCCGGTCGACTGGGTCGACGATCCGGACTCGACCGTGCACATCGTGAACACGGCCACCGACGACCTCAAGGGCGTGTGGCGCATCGGCAAGGCCCTGGCCACCGGTTCGCTGCCGCTGGACCGGCTCACCCGGCCCTTCGGCGACGACCCGCGCGACCGCGACATCCAGGACGTGCCCAAGGGGCTCGCCCGCCAGCTCGTCGGGTTCTGCGTGGTCGGCGGTCTGTCGACCGTCTTCTACCTGCTGCTCTACAGCGTCTTCCGGCAGTTCTCCGGCTCGCAGGTCGCCAACGCGCTCGCCCTGCTCGTCTCGGCCGTCGCGAACACGGCCGCCAACCGCAGGCTGACCTTCGGGGTGCGCGGCCGGGGCGGTGCGGTACGGCACCAGGCGCAGGGGCTGGTCGTCTTCGGCATCGGACTCGCCCTGACCAGCGGCTCCCTGGCCGCCCTGAACGCGGCCACCGGCAACCCGGCGCACTCCACCGAGCTGGCCGTGCTCATCGCCGCCAACCTCGCGGCGACCGTGCTGCGTTTCCTGCTCTTCCGTGTCTGGGTCTTCTCGGACCGCGGGGAGGATTGCGGCGGCTCGACGATGATCGCCACGCACACCCCGTCCTCGCCGACCTGCACGACGACCGTGCCGTACGGGCCGAGCGGACCGCTTCCGCAGCGCCCGGTGCCGCAGCAGCCCTACCGGTACCAGACCACCCAGGTCCGCGCCGGTGAAGCCGCGGACGGCAGCTGGAGGGACGCCACCATGCGGCTGCAGCCGGTGCGCTCCCACGACACCGACCCGGGGGACCCCCGATGACCACCCATTACGACCAACCCGCCGCCTGGGGTCCGTCGCCCGCGGCTCCCCCGCAGGCCCCCGAGTCCGGCCGGTCAGGGCAGCCCTTCCTACGGAGACCGTGGCGCGGCCGTCCCGAGGACCCGCGCTGGGCGCGCCCGGCCTTCCTCGGCCTGCTGGCCCTCACCCTCGTCACCTACCTGTACAACCTGAGCGCCTCCGGCTACGCGAACTCCTTCTACTCAGCCGCCGTCCAGGCGGGCAGCAAGTCCTGGAAGGCGTTCTTCTTCGGTTCGCTGGACGCGGGCAACGCCATCACCGTCGACAAGCCCTCGGCCTTCATGTGGCCGATGGAGCTGGCGGTCAGGATCTTCGGCCTGAACTCGTGGGCGATCCTCACCCCCGAGGTCCTCATGGGCGTCGGCACGGTGGCGGTCGTGTACGCGGCTGTGCGGCGCGGGTTCAGCCCCGCGGCCGGTCTGATCGCGGGTGCGGTGCTCGCGCTCACCCCTGTCGCGGCGCTGATGTTCCGCTTCAACAACCCGGACGCGCTGCTGGCCCTGCTGATGGCGCTGGCCTGCTATTTCGTCGTACGGGCCGTGGAGGACGGGCGGACCAGGTGGCTGGTGTGGGCGGGTGTCGCGATCGGCTTCGCGTTTCTCGCCAAGACGCTGCAGGCGTTCCTGATCCTGCCGCCGCTGGCGATCGTGTACGGCGTCTGTGGTCCGGTGAAGCTGCGCAAGCGGCTGGTGCAGCTGGGCCTGGCGACCGTGGCGCTCGTCGTGGCCGGCGGCTGGTGGGTCGCGATCGTCGAGCTGTGGCCGGCCTCCTCGCGCCCCTACATCGGCGGTTCGCAGAACAACAGCTTCCTGGAACTGACCTTCGGCTACAACGGCCTCGGCCGGATCAGCGGTGACGAGACCGGCAGCGTCGGCGGTGGAGGTGCAGGCAACGGCTCCGGCCGCTGGGGCGCCACCGGCTGGGACCGGATGTTCAGCTCAGAGGTCGGCAGCCAGATCTCCTGGCTCGTCCCGGCCGCGCTGATCCTGCTGGCCGCGGGCTTGTGGGCGACCCTCCCCCACTCTCGGCTCCGCCCGAGCGGGGGGACCCTCATGGCCCGGCGTACGTCCGTCATGCGGGCCTCGTTCCTGGTGTGGGGCGGCTCGCTGCTGATCACCATGGTGGTCTTCAGCTACATGGCGGGCATCTTCCACCAGTACTACACGGTGGCCCTCGCCCCCTACGTCGCGGCCGTCACCGGCATGGGCGCCGGGCTGCTGTGGGAGGAACGGAAGGAGACCTGGGCGTCCGTCACCCTCGCCGCCGCCGTGGTGGCCGCGGCCGCCTGGGGCTACGTCCTGCTCAACCGCACGCCCGGGTATCTGCCCTGGCTGAAGTGGCTGGTCCTGGTCGGCGGGCCGGCGGCTGCCCTCGGCCTGGTCCTCGCGGACCGTATCTCGCGCCGGCTCGCCCTCGGCGCGGCGGCGGTGGGCCTGCTGGCCGCGCTGGCCGGTCCGACGGCGTACACCCTCAGCACGGTGAACTCCGCGCACACCGGCTCCATCCCGACGGCCGGTCCGGCGGGCGCGGGCCTGATGGGCTTCGGTGGTGGCGGCCCCGGCGGTGGCGGGATGCGCGGCGGCTTCGGCGGCGGCATGCCGGGTCAGGGCCGGCAGGGTCGGCAGCACGGCAACGGGACCATGCCGGGGCCCGGGCAGGGCTTCCCGGGCGGTGGC
This sequence comes from Streptomyces sp. NPDC007905, assembly GCF_042959345.1. Classification (NCBI taxonomy): domain Bacteria; kingdom Bacillati; phylum Actinomycetota; class Actinomycetes; order Kitasatosporales; family Streptomycetaceae; genus Streptomyces; species Streptomyces sp. NPDC007905. The sequence continues at coordinate 60,756 of NZ_JBIBKS010000002.1, read as the reverse complement.
ATGCCGGGCCGGAACGGCAACGCCCAGGGCCAGAACCAGCAGGGGCGGCCGGGGCAGCAGAACGGCAACGGCTTCCCGGGCGGCGGCGCGACCGGCGAAGGCGGCCGCATGGGCGGCGGCGGTGCCGGCGGCCTGCTCAACGGCGCGAACGTCGGCTCCGCGGCCAGGAAGCTGCTGGAGACGGACGCGGGCCACTACACCTGGGTCGCCGCCTCCGTCGGCTCGCAGAGCGCCGCGAGCTACCAGCTGGCCACCGGTGACCCGGTGATGGCGATCGGCGGCTTCAACGGCACCGACCCCTCCCCGACACTGGCCGAGTTCAAGAAGTACGTGGAGGAAGGAAAGATCCACTACTTCATCGCCGGCGGTGGCATGGGCGGTGGCATGTCAGGCGGTAACAGCGGTACGTCGGCCCGGATCAGCTCGTGGGTCCAGAGCAACTTCAAGAAGGTGACGGTCGGTTCGGCCACCTTCTACGACCTGACCCGGACGACGAGCGGCTGACGATCGGCACGGGATGAGAGGCGGTGGCCGGAAGGCCACCGCCTTTCCCGTACAGCTGTCGTGGGACGGTCGCCCAAGAGCTCGGGGTGTGGTTATTCCCGCGCCTGCGGGCCCGTGACGGCTGCTCGTGCCCACGCGACACAGCCGCGTGCACAGCCCCGCGCCCCTTGGGTCCGCCGTGGTCCCGGCATCTTGGGAAGTGGCCGGAGTTCTGGGAAGGTGCGTCGATGGCGAAGGCGGGTGGGCGGTCGGCGCGGGGCAGTGTCTGGCTGGAGGGCAAGGCGCGGCGCGGTGGGCGCAGCGCACAGCCATCGGGGCTGGACCGCGAGCGGATCACCGCCGTGAGCGTGCGGCTGCTGGACGCCGAGGGGCCGGCGAAGTTCTCCATGCGGCGGCTGGCCGGCGAGCTGAACGTCACCGCGATGTCCCTGTACTGGTACGTCGACACCAAGGACGGCCTGCTCGAACTCGCCCTGGACGCCGCCCACGGCGAGCTGCGGCCGCCCGGGGCACAGGACGACGCCGACTGGCGCGAGCAACTGCGGGCGCCGGCCACCGGGTACCGGGCGCTGCTGGTGCGCCACGCCCGGCTTTCGCCACTGGCGGGGCGCTACCTCAACATCGGCCCCAACGCGCTCGCCTTCTCCCGCGGCGTGCAGCGCGTCGTCCGCCGCGCCGGGCTGCCCGCGCACCGCGTGACCAGCGCCATCTCGGCCGTGTTCCAGTTCGTGTACGGCTACGGCACGCTCGAGGGCCAGTTCCTGTCCCGGATCGCGGACTCCGGTCTGACCCCGGACGACTACTACCAGCAGGCCATGAGCTCGGCCCAGCAGGACCCGGAGGCCGCGAACCACCTCCATGAGTACGAGGAGATCATGGACGCCCGCGGCGGCGACACGGTCGCCGAGACGATGGACCGTGACTTCACCTTCGCCCTGGCTCTGCTGGTGGCCGGGATCGAGGCGATGGTCGAGCGCGGCTGACTACTCGCCGGCGACCAGCCGCGCCGGAAAGCCACCCGTCGCCACCGGCCCCCACCGCTCCGGCGTCACACGGATGATCGACTTGCCCTGCTTGACCATCGCCTCGCGGTACTCGTTCCAGTCCGGGTGTTCGCCGGCGATGTTCCGGTAGTACTCGACCAACGGCTCCACCGAATCGGGGCTGTCGATCACCTCCGCCGTGCCGTCGATCTGGACCCAGGGGCCGTTCCAGTCGTCGCTCAGGACGATGAGGCTGACCCGGGGGTCCCGCCGGGCGTTGCGGGTCTTGGCGCGCTCCGGGTAGGTGGAGACGACGATCCGGCCCGAGTCGTCGACCCCGCAGGTCAGTGGGGAGCCCTGGGGGCTGCCGTCGGCCCGGCGGGTGAGCAGGATCGCGTGGTGGCGGGGGCGTACGAAGTCCAGCAGTTCGGACAGGGACACACGGGTGTTCGTCGCGATGTCGGGTGCCATGGGCGCAGCCTAGAGCGAGTACGGCCCGGCCGGCCCGACCCTGTCGGGCACACGTTCAGGATGTCAGCGCCGCGGCCGTGTCCTCGTACACCGGGACGTCCCGGCGCACCCCGGTCAGGGTGAGCACGCGGCTCGGCAGGCCGTCCGGGAGGGCGGCCACCCGGACCTCGGTGTGCGGGCGCAGCAGCCGGCGTACGTCGTGGATCAGGTGAGCGCCCTGGGAGTCCATGAACCGGGTGCGGGTCAGGTCCAGCACCAGCAGGCGCAGCCGGCGGGCGTGGGCGACCGAGAGGATCCGGGCGTACAGGCGGGGCGCGGTGCACAGGTCGACTTCCGGCGGCAGCGTGAGCAGCGTGCGGCCGGGCTCGCCGGGTGGCGAAGGAGTCGGGAGGAGGGTCACGGCACTCTCACCTGGCGGGCGGGCGGGGGTCTGGGTTCCGCTTCCGGTTCGGGCGGAGCGGTGCCCCCGGGGGCTGCTTCCTGACCGACGGGTCCATTGGACCATGGCCCGGCGGGCGGCCGAAGCAGGCCGGTGGCCGGGCGTCGGCCGAACGTCACTTCACCTCATTGGAGCAGCTAAAGTGCAGGTGTCGTGTGCTCGCAGTCGGGAATGTGCTGCGGAGCTCTCCTGAGCATGGCCGTACGGCCGTGTCATTCGAGAGGTTCGTGGTGGCTTCGTCTGACTTTTCCGATATGACCCGCTTTCCGGTCGGTCTTGAGCTGGCCGAAGCGCTCACGGTGGCGGCTCGGCAACTGCACGAGACCACCACCCCGCATGCCACGCTCAGCACCGCCGTCCAGCTGGCCGTGCATCTGCTGCCCGGCGCCGAGCACGCCGGGGTCTGCGAACTCGAGCGCGGCGAGAGCCTGCGCACGGTCGCCTGGAGCGACGACCTCGTGCGGGATGCCGAGGACCCGGGCCTGCCCCACTGGGAACAGCTGTGGACCTCGCCCGTGGTGCGCATGGCGGACGGCGGCGGTGACGGCGGGCAGGGCCCGCTGTCCGGCCTCGGGCTGCGCTCGGTGCTGTCGCTGCGGCTGCGCGCGGACAGGCGCCGGCTCACCGTGCTGACGGCCTACTCCCGCGACCCGCACGCCTTCGACGAGACCGCCACCCGCCTCGGCCGCCTCCTCACCACCCATGTCAGCCTCGCCCTGAACTCGGTGACGGTCCGGGAACAGCTCACCGAGGCCATGCACACCCGGGACCTGATCGGCCAGGCCACCGGCATCCTCATGGAACGCCTCGACATGGACGCGGCGGCGGCCTTCGAGAGCCTGGTCCGCGCCTCCCAGCGGGAGAACACGAAGCTGCGGGAGCTGGCCCGGCGGATCGTGGGTGTGACGGAGAACTGACGGTCGAACCGGGGCGCCTGCGTCGACGGCCGTTCTCGGGATATCCGTACGTGCATGCGACCTGACAGCCCGGAGACGGAGACCCTGGACCGGGTCCTGACGCGCGGCGGCGGTCTGGACACGCTGCTGCGGGACCTGACCGACCGCGCCGTGCAGGAAGTGCCCGGCGCCGCCGCCTGCAGCATCACCGTGCGCCGGTCCGACCGGCTGCTCACCCTGGCGGGCAGCGCGGGCCTCCCCAGTGGGCTGGACCAGCGCCAGTACGAGAACGGGTCCGGCCCGTGCGTCGACGCGGCCGAGACCGGGAGCGAGCAGTACGCCCCCGACCTGGCCAGAGAGAGACGCTGGCCGGCGTACACGGCGTTCGCCGTGTCCAGCGGGGTGTGCTGCGTCCTGGCGGTGCCGCTGGTGGTCGAGGGCGAGGCGGGGGCCGCCCTGAACCTTTACGGCACCGTACCGGGCGCGCTCGGCGAGGGCCGGGAAGAGGCCCGGGACCTCGCCCTGCGGGCCACCGTAGTGATCAACACCGCCCTGCACATCGAGCGCGAGCGGTCCTCGGCCGCCGATGTGCGGCTCGCGCTGCTGTCCCGCAGCGTCATCGACCAGGCCGTCGGCATCGTCATGGGCCGGGAGCGGCTGGATGCGGAGACGGCCATGGCCCGGCTGCGGCGCGTCTCGCAGGACCGCAACGTCAAGCTCCGTGACCTGTGCGCCGACCTGGTGGCCCGGGTCGGCGGCCGGAGGGCGTCAGGCGACCGGCAGTGACTCGCCCTGGACCGCCTGGACGTCCAGTTCGATCCTGAGCGTCGTACCGATGGCGGCGATGCCCGCCTGCAGGACCTGGTTGTAGTTCATCGCGAAGTCCTCGCGGTGCAGTTCGGCGGTCGCGCGGAAGGCGGCGCGGGTACCGCCCCACGGGTCGGCGCCGGTGCCGAGGTAGGCCAGGTCCAGCTCGACCGGGCGTGCGACGCCGTGCATCGCCAGTTCGCCGTGCACCGTCCAGCGGTCCGGGCCGGCCTGGGTCAGGCCCGTGGACCGGTAGGTGAGCTCCGGGTGCCGCTCGACGTCGAGGAAGTCCGCCGACCTCAGGTGCGTGTCGCGCATGCCGTTGCCGGTGTCGACGGACGCCGCCCGGATGACCGCCTCCACCCGTGACTTGGTGATGTCGTCGGGCGCGATCTCGATGGTCCCGCCGAACTCCGTGAACCGGCCGTGCACGCTGGAGATCCCGAGGTGCTGGGCGACGGCGGCGACCGAGGAGTGCACCGGGTCGATGGTCCAGGGGCCGGGCGGCGGCAGTTCGGTGCCGCCCCGGCGGGCCAGCGTCACCGTGCCGACCTCCGCCCGCCCACGGGCGGTGACGATGGCGCTGGAGGCGGCGGGCGCGTACCCGACGGCGGTCACGATCACGGTGTACGCCCCCGGCGCCAGTTCGGTGGTGTCCCGTACGGCCCCCTCGGCGTCCGCCTCGGCCCGCAGCACCTGCGTACCGGTCATGTCGGTCACGGTGACGACCGCGTGCGACACGGCCCATCCGTCCCGGGTGCGGATCCTCGCGGTCAGTCCCATCCGGTTTTCTCCCTGCAAAGCCTTACGAAGTGGTCGTAGGAAACCGGCCCATGGCACACGCCGCACCTTCAGGAGCGGCGCGCACCACGGGCCGTGGGTCGAGCTACTCGCCGGGGTGGGCGAGTTCGATGTCGTGGTCGTCGGCTCCGGCGCCGGAGAGGGTCAGGGCGGTGGCCACCGGCGGGTAGCCTGTCGCGATGACGGTGTACTCGCCGTTGTCCAGGTCGGTGAAGGCGTACGCCCCGTCCGTCCCGGTGGTGGCCGTGCCGACCACGTTGCCCGCCTGGTCCACCAGCGTCACGCGGGCGTCGGCCAGCGGACCGTGCGGGGCCCGCACGACACCCTGCAGCCGGGCGCCGGCGTCCAGGTCGACCTCGATCCGGGTGACCCCGGTGGTGGCGACCTCGACCGGCAGCGCGCGCGGCCGGAACCCGCTCGCGTTGACCGCGACGGTCACCGTGCCCGGCACCAGGTCGGTGAAGGCGAACTCGCCCTGTTCACCGCTGGCGGCGGTGGCCAGCAGGTCCCCGCGCACATCGGTGACGATCACCATCGCGTCCTTGACCGGCAGCGCGCTCCCGGTCGCCCGGACCACACCGGCCAGCCCGCTGGTGCCGCTGAGCAGGATGTCGTACGACAGCGGCTCCTCGCCCACCACGATCGTGGAGGCCTGCGGCTGGTAGCCGTCGGCGGAGGCGATCAGCACGTACGAGCCCGTGCCCGGGGCGTGCAGCCCGTAGGAACCGTCGGCCTGGGCGACCGCGCGGCCGAGCTGGCGGCCGGTAAGGGAGATCAGCGTGATCGCGGCCTGCGGCACCGGGGCGCTCTCCACGCCGCGGACGAAGCCGTGGACCGGGGTGCCGCCGGGCTCGGCGACCGCGGTGACGGCGGTCAGCTGCTGCGTGGCGGTGGCGGTGGCGGTCGCCGTGGCCGGGTCGGCCTCGGTCGTGGCGGCGACCTGGGCCGGGATCTGCTGCGCCTCCGCGACGGCCGGAGCGGCGGCCGGGTCGGCCACGGCGGCCTCACCCTCGGCGGACTGGGCCAGCGCACCCTTGGTCCTCAGCGGGACCTCCTTGATGAACAGCGTGATCAGGAAGGCGACGGCGGCGAGGCAGCCGGCGATGAGGAAGACGTCGGCGATGCCGTGGCCGTAGGCGCTCTCCAGAAGCCTGCGCAGCGGGGCCGGCAGCGTGCCCATGTCCGGGATGCTGTCGGTGGAGCTCGAGCCGGCCAGGGCCGCCCGGTACTTGGGGCGCAGGGCGGAGATGCCGTCCTTGACGTAGTGCGTGATGCGGTGGGACATCACCGCGCCCAGCGCCGAGACGCCGACCGCACCACCGAGGGAGCGGAAGAAGGTGACCGTGGAGCTGGCCGAGCCGAGGTCCGAGGGCGCCACCTGGTTCTGCGTGGCGAGGACCAGGTTCTGCATCATCATGCCGATGCCGAGGCCCAGCAGGGCCATGAAGATGGCCATCTTCCAGTAGTCGGTGTCGTACCGGATGCCGCCGAGCAGCACCAGACCGGCCGTCACCAGGACGCCACCGCTGACCAGCCATGCCTTCCAGCGGCCGGTGCGGGTGATGAACTGGCCCGAGACGGTCGAGGAGACGAACAGACCGCCGATCATCGGGATCGTCATGACGCCGGACATGGTCGGGGACTTGTCGCGGGCGAGCTGGAAGTACTGGCTGAAGAACACCGTGCCGGTGAACATCGCGACACCGACGAACAGCGAGGCCAGCGACGCGAGCGTGATGGTGCGGTTCTTGAACAGGCGCAGCGGGATGATCGGCTCGCTCGCCCTGGACTCGGTGAGCACGAACAGCGCGCCGAGGACGAGGGAACCGCCGACCATCGCGTACGTCTGCCAGGAGATCCAGTCGTACTTGTCACCGGCGAAGGTGACCCAGACCAGCAGCAGGGAGACGGCGGCGGAGATGAAGAACGCGCCGGCCCAGTCGACCTTGACCTGCCGCTTGACCACGGGCAGGTGCAGGGTCTTCTGCAGCACGATCAGCGCGATGATCGCGAAGGGGACACCGACGTAGAAGCACCAGCGCCAGCCCAGCCAGGAGGTGTCGGTGATGACACCGCCGAGCAGCGGGCCGCCGACGGTGGCGACGGCGAAGGTGGCACCCAGGTAGCCGGAGTAACGGCCGCGCTCACGCGGGGAGATCATCGCCGCCATGACGATCTGCGCCAGTGCGGACAGACCGCCGACGCCGATGCCCTGCACCACACGGCAGGCGATCAGCATGCCGGGGTTCTGCGACAGGCCGGCCGCCATCGAGGCGACGACATAGATGATCAGGGCTATCTGGACGAGCGCCTTCTTGCTGTACAGGTCGGCGAGCTTGCCCCACAGGGGAGTGGCCGCGGTCATCGACAGCAGGGCGGCGGTGACCACCCAGGTGTAGGCGGACTGACCGCCGCCGAGGTCGCCGATGATCTGCGGCAGGGCGTTGGAGACGATCGTGGACGACAGGATCGCCACGAACATGCCGAGCAGCAGCCCGGACAGGGCCTCCATGATCTGCCGGTGCGTCATCGGGGCGTGGCCTGCGCCTCCCCCGTGCTTGGCGTGAGCCCGCACACCGGCTGGTGTGGTCGTTGCCATGGACTTCCTTTTCTTACGTGCTTGCGGGTGTACGGGTGGTCTCTTCGACTACGGGTGCGGGCAGCCGCGGCGGGGCGGACCGGCAGTCGCCGAAGCTGGCGCGCAGGCGCGTCATCAGCCGGATGAGCTGGCCGACCTCCTCGTCGGTCCAGTCGCTCAGCCGCTCGGCGAGCAGATGGGTGGTCCGCCGGGACAGCTCGGCGAGCTGCTCCAGGCCCGGTGGCGTCAGCCGCAGGATGCGCGAGCGCTTGTCCGCGGGGTCCGGTGACCGCTCGATCCAGCCGCGTGCGGCGACGTGCGCGACATGCCGGCTGGTGACCGACATGTCCACGGCGAGCAGCTCGGCGAGCTTGCTCATGCGCATGTCGCCGTGGCGCCCGAGCAGGGTCAGCACGGCGGCCGAGCCGGCCGGGCACTCGGGCGGCAGGATGCGTCCCATGTCCCGCTTCACGGCTCCGACGGCACTGAGCTGACGCGCCAGCTCCTCGAACTGCGCCCGCTCGGCCATCACACCTCCCGTATTCGTTGCTTGGGGCAACCATAATAGCGGTTGGTTGCTGCAGGCAAACAAATCGGGGACCCGTGGCGCAAAAACTTGGCAAAGGCACGTATTGCGAGGGTGAATAAGCAGATGGGGACGGGTGGCGTGCCCCCCTCTGTCCTGGTGGCCCCGCACTTGGGTCGGGCACCCGGATTCGCTAGGGTCTCGGGCCATGGCTAACACCCAGGGCCCCCAGGGCAACCACGACCCCGCAGGCAGCACTCAGATGTTCCGCGCGTTCGTCGACGAGGCTCCTCAGGGACGGCAGCAGCAGGCGGCCTCCTCCGGTCCCCGGATCGGCCTGATCGTCGGCATCGTCGTCGCCGTGGCCGTCGTCGCCGTGGTGGCCTGGCTGGCGATCAAGTAGGGCCCGGCCGGCTGCCCGAGGTCACCGGCTCCTGCCGGAGGTCACGGGCTCCACTGGACGGACACCTCGCGTGTCTCGATGTGCATGCCGAGCGGTACGCGCCAGGCGTCGACGCACACCGTCCAGGTGTGGTCCGTGCGCACTCCCGGCCCGATCGGCACCGGAAGGCCGACGGTCGACTCGACCGTCCCCCAGTCGATGCCGAGCGCGCCGATGATGTGGGTGCCGAACGTCACCGTGCCCGAACGCACCGGCTCGCCACCGGAGTTGTGAAAGGGCACGGTCACCTTCTCGCACCGGCGTTGGTCCGTGTCCTCGCGTTCGGGATCGCCCCAGCCGAGGTCGGCGGGCGCGGGGGTCGCCGTACGGGAGGGAGGAGTTGGGGTGGGTGTCGGCGGCCGCTCAGGGGCGGTCGTGACCTGACCGGTGGTGCTCGGTGCGGCGCCTGTCGGCCCGGCCGGCCCGGCCGGGCCGACAGGCCCGGCCGCCGGGCCGGTGGCGGGCGACGCGGTCCGCACCGCCGGCGCGTGTGAAGTCGCGGCCGGCGAGGGGGATGTGCCGCCGCCGCTCGGCCCGTCCAGCGGCACCATCCGTACCGCTCCCGTGGGTTTCCCCGCCGTACCCGCCGGCCGTGGCACGCCGCCCACCGCCACATACCCGCCTCCGCCTCCGCCCCCGCACGCGGCCAGGCCCACGCCCAGACACACGACGGCCGCCGACGCTGCCGTAACGGCGCCTCGGCGGCCATGTGTCCATGTCGTCGTACGAAGCATCCCGGTACGAAGCATCCGGCCAGGGGGGCTGATGCTCCGTCAGATGAGAAGCCTCAGTCGGAGATGAGTCCCTCGCGCAGCTGGGCGAGCGTCCGGGTCAGCAACCGGGAGACGTGCATCTGGGAGATGCCGACCTCCTCGCCGATCTGCGACTGGGTCATGTTGGCGAAGAAGCGCAGCATGATGATCCGGCGCTCCCGGGGCGGCAGTTTGGCCAGCAGGGGCTTGAGCGACTCGCGGTACTCCACGCCCTCCAGCGCGGTGTCCTCGTAGCCGAGCCGGTCGGCCAGGGAGCCCTCGCCGCCGTCGTCCTCGGGGGCCGGGGAGTCGAGCGAGGAGGCGGTGTAGGCGTTGCCGACCGCGAGGCCGTCGACCACGTCCTCCTCGGAGACGCCGAGGACCGCGGCCAGCTCCGTCACCGTCGGGGAGCGGTCCAGTTTCTGGGACAGCTCGTCGCTGGCCTTGGTGAGGGCCAGGCGCAGCTCCTGCAGCCGGCGCGGGACGCGCACCGACCACGAGGTGTCGCGGAAGAAGCGCTTGATCTCACCCACGACCGTCGGCATCGCGAACGTCGGGAACTCCACGCCCCGTTCGCAGTCGAAGCGGTCGATCGCCTTGATCAGGCCGATCGTGCCGACCTGGACGATGTCCTCCATCGGCTCGTTGCGGGAGCGGAAGCGAGCCGCCGCATAGCGCACGAGCGGGAGGTTCAGCTCGATCAGAGTGTCCCTCACATAGGCGCGCTCGGGGCTGTCCTCGGCGAGTGCGGCGAGCCGCAGGAACAGGGAGCGGGACAGGGTGCGGGTGTCGATGTCCGCCGAGGCCGGAACGGCTTCGGCGGGCGGGACGGGCGGGGCCGGCACTGCTTGGAGGGCCGTGACGTCATCGAGCACGTCGAGAGCGTTGAGCTCCGTGGGCGCTGCCTCGCTCGTGGGTGTGAGCACCTTCGAGCTGCCCTGGTCTGCGGACATGCCACCCCCTTCAGGGTCGCGGGACGGTCGCGGCGGCGATGCCTTTCGAGCAACGCAGCCTTCACCTGAATACCGGCGCCGGAGCTCCGGCAAACGCGCTTCCCGCAGAATGTCACATGTCGGCAACACGCTGTAGTGACATGTCGACATGCGAGATGCGAATCGGCCCTGGAAAGAAGGGGTCTGACGGTTTTTCGGCGCACAACTGTCGGGAACCGCCCTGGTGAGCGATTCGCTCGCGCCGGTTACCACTCGATCCTGTTTTCGATCCGGTGTGATCTGGTGTGTTCCGGACCGTGCTCCTGTGCGCCGGTTATGCCTCGATCCGATTCGCGGACCGCAGTCGCTGGAAGCTACGGGCGAGTAGTCGCGAGACGTGCATCTGGGAGACACCGAGTTCCGCGCTGATCTGTGACTGGGTGAGATTGCTGTAGTAGCGCAGGAGAAGGATTCTCTGTTCCCGCTCGGGGAGTTGGACGAGGAGATGGCGGACCAGGTCGCGGTGTTCGACGCCGTCCAGGGCCGGGTCCTCGTAGCCGATGCGGTCCAGCAGGCCGGGCATCCCGTCGCCCTCCTGTGCGGCCTCCAGCGAGGTGGCGTGGTACGACCGTCCCGCCTCGATGCAGGAGAGCACCTCGTCCTCGCTGATCCGCAGGCGCTCGGCGATCTCGGCGGTCGACGGTGAGCGGCCGAAGGCCGTGGTGAGGTCCTCGGTGGCGCTGTTGACCTGGACCCACAGCTCGTGCAGCCGGCGCGGTACGTGGACCGTGCGGACGTTGTCCCGGAAGTACCGCTTGATCTCGCCGACGACGGTGGGCATCGCGAAGGTCGGGAACTGCACGCCCCGGTCGGGGTCGAACCGGTCGATGGCGTTGATCAGACCGATGGTGCCGACCTGGATCACGTCCTCCATCGGTTCGTTGCGGGAGCGGAAGCGGGCGGCCGCGTAGCGCACGAGCGGGAGGTTGGCCTCGATGAGTGCCCCCCGCACCCGGTTGTGCTCCGGGGAGCCCGGCCTGAGGTCCTTCAGTTCGGCGAAGAGCACCTGGGTCAGGGCGCGGGTGTCGGCGCCGCGGCGCTTCTCGGGGGCGGCGGGGGCGGAGGTGGGCGCGGTCGCCTCGTCCTGGGGCGGCGCAGTACTGGCCGACACGGTCAACGCCACCTCTTCATCGGTCAATCATCCGTCAAAAGCGGTCATAGCATCACAAGACATGTGCACTGTGTGCAAGCACCCGATAACATCGTGTTGTGGTCAACCAGCGCCAAGTTGGGTCGCCGGACGCACGAAAGCCCCCCGCCGTCCAGGGCGGGGGGCTCCTTGGGCGAGGTGCTCAGAACTCGTAGTCGGCGATCACCCACGTGGCGAACTCCCGCCACAGCGCGACGCCGGCCTGGTGGTCCGGGTGCTCCAGGTAGCGCTTGAGTGCGTCCGTGTCCTCGACCGCCGAGTTGATCGCGAAGTCGTAGGCGATCGGCCGGTCGCTGATGTTCCAGGCGCACTCCCAGAAGCGCAGCTCCTCGATCCGGTCGCCGAGCGCCCTGAAGGCCTCCACGCCCGCGACGACCCGCGGATCGTCGCGGTCGACGCCCTCGTTGAGCTTGAAGAGGACCAGGTGGCGGATCATGGGGTGTACCTCAGCTCTCTCAGCTCTTTGCTCCGTTGGCGATCCAGGTCATGAAGTCGCCCATGGCCTTGGCCGCGTCCGAAATGCCCTCGAAGGCTATCTGGACGTAGTCGGCCGCCTTGGCCGGGTCCGTGATGATCACGTACAGCGCGAAGACCACGAGCACGTACACGGCGATCTTCTTGGCGTTCACCGCCACCGCGGCCTCCCCTGTGCCTGTGCCTCGCGGGCCCTGTTGCCGGCGGCGAGTGTAACTTCACGCCCTCGTGGCGGACCAACGGCCTGCCCGCCGAGAACTCTTGCCGTGCGGCCCGCCGAGCAGCTGAGGACACGCACGAAGGGCCCCGTCTCGCGACGGGACCCTTCTTCAGCGGTAGCGGAGGGATTTGAACCCTCGGTGACTTGCGCCACACTCGCTTTCGAGGCGAGCTCCTTCGGCCGCTCGGACACGCTACCGAGGGAGACCTTACAGCAAGGCGGGGCATGGTTTGAAATCGGTATTCAGCGGTCCCGGAAGAACTCCGTGAGGAGCCGCGCACAGTCCTCGCCCAGGACGCCTTCGACGACCTCGGGCCGGTGGTTGAGCCGGCGGTCCCGTACGACGTCCCAGAGGGAGCCGGCCGCTCCCGCCTTGTCGTCGCGGGCGCCGTAGACCACCCGGTCCACGCGGGACTGCACGAGCGCGCCCGCGCACATCGTGCAGGGCTCGAGCGTGACGACCAGGGTGCATCCGGTCAGCCGCCACTGGCCGAGCCCGGCTGCGGCCCGCCGGATCGCGAGGACCTCCGCGTGGGCCGTGGGGTCGCCGATCGCCTCGCGCTCGTTGTGTCCGGTCGCGAGCACCGTCGTACCGTCCGGGGACAGTACGACAGCGCCGACGGGGACGTCCCCGCCCCGGACGGCCAGCTCTGCCTCGTCCAGGGCGAGCCGCATCGCGGCCCGCCAGCGGTCGCGTACCGGGTCCGGTGCCCGCTCCGTGTCCTGTGGGTCCTGCGGCTGTTCGGGCGTGGTCAGCGGACGGTCTCCAGCACCTCCGAGGCGCCCAGGGCCTCGGCGATCTCGGCCAGCGCGTCGTTCGGATCGAGGCCCCGCAGCTCCTTCTCGCTGACACCCAGGTCGTCGAGGATCCGGCCGTCGCCCACCGGGCCGTGCGGCACCGTGCTGACGGACGTGGTCGGCGCGTCGTCGTCGTCCTCCTCCTCGGACTCGCCCTCCTCGGTGCCGTCGAGGTCCAGGGCATCCAGGTCGGGGCCGTCGTCGGCGCCGGGCTCCCGGCCGAGCAGCTCGTCCGTGAGCAGCAGCTCCCCGTAGGCGCTGCGGGCGGCGGCGGCCGCGTCGGAGACGAAGATGCGAGGGTCCTCCTCGCCGTCCACACGGACGAGACCGAACCAGGAGTCCTCCTGTTCGATCAGGACGAACACCGTGTCCTCGTCGGGAGTGGCTTCCCTGGCCAGATCGGCCAGATCCGACAGGGTCTCCACATCGTCGAGCTCTGTGTCGCTCGCTTCCCACCCGTCTTCGGTGCGCGCGAGCAGTGCGGCGAAGTACACCGTGACTCTCCCACTGGTCGTAGGCGTGCCGGTTGGGGGTCCCCCCGGCGGAGGTTCTGGGCGGAGAGAGCTGTGCTCCGAGCCCCACCCACTCGGAATCGTGGCAGAAACAAGGCGTTCAGGGGACGTCTTCGGCTCCCTGTGTCTGGCTGTTTTGATCGTGCGTCCGGGTCTGGAGGGCGAACGACCCGTCAGCGTGCTCGTTGCCGCCACCTGCGGATCGTACGCGGCTTTTCCGGGCGCTCCCGCACTCCCACCGCGGGAACACCGGCGTGCGCGGTGATCTTCCTTACCAGGATCTTCCCTGCGGGGATCGTACGACGGCCTTCCCTACCAGCGGAACGTTCGCATCCGCATGGCGTGCCGCAACCGGGCGGCCTTGGCGCGCCGGGGCTGAACGCGGTCGCGCAGCGCGCGGGCCTCGGCGAGGTCGCGCAGGAACTGGGCGCGGCGGCGCCGGCGCTCGGCTTCCGTCTCGGGCTGCCGCGGTCCGGTGGAGCCGGCGCCCACGGCGGCCTCGGTCTCGTGGTCAGGCAGGTCAGGCACAGTCACACCACCCGGGGTCCGTCCCTCCCACTTTCCCTCGCACGGCGGGTTTGATGCCAGCGTGAGCTGCCGACGGCCGCGGTTACTGTTATGGACATGCGTCTCCACGTCGTCGACCACCCCCTGGTCGCCCACAAGCTCACCACGCTGCGCGACCAGCGCACCGACTCCGCGACCTTCCGGCGGCTCGCCGACGAACTGGTCACCCTGCTCGCCTACGAGGCCACGCGGGACGTGCGCACCGAGGCCGTCGACATCCGGACGCCGGTCGCGCAGACCACCGGCGTCAAGCTCGCCCGGCCCCGTCCGCTGGTCGTGCCGATCCTGCGGGCCGGCCTCGGCATGCTGGACGGCATGGTCCGGCTGCTGCCGACCGCCGAGGTGGGTTTCCTCGGCATGATCCGCAACGAGCAGACGCTGCAGGCCTCCACCTACGCCTCGCGCATGCCCGAGGACCTCTCGGGCCGTCAGGTGTACGTGCTGGACCCGATGCTGGCCACGGGCGGCACGCTGGTCGCTGCCATCCGGGAGCTGATCAGGCGCGGCGCCGACGACGTGACCGCCGTGGTCCTGCTCGCCGCCCCCGAGGGCGTCGAGGTCATGGAGCGCGAGCTGGCGGGCACCCCGGTGACGGTCGTCACGGCGGCCGTCGACGACCACCTCAACGAGCACGGCTACATCATCCCCGGCCTCGGAGACGCGGGCGACCGGTTGTACGGCGCTGCCGAGTAGCCCTGCCGGTCCGGTTTCAGCAGTTCTTCTTCTTCGGCGTGGCGGGCGTCTGCCCGGCCGTGGTCAGCTTGGCCAGGGCCTGGTCGGCGGCCGTCCGCCGGGTGAGGTTCTTGAACCCGTCGCCGATGATCAGGTCCAGACCGGCGCCCTTGCGGGCGGCGTCGGTGCGGCGCTCGGCGCCGGCCAGCTGGGTGGCGAGCACCGGCAGCGAGGTGTTGAGCGCGGAGGCGGGGCCGACGAGGATCCCGGTGCCCTTGACCTTCTTGTCGAACTCCTTGGACGCGTTGCCCACGTCACCGATCCTGAAGCCGCGCTTCTTCAGCTCGTCCGCCGTGGCCTTGGCGAGCCCGGCGCGGGCGGTGGCGTTGTAGACGTTCACGGTGATCTCGCCGGGCTTCGGCAGCGCCGTGGCCACCTGGGCGGCGGGGCTCGCCTTGGTGCGGCAGTCCGACGCGCGCCCGGCCGCCGGGGTCTTCTCGCCGCCGGTGAAGACGTCGATGAGCTGCAGCGTGCCCCAGCCGATCAGACCGAGCGCGGCGACGGACGCCAGCACGACGAACGCGAGCCTGCCGCGCCGCCGGGGAGGGCGCATCCGAGGGTATTTGTCCCCCGTGATCCGGTACTGGCCGCCCATGCCAGGGGGAGTCAGCATGCTCATGGGCGCAGCGTAGTGTGCCCGAGCGGCGATGCCTATTAGATGATCAGTCGAGGCCGCTCAGTGGAACCCGAAAGGGGCAACGGGCGTGTCGCGCCGGGTCAGTCGAGCTCGAGCACGCGCGCGTGCAGCACCTGGCGCTGCTGGAGGGCGGCGCGGACCGCACGGTGGAGGCCGTCCTCCAGATACAGGTCGCCCTGCCACTTCACGACGTGCGCGAAGAGGTCGCCGTAGAACGTCGAGTCCTCGGCGAGCAGTGTCTCCAGGTCGAGCTGCTGCTTGGTGGTCACGAGCTGATCGAGGCGGACCGGGCGCGGTGCGACGTCCGCCCACTGCCGGGTGCTTTCCCGGCCGTGGTCGGGGTACGGCCGGCCGTTTCCGATGCGCTTGAAGATCACACGGAAAGCCTACCGGTCAAGACCTTCCGGGCGCAGCCATGACGGCGGAGTACGACGCTGGAAAAGCCGTATCCAAACGGGTGAAACCGGGAAATGCCGGGGGGCGGGAGCCGGGGATGAGTGACAGCGAGACGCTCCCCGCCGAGGGCTCGGGAGATCACCTCCGGGTACGCCATCACCGGTCCCGCCCCGCACCTCGGCGCCCTCCACCGGGACGGCCGGTGCCACCCGGACGCACCGGTCCGCGTCCTGCTCGCCGTGCTCAACCGGCACGGTCCGGCCGCGGGCGCCACCGGCACTCACGGACATCAAGGGCGACCTGTCCGGCATCACCCGGCCGGGGCAGCCGGGCGATGCCGGGTCGAGGGGTGATGCCGGGTCGAGGGCGGGCCGGAAATGTTATGCACAGGCTGTGGACCGCGAGTCGGCGCGCGA
Source organism: Streptomyces sp. NPDC007905 (assembly GCF_042959345.1). Lineage (NCBI taxonomy): Bacteria > Bacillati > Actinomycetota > Actinomycetes > Kitasatosporales > Streptomycetaceae > Streptomyces > Streptomyces sp. NPDC007905. The sequence continues at coordinate 44,663 of NZ_JBIBKS010000002.1, read as the reverse complement.
GAGGCTGAGTGCCGGGCGGCCCGAGGCGCCCGGGGCCTCGAAGTCTCCCCGGGCCCCCGGGGCCGAGGCGCCCGAGGAGGAGCCGTCGCTGGGCGAACAGGTGGGGAACACAGGGGTGTTCAGGTCCCTCACCCGCTCGGTCGGCACCCAGGCCGGCCGTGAGATCACCCGTTCCCTGTTCGGTACGGCCCGGCGGAGGCGGTGGGCCGCCCCCGCCGGCGGGTCAGCGGCCGTCCTCCTTCGCCGGCTGCTGCGGTCGCGGGTTCTTTCCGTCCGGCCGGGGCGGCGCGCTGCGCCTGGCCTCCGCGCGCAGCAGGGCGCGCAGGACCGCGTACGGGTCTGTGGGCATGGCTGTTCCTTGCGTCGGGCTGACTGGCCTGGGGGAGGGCACGGTCAGCAGCGCAGGACCACCGACCTCAGCAGGGGCACGGCGTACGGCGGCCGTGGCACGGCGGGGCACGGGCCGAGCGCCGGACGGACGGGTGCCGCCGGGTCGGGCAGGGGTGCGGTGCGCTCGGGCGCGTCGGGCTGGTGGAGGCCGCGGACGGGCGGCCGTAGCAGCGTGCCGAGGACATCGTGCTCGGCGGTCTCGGCCGACACGGCCAGGGCGGACGCCGCCTGCGCCTGCACATGGGCGCCGGGCACCCACACGGCCAGGAGCAGCACGAGGACCCGCAGCCAGGTGCGGGTGCTCGTGCGGGGGAGACCCGGGGTCCTGCTCACGGCTGGTCTGTGCCCGCGTGGCCCCCGCACCGCATCGCGCGGCGCACGAGATCCGCCCGCTCGGCCCACACCGGGATCACACCGTGCGCGGGACCTGCTGTGCGCGGCCGCGGACGCGGAACGCGGTGACGATCTCCACGACACCCACGATCACCAGCCACCAGCCGCCGACCAGGGTCAGCACGGCGACCGACTGGAACGGCGCGTCGATCAGCACGATGCCGGCGATGAAGGTGACGACCCCGAGGAAGATCTGCCAGCCCCGGGCGGGCATGCGGCTGTCGGAGACGGCGGCCAGGGTCTGGGTGATCCCGCGGATCAGCCAGCCGATGCCGATCCAGAGGGCGAGCAGCAGGATCGACTGCATGGGCCCGCGGAAGCAGAACAGCCCCAGCAGGATCGACAGGGCGCCGCTGATGAAGGCGAGCACCCGCAGTGATGTCCTCAGGTGGGTGCCGAAGGCGGCGGCCAGCTGGAAGACGCCGCTGACGACGAGGTACACCCCGAACAGGACGCCCGCCACCAGCAGGGAGGGGCCCGGCCAGATGAGCACCACGACGCCGAGGATCAGCGAGGCGATGCCGGTGACCAGGACGACCTGCCAGGCTGCCCGGGACAGGGCGTGCAGGGGACCTTCGAACGGCGGCTCGGGCTCGTGGTGCCCCTGCGGTGCGTGGCCCGCGTGGACGTTCCGGTCGTCGTACTCACGGTCCCAGGAGGGACCTCCACTGGGTGCTTCGGTCATGCTCCATGCTTGGACCGCCCGGGCCTGCCCCGCCATTGGGGAGGGGCCACCCGGCTGACGCTCACTTCTCCGCGGTCTTCGCGGCCTTGGCCGCCGCCTTCATCTCCTGCTTGTGGGCGCGCACCTTCGCCAGCGACTCGGGCCCGGTGATGTCGGCGACGGACCGGAAGGACTTCTCCTCGCCGTAGGCTCCGGCGGCCTCCCGCCAGCCCCTGGGCCGCACGCCCAGCTGCTTGCCGAGCAGCGCGAGGAAGATCTGCGCCTTCTGCTTGCCGAACCCGGGCAGCTCCTGGAGCCGCTTCAGCAGCTCCTGGCCGTCCTCGACGCCCTTCCAGACCAGTTCGGCGTCTCCGTCGTAGTGTTCGACCAGGTACTGGCACAGCTGCTGGATCCGCTTGGCCATCGACCCCGGGTAGCGGTGCACGGCGGGCTTCTCGGAGAGCAGCGCGGCGAAGGCCTCCGGGTCCATGGCCGCGATCTCGTGCGCGTCCAGGTCCTCGGCGTCCATCCGTCCGGCGATGGTCGCCGGGCCCTTGAACGCCCACTCCATCGGGATCTGCTGGTCCAGCAGCATGCCGGTCAGCGCGGCCAGCGGACTGCGGCCGAGCAGTGCGTCGGCCTCGGGGTCCTGGGCGAGGTGCAGAGTGACGTCCATGGGTCGATGATCGCTCGCCGGGAGGCGTGGCGCAGCCGGGGGGCGACTCCCGCTCGGTCGCCCGCGAGGCGCGGGGCGACCGCCTGCCGACCGGAACCGCCGCATGGACGCCGCCGGCACCGAAGCCGTCGTCCCCCGCAGCGGCCCACCCCTAACGCCTGCCGGGCGCGGGGGAGTTGTCCGGGGCGAACCGGAGCGCCGCCGTACGTGCAGCTGGGGAGACCCCCGGCGAGGAGCGCGCGGTGTGCCGGGGCGTGCAGGCCGGCCGGACCTGCGATCACTCGCGTCGCACGCCGCAAGCACGCCCAACTGGCCGCCTCCGCCGGGAAGGTAGCCTTTCCGGGTGACCACGCCCGAGGAGCTGATCGCCCATTACGAGCTGGAGCCGATCCCCCACGAGGGCGGCCTGTTCCGGCGTACCTGGGTGGGGCCCGAACGGGCGGACGGCCGCCCCGAGGGCTCGGCCATCGTGGCGCTGCTCACCACCGACGACTTCTGCGCCCTGCACCGCCTCCCCAGCGACGAGGTCTGGCACTTCTACCTGGGCGACCCGCTCCAGCTGCTGCTCCTTGCCCCCGACGGCACGACCCGCACCGCCGTCCTGGGCCCCGGCCTGCGCGCCGGCCAGCACGTCCAGTTCACCGTGCCCGCCGGCACCTGGATGGGCGCCCGGGTGGCACCCGGCGGCGCATGGACCTTCTTCGGCTGCACGATGGCTCCCGGATTCACCTACGAGGGCTACGAACCGGGCGAGGCGGCGGACCTCACGGCGCGTTACCCGGCACAGGCCGCCCGCATCGCGGAACTGTGCCGCCCATGACCCTGCTCGACGGACAGACCGCCCTGGTGACCGGCGCGGGCGGGGGCATCGGCCGCGCCATCGCCCTGCGCTTCGCCGAGGAGGGCGCGGCGGTGGCCCTCCACTGCCGTACGGCGGTGGAGGCGGCCGGCGAAGTCGCCGCGCGCATCCGGGAGCTGGGCGGCGCGGCGGTCGTCCTGCGGGCGGACCTGACGGACGAGGGAGCCTGCCACCGGCTGATCCGCGAGACGACCGAGTGGTCCGGCGGCCGTCTCACCGCCGTCGTCAACAACGCGGCGATCCAGCCCGTCCAGCCCCTGGCCGGCATGACGGCGGCCCAGTGGCGCACGGTCGTCGACACCAACCTCACCAGCGTCTTCGCCTGCACCCAGGCCGCCGCCGCCCACCTGGGCGAGCACGGCGGCGGCACCGTCACCCACATCGCCTCCATCGAGGCCGCCCGGCCCTCCCCCGGCCACGCCCACTACGGCGCCGCCAAGTCCGCCGTCGTCATGCACGCCCGCGCGGCCGCCCTGGAGTACGGCCCGCACGGCATCCGCGTCAACTCGGTCTCGCCCGGCCTCATCGACCGGGAGGGCCTGGCGGAGGCCTGGCCGGACGGCGTACGCCGCTGGCTGCGGGCCGTCCCCGCCGGCCGCCTGGGCCGCGCCCGGGACGTCGCCGACGCCTGCGTGTTCCTCGCCTCGCCCCTCGCCTCCTGGATCACCGGCCACGACCTGGTGGTGGACGGCGGAGTGTCGGCACGGCCGACGTGGTGAGCGCGCCGCCCGATCGCTCCGTACGTATACGGAGGACGTGCGGGCCAGGGAGCGGGAGGGATCAGGTGCGCGACCGACAGGGGTGGCTACGGCGGCTGACCGTCCTCTGCGCGGGCCTGTTCCTGCTCCTGCTCGGCACGGCCGCCCCCGCCTCGGCCCACGCGGCCCTGCGCGAGACCGACCCCGCCGACGGAACGGTCCTGAGGTCGGCGCCCCGGCAGGTGACGCTGACCTTCACGGAATCGGTCGGACTGCTGACCGACTCGTTCCGCGTCTACGACCCCGAGAACCACCGCGTACGCACCGGCGAGGCGGACCACGCCCCCGGCCGCTCCGACACGGCCCGCGCATCCCTGCCCGCCCGGCTGGGCACGGGCACCTACACGGTGGCCTGGCGGGTGGTGTCGGCGGACAGCCACCCGGTGTCCGGGGCGCTCACCTTCTCGGTGGGCAAGCGTACGGCGACCACGACGAGCGTGCTCCCGGACCGGTCGGAGAACCGGGCGACGAGCAGCCTCTACAACATCGCGCGCTATGCGGCCTACCTCTCCGTGGCGCTGCTCCTGGGCACGGCGGCGTTCGTGGCGTACTGCCGTCCGCCGGCCCGGGCACAGCTGCGCCGACCGGCCCTGGCCGCCTGGTGGACCCTGTCGGCCGCGACGACCGTCCTGTTCCTCCTCAGGGCCCCGTACGAGGAGGGCGCCGCCCCGACCTCGGCGTTCGCCCTCTCCTCCCTCGCCCGCACGGCGACGGCCCGCCCCGGCGAACTCCTGCTCGCCCGCCTGGCCCTGCTGCTCCTGGCAGGCGCCTGCACCCTGTCCCCGAGGCGGTGGAGGCGCGGGATCCCCCGCCGAGCCGCCCTGACGACCGCCGGGACCCTGTCCGTGGCCCTCGCCCTGACCTGGGCGGCCTCGGAACACGCCTCGGTGGGCCGCCAGGTCCCGGTGGCGATCGCGTCGGCCACCCTCCACCTGCTGGCGATGGCGGCCTGGCTGGGTGGCCTCACAGCCCTGCTGCTGACCCTGCGCCGCGCGGCACCGGACCCGGCCGCACTGCCGGCACGGGTCGTCACCCGCTTCTCCCGTCTGGCCTTCGCCTCGGTGACGGTCCTGGTGGCGACCGGCGTCTACCAGTCCTGGCGGGGCCTGGGCTCCTGGCAGGCGCTCACCGACACGGCGTACGGCCGCCTCCTGGTGGCGAAACTGGCGGCGGTCGCCCTGCTGCTCGCGGTGGCGTCCCGCTCCCGCCGCTGGACGGCCCGCCTGGCGAGCCCGTCCCGGGCACCGCTGCGCGACCGCGTCCCCGAACCGGCCGGCGGCCCCCCGCTCCCTCCGCCCCCCGAGCCCCCCGCCGCACCGCACACGCTGCCGGGCCGCCTCCGCCGCTCGGTCCTGGCCGAGGTGGCGATGGGCGTCATGGTCCTCGTGCTGACGACCCTCCTGACGAGCACGCTGCCGGGCCGGGCGGCGGCCGAGGCGGCGCGGTCCGAGACGCCGGCGGCCGGCATCCCGGCCGCCTCGGTCACCACGATCCCCTTCGACGTGGGCACCTCCCAAGGCCACGGCAAGGTCCAGATCACCCTGGACCCCGGCCGGGTCGGCGCGAACTCCGTCCAGGCGGTGGTCTACGGCCCCGACGGCGGCCTGGCCTCGGTCCCCGAACTGCGCATCACATTCACCCTCGCCGCCCAGCGGATCGGCCCCCTGGACACCAGGGTCACCGACCGGGGCGGCTACTGGGCCGCCGACTCCTTCGGCGTGCCGATCCCGGGGACGTGGACGATGAAGGTGACGGTACGGGTGTCGGAGGTGGACCAAGTGACCGTGGCGAAGGCCGTGCGGGTGGCGCGGTAGCGGTCACGCTCCCGGGGAGAGGGCGAGATGGAGCGCAGCGAACGAGTGGTGATCGAGGGGGTCGAGTTCGCCGTCTCCCTGACGACCGGGTCGGACGTCGGACTGCTGGCCCTGCACGGCGGCACGGAGGGCGGCACGGCGGAGCTGGCCGGCGAGGTGGCGGCCGGCACGGGAGCCACCGCCCTGGTCTTCACCCAGCCGGCCGGCGACCCGGTCCACATCCCCTCGCACCGGATGTCGGTACCCCACTGCGCGGCCCTGCGGGAGTTCCTCGCCTCCGTGACGGTGGTGGTGTCCCTGCACGGTCACCTGAGGCCCGAGACCCCCCGAGCGATCTTCCTGGGCGGCACCAACCGCGAGGCGGCCCGAACGCTGCGCCACAGCCTCACGCTTCTCGCCCCGGACTTCGAGGCCGTCACGGAGTGGGAGAGCATCCCGGCCGGCCTCCGGGGCCTGCACCCCCGCAACCCCGTCAACCTGGCCCCGGCGGGCGGCGTCCAGGTCGAACTGCCCCTGACCGCACGGACCCGGCGCCCGGGGAAGGTCCAGGGAGCCCCGGACCTTCCCCCGCGGCCGGTGGCGGCCGCCCTGACCGCCGGAGTCGAGCGGCTGACGGCGCAGCGGCGACCTAGTCGAGGCGGGAGACCTGGTAGTGGCCGATGAGCCACTCGTCCCGCGAACGCTGCACCACCACACCGAGGTTGAGGCTCAGCGTGGGCCGGTCGGTGAACGAGAAGTCGACGCTCAGGTATCCGAGCAGGATGTCGTCGGACAGGCGTCTGCTCTCCAGCAGGCGGTACTCGACCGCCATGCCGAGCGGCTGGGACGCGTAGTAGTCGGCGACGCCCTGCCTGCCGACGCTGTAGGGGTGCAGTCCCTGGAAGGTCGCGTCCTCGGTGAAGAGGGAGGCGACCCGCTGCGGCTCGTGGTGGTCGACGCCTGCTTTCCACTGGTCGAGGACGCCGCGCAGGATGGCCTCGGTGTCTGTCGTACCGTGCATCACGGTTCTCCTTCACCGGCCGGGGCCTTGGCACGCGGGACTCCGTGCTGTCCGGGCTCACAGGTCGGGGTCGTCGAACTGCTCGAGAAGGAAGTCGACCGGTACGTGGCCCGTGGCGCCGGACGCGCCCTCGTGAAGAAGCTGTTCCGCCCAGATGACCTTGCCGCGGGTCGTGTACCGCGTTCCCCACCGCTGGGCGAACTGCGCCACCAGGAACAGCCCCCGTCCGCCCTCGTCCGTGGTCGCCGCCCGGCGCAGGCGCGGCAAGGTGCCGCTGCCGTCCGACACCTCGCAGATCAGGGAGCGTCCGCGCAGCAGCCGCACGCCGATCGGCGGCGAGCCGTACCGGATCGCGTTGGTGACCAGCTCGCTGACGATCAGCTCCGTGGTGAACGCAGTCTCCTCCAGCCCCCACTCCTGCAGCGTCTTCCGGCAGCGCTCCCGCACCGAGGGAACCCGCGCCGGGTCCGGCGGCACGTTCCACTCGGCCACGCGCGAGGGCGGGAACACGCGGGTACGCGCCGTCAGCAGGGCGATGTCGTCGGAGCAGTGTGCCGGCTTCAGCGCGTCGATCACCGCCTGACACGTCTCCTCCGGAGTGCGGTCCCCGGACCCTTCCAGCGCCCGGCGCAGCCTCTTCATCCCGACGTCGATGTCGTGGGTGGGGTTCTCCACCAGCCCGTCGGTGTACAGCACCAGTTGTGAACCCTCCGGCAGGGACAGCTCCGCGGTCTCGAAGGGGTAGCCGCCCAGGCCGAGTGGCGCCGAGACCGGCACGCCGGGACAGGTGACCGTTCCGTCCGGGCGCACCACCACCGGTGCCGGGTGTCCGGCACGAGCGACCGTGCAGGTGCCCGTCACGGGGTCGTAGACCGCGTACAGACAGGTCGCCCCGGTCACCCCCTCACCCTCGTGGTCCTCCGCGGCATCGTCCGTGTTCTCCTCGTTGTCCATGCGGACGACCAGGTCGTCCAGGTTGCCGAGCACCTCGTCCACGGGCAGGTCCAGGGTGGCGAAGTTGTGCACCGCGGTGCGCAGCCGGCCCATGGTCGCCGCCGCGTGCAGCCCGTGACCGACGACGTCACCCATCACCAGTGCCACTCGGGCGCCCGGAAGCGGGATGACGTCGAACCAGTCCCCGCCCACCCCCGCCTCCGCGGGCAGATACCGCCAGGCCACCTCCAGCGCGTCCTGCTCCGGCTGCCCCCGCGGCAGCAGACTGCGCTGCAGCGTCACCGCCATCGCGTGCTCCCGGGTGAACCGCCTGGCGTTGTCGAGGGCCACCGCCGCCCGCGCGGCCAGCTCCTCCGCGAAGGAGAGGTCCTCCGCCTCGAACGTCGGGGAATCCCCGGTCCGGTAGAAGTTCACCACGCCCAGCGGCACGTTCCGCGCCCGCAGCGGAACGGTCACCAGCGACCGCAACCCGCACTCCAGGGCCTTCCGGGCGCGCTCCGGATCCTGCTCCCGCCAACCGGACGCCTGCCGCAGGTCCGCCTCCAGCACGCTCCTTCCCTCGCGCAGTGTCCGCATCTGAGGGGCGCGGGGGGAGAACGTGATCACCTCGCCCAGCGGATACACCGGCATCATCCGCTGTGCGCCGCCGATCGCCGCCCGGCGCAGATGCAGCCATCCCTCCGCCGTCGGCTCCCAGCCCCGCAGCACCGCGTCGAGCAGATCCACCGTCACGAGGTCGGCGAACTGTGGCGCCGCCACATCGGCGAGCTCCTGGGCCGTACGCCCCACGTCCAGCGTCGTCCCGATCCGGATCCCGGCCTCGTACAGCAGCCTCAGCCGCTCCCGCGCGACCTCGGCCCGCCCCGAGACCGCCGCCAGCTCCGTGGTGTCCCGCAGGGTCACCACGCTGCCTCCCCGGCCGCCGCGCGGGTACGCCGGCCGCTTGTTCACCGCCAGCAACCGGTCCCCGACGAGATGCACCGCGTCGGTGACCGGCTCCGGCGACGACAGCAGTCGCAGGACCGGCTCCGGCAGTCCCAGTTCCGCTACCGGGCGCCCCCGCGCGTCCGCCGGCAGCCCGAGCAGCCGCGTCGCCTCGTCGTTCGCCAGCAGCAGTCGTCCGTCGGCGTCGATGATCAGCACTCCTTCCCGCACCGCGTGCAGGACCGCGTCATGGTGCTCGTACAGCTGCGCCAATTCCGCCGGGGCCAGGCCGTGCGTATGCCGCCGCAGCCGCCGGGACACCAGCGTCGTTCCCGTCATGGCCAGCGCCAGCGCGGCCGCGCCGCTGCCCAGGATGATCGGCAGCTGCGGCATCCACAGTCCCGCCACGTTCCTGACCGTGATTCCGGCGGAGACCAGGCCGACCACCTTGCCGTGCGGGTCGGTCACCGGGACCACGGCCTGTACGGCCGTCCCCTTGCCCGCGGGCAGCGGCGGCCCGCCGGCCTGCTCGACGACGGTACGGCCCTGCAGCGCCGGTCCGATGGTGCCGACGAACTTCTTCCCGATCTCCCGCGGGTAGGGGTAGGTGTAGCGGATCCCCGCCGTGTTCATGACGACGACGAAGTCCACGCCCGTGCGCTTGCGGGCCGCCTCGGCCCGCGGCTGGAGCACCGCTGTCGGATCCCGGCTCTGCAGCGCCTCGGCCACGCCGGGTGCGCTCGCGAACGCCTGGGCCGCGACGACCGACTCACGGCGCCCCTGGTGCACCGCGTCACTCGCCGTCTGGAGCACCATCGCCGCCACCGCGGCCACGACCAGCAGCACCACGATGACGACCTGGAGAAGGAACACCTGTCCCGCCGCACTGCGCAGGTCCAGCAGGGAAGCGCGAGGTTCCCGCGAGCGTCCGACGGGCGGAAGACGCTCCGGGCCCCCAGGGCGCCCGGAAAATACCTCCATACTCCTAGATAACACCACTACGGGAGGCCGATGCTGACCGAGGCCCGGGACCATGGTGCTGGATCACATGTTTCCGCGGTCAGTAAGCCGTGGCAGGTCGAGGGCTGCCGTGGAAGACCTGCCTGAGGTGCCAGGAGCGGTGCGCCGCCGCGACGGGGTGGGCACCGGGCCGAGGGCCGATGAGCGGGCGGTCGGCCAGCGCTGTGACGTGTTCGCGGGCGGCGGGGCTGCGGCCGACAAAGCGCTGGGAGACCAGGATGCGGTGGCCGTCGCCCATGCCGAGGACGCCCTTGTCGAAGAGCTTGTGGTGCAGCGAGCACAGGCAGAGTCCGTTGTCGACGTCGTCCGGGCCGTCGAACGCCCACCAGCGCACGTGCGCGGCCTCCAGCGCCACGGGCACCGTGCCGATCATGCCGTCGTAACCGCAGAAGGCGCACCGGTACTCGTAGGCGGTCAGCACCATCTCCCGCATCCGCCGGTCCCGTTGCCGCCTCTGCGGCGCTGTCAGGGCGTCCGTCTCCGCCCGCTCCGGTGCGAGGCCCACGGCTTCGCACAAGTCCTGGTGCAGCGACGGCGGGAAGTGCAGATCCAGCAACACCCTTGCCATGCGGCCCAGGAGCGACGGCTCCCGCCTCAGCGCCACTCGCAGGTCCGGGGCCAGCCGTCCGGTGGCCCGGCCGGCCCGCAGCTCCCGTACGCCGGTGCCGGGGCTGCCGACACCATGATCGGTCCGCACCTCCCACACCCCGTCGTTGACCAGATGGTGGAAGGGATAGGCGGGCGTCGTGCCGCGCGCCGGACCGTACTCCGCCAGCAGGTGCTTCAAGTCGGCCTCCACCGCGCTGTACAGCAGCCGACCCTCGGCATCCGCCTGGAAACGGCCCAGCGCATACAGCAGGAGCAACGGCTTGTGCGGCGCCCGCACCCCGTCCCGACTCCACTGCCTCAGCTTCGCGGCGCGCTCCAGCCAATCCATGACCGGTGATCGTAGCGACGCCTCGCCGGGCGTCACGGGGTGCGTGCGGTCGTGCTCGTGCGCCTGCCGCGGACCGGGTGGCAGGCCGGCGCGGCCTGGGTCGCAGGTGTAGGCGACCCGGGCCGGGCAGTTACCTCTTGGCCGTCACCTGGAGAGGGGCCAGGTCCGGGCTCGGAGCGGGCTTGTTGGTACCCAGGGACTGCGGCTGGGCGGTCGGGCTCTGCGGGGCCGCTCCCTTGTAGTACGGGGTGTAGACGTAGTGGCTGCCCACGCCGATGGATCCACCTATCTTCGAGATGACGGACGCGTCGACCGAGCTGGTGCCGCCGAAGACGGCGACGTGGTTCACGCTCGCCGACCTCCGCATCAGGTAGTTCTTGGTGTCGTACGGCAGTGAGCTGACGTCGGTCCACAGCAGTGGACCGTAGGTGGTCATCGCCGACGACGCGGAGACACCGCCGCGCCAGCTGCCCACGGAGGCCACAGCGGCGTTCGACGGCAGCGACCACCACAGTTCGGCAAGCTGCCTGGCGTTCGACTGCGGAGTGCCGCCGGCGACTCGGTAGTAGCTGTACTTGCTGGGCCAGTGCGGTATCTTGCCGGCCTGGTACGCCTTGGTCAGCGCCGACTCGGCGTCGGTCCCCACCGTGACGATCTTCGTGGTGCTCGGGCTGTACTTGTTGAGGTAGCCGTAGACGGACGCGGTCATGGTCGAGCCGTCGGTCAGCAGCACGACCGCGCTCCCCGAACTGCCCAGGGAGCCCGCGGCGGAACTGGCCGCGAGGGCGTTGTGGTAGTCGGTGCCGGTGGCAAGGAAGACGTACTTCGGCGTGCTGGTGATCGTCTTGGCCACGGCCACCGAGGTGGAGTAGCGCGAGACGTCCGACAGCCGCTTGGCGACGTACCCGAGTGAGGTCACCTTGGACGCCACCGTGCTGTTGAGGATTTTGGTCTCGCCGACCAGGTAGACCGTCCGGCCCTTCGGCAGCATGCGCTTCAGCTCGGTCTGCACCGAGGAGTCCAGGCTCGTGCCGGAGGTCATCAGCACCGGTCCGCGCTTCTTGCCGGCCAGCGAGGTCGCGGTGGTGGCGTACGCCGAGTCCGACTTGCTGATGAGGACGGCCGCGCCCGCGTTCGTCAGGCCGGGCGTGCTCTTGCCGACGGTGTTCCACGTCCACTTGGACGACGCGATGTCGGTGTCGTACGAGTCGGAGCCGTAGACCCGGGAGATCGCATTGTCCCTGATCGGCTGCCAGGCCACGTCGGTGCCGTCACCCTGGGGGACCTGCGTCTCCGTGCCCGTGCCGAGGTCGTGGATCCACACCTGCGGGCCCTGGGCGACGTCCGGGTTGCCGGAGACGTAGATGTCGTACGCGATCCGGTTGCCCTGCGGCGACCAGGCGGGCCGGTTGTGGTCGGTGGCATCCGTGGTGACCTGGGTCAGCCCGGTGCCGTCGGTCTTGACCGTGAACAGCTGCTTGTGCCCGTCGACCGACCGGGTGAAGGCCACGGACTGGCCGTCCGGGGAAACGCTCGGGTCCTTCGCGTTGTCGGCCAGCTTGGTGAACGTCCCGGTACGGCCGTTGTAGACCCACACGGCCGGAGTGCCGGCGGTGGCGCAGCTGGTGCCGGTGCGCACGAAGGCCAGCATGCCGTTGACCGCGCCGCTGGGCTTGGAGTCGCAGCCGTCGACGTCGGTGCCGAACAGTGCCCGGGGCGTCCGGGTGCCGTCGGCCGCGGTCACCCGCAGTCGGCCCGCGGCGGTGAAGACGATGTCGCCGCCGCCGTACCAGTACGTCGGGTCGGCCGGATGCCAGCCGCTGCCCGTCGGCATGGTGATGTCGGCACCGGTTTCCTCCTGGCCGGCCCATTCCGTGCGTATGTGGTCGTCGTAAGGGTTCACGAAGGCGATCTGGCTGCCGTCGGCGGACCAGGCGCCCTGGTTTCCGGTCGGGTAGAACTGCGACGACGAGGACCCATCGGGGTTGACGAACCCCATCTGACCGCCGCCGTCGGTGTACAGCAGTTTGCCGTCGACGGCCGGCCAACTGCCGGCGACGGCGGTCGCCGGGCCCGGAAGCCCGGCGACGAGACCGGCCGCGAGCGCGGCGACGGTCGTGAGCGCCGCGGATCTGCGGCGCGCAGGCGTGTTCAATGTGCCCCCACGGGTGAATGGATGGCCACCGGGCCTCTCCCCCGAGGCGAACGGACGGCATCGTGTTCGTCGTCCGCCCGGCAGCGGCGAAACACTAGTGGCAGGCCGCGACAGCCGGGAAGGCGGGGCACACCGCGGTAAGGGCTGGTCGGGAGGCAGGCCGGACGGCCGGTGAGGCGGCCGTCCTCCTGATCCTCGAGCACCGACATTCCGTGCCGCCTTGGATCGGCCATGAACCACGCGAATCCGAGCCGCCGACGCTGGACTGGGACGAAAAGGCGGACGGAGACGGACAACGTCGAAGGGCCCCACTGCGAACAGTGGGGCCCTTCGACATCGTGCCCGGTGAGGCACTGGCGGAGGATACGAGATTCGAACTCGTGAGGGGTTGCCCCCAACACGCTTTCCAAGCGTGCGCCCTAGGCCTCTAGGCGAATCCTCCGCCGGAAACATTACATGACCGAGGGGAGTGCTCGCGAACTCGTTCCCGCAGGCCGACATCGGGTACAGCCCGCGGGTCGCGATCGGGTACTGTGGGCATAGCCCCTCACGCGGCGCTATCTGACTGAACTCCCCCAGGGCCGGAAGGCAGCAAGGGTAGGTTGGCTCTGGCGGGTGCGTGGGGGGCGTTTGCGTTCCCGGGTCCGCTGCCGGGGCCCGTTGTCGGTGGGCGCCTATAACCTCGTATGCGTGTCGTCTCTCGCGCTGTACCGCCGCTATCGCCCGGAGACCTTTGCCGAGGTCATCGGGCAGGAGCATGTCACCGACCCGCTGCAGCAGGCGCTGCGGAACAACCGGGTCAATCACGCGTACCTGTTCAGCGGGCCGCGTGGGTGCGGGAAGACCACCAGCGCGCGCATCCTGGCCCGCTGTCTGAACTGTGAGCAAGGTCCCACTCCGACTCCCTGCGGCGAGTGCCAGTCCTGCCGGGACCTGGCCCGCAACGGCCCGGGTTCGATCGACGTCATCGAGATCGACGCGGCCTCCCACGGTGGTGTGGACGACGCCCGTGAGCTGCGCGAGAAGGCCTTCTTCGGACCCGCGGGCAGCCGGTACAAGATCTACATCATCGACGAGGCCCACATGGTCACGTCGGCCGGCTTCAACGCCCTGCTGAAGGTCGTCGAGGAACCGCCGGAGCACCTCAAGTTCATCTTCGCCACCACGGAGCCCGAGAAGGTCATCGGGACCATCCGGTCGCGTACGCATCACTATCCGTTCCGGCTCGTGCCGCCCGGAACCCTCAGGGACTACCTGGCCGAGGTGTGCCGACGGGAGGCCATCCCCGTCGAGGAGGGCGTGCTTCCGCTCGTCGTGCGGGCCGGCGCGGGTTCCGTGCGTGACTCCATGTCCGTCATGGACCAGCTCCTCGCCGGCGCGCGGGAGGAGGGTGTGACCTATGCCATGGCCACCTCCCTGCTCGGCTACACCGACGGGTCCCTGCTCGACTCCGTCGTCGAGGCGTTCGCCACCGGTGACGGTGCCGCCGCCTTCGAGGTCGTCGACCGCGTCATCGAGGGGGGCAACGACCCGCGGCGGTTCGTCGCCGATCTGCTGGAGCGGCTGCGGGACCTGGTGATCCTCGCCGCCGTTCCGGACGCCGTCGACAAGGGACTCATCGACGCCCCGGCGGACGTCCTCGAGCGCATGCAGGCCCAGGCCGGTACCTTCGGCGCCGCCGAGCTGAGCCGCGCCGCCGACCTCGTCAACGAGGGCCTCACCGAGATGCGCGGCGCCACCTCGCCCCGCCTCCAGCTCGAACTCATCTGCGCACGGGTCCTGCTCCCCGCCGCTTACGGGGACGAGCGGTCCGTGATGGCGCGCCTCGACCGTCTCGAGCGCGGCGTCGGCTTCGCCGGCGGGGGCGGCGCGCCTGCCATGGGGTACGTCCCCGGACCCGAGGCCCACGCCGGCCCGGCCCAGGGCGGCGCGCCGGTGTCGCCCGGCGGTGGACCTGCCGCCGCCCGCGCGGCCGTCCGCGCTACGGGTGGGCCGGCCGGCCCCAGCGGTGCTCCCGGCGGTCCCGCCGCCCCCGCGCCCGCGGCCCCTCAGCCCGCTCCCGCGCCGGCTCCGGCGCCCCCTGCCCCGGCAGCTCCAGCGCCCCCGGCCCACGCTCCAGCGCCCCCGGCCCATGCTCCCGCGGCCCAGGCTCCCGTGCCCGCTCCCGCGGCACCGGCCCCGGCGGCCGCCGCTCCCTCGGCCCCCGCCACCGGTGCCTGGCCCACCGCCGCCCCCGCCGGCGGCGGCCGGCGTCCCGGCGGCTGGCCCACGGCCGCTCCGGCGGGCGCCGCGCAGGACCCCGCTCCGGCCCAGTCCCAGCACCAGGCAGCACCCTCGGCTCCTGCTCCTGCTCCTGCTCCGGCTGCCGCCGCCCCCGCAGGTGGGCTCGACCCCCGCATGCTCTGGCCGAACATCTTGGAGGCCGTCAAGAACCGGCGCCGTTTCACCTGGATCCTGCTCAGCCAGAACGCCCAGGTGGCCGGCTTCGACGGCACCACCCTGCAGCTCGGATTCGTCAACGCCGGAGCCCGCGACAACTTCGCGAGCAGCGGCAGCGAGGACGTGCTGCGGCAGGCGCTGGCCGAGCAGTTCAGCGTGCAGTGGAAGATCGAGGCGATCGTCGACCCCTCGGGCGGTTCGGCACCCCCGTCGCCCGGCGGCTCCTCCGGCTTCGGCGGCGGAGGCGGCGGCTACGGCGGCGCGCCCGCCGGTGGTGGCTACGGCGCCCCTGCCGCTCCTCGTCCGGCAGCACCCCAGCCGGCCTCCCCGGCGCCCGCCGCACCCCGGGGCGGCGCCCCTGCCTCCCCGGCGTCGGCCACCCCTGCCCCGCAGCCCCCTCCCGCCGCGGAGCCGCCCCCCGTCGCCCCCGAGGACGACATCCCCGAGGACGACGACCCCGACCTGGACGAGTCGGCCCTGTCCGGCCACGAACTGATCGTGCGGGAGCTGGGGGCGACGGTGGTGGAGGAGTTCTCCAACGAGTAGGGATGGTTGCGAGGGGCAGCAGCGCGGGCTCGACGGGCTCCGGCGGCCGGGGCCGCCCCGAACCGGCGCGGTGACCCGCCCTCCGCGCCCTTCGTAGGAACCCACAGGATCCCCGCCGCCCGGTCTTCGGCAACCTTGCCAGTAGGCTGACCCCGTGAAGGTCCTCGTCATCGGCAGCGGCGCCCGCGAACACGCCCTGTGCCGCTCCCTGTCCCTCGATCCCGACGTCACCGCGCTGTACTGCGCTCCCGGCAATGCCGGCATCGCCGAGGTCGCCGAGCTGCACCAGGTCGACGCGCTCGACGGCAAGGCCGTGGCCGCGCTGGCCGGCGACCTCGGAGCCGGCCTCGTCGTCGTCGGCCCGGAGGCGCCGCTGGTCGCCGGTGTGGCCGACGCCGTGCGCGAGGCGGGCATCCCGGTGTTCGGCCCCTCACGGGAGGCCGCGCAGCTCGAGGGGTCCAAGGCCTTCGCCAAGGACGTGATGGCGGCGGCCGGGGTGCCGACCGCGCGGTCGTACGTGTGCACGACGGAAGCAGAGGTCGCCGAGGCCCTCGACGCGTTCGGCGCCCCTTACGTCGTCAAGGACGACGGGCTGGCCGCCGGCAAGGGTGTCGTCGTCACGCAGGACATCGAAGCCGCCAAGGCCCACGCGGCCGGCTGCGAGCGCGTGGTGATCGAGGAGTTCCTCGACGGGCCCGAGGTGTCCCTGTTCGCCGTCACCGACGGCCGCAGCGTCGTCCCGCTGCAGCCCGCCCAGGACTTCAAGCGCGCCCTGGACGGCGACGAGGGCCCGAACACGGGCGGCATGGGCGCGTACTCGCCGCTGCCCTGGGCCGACCCGAAGCTGGTCGAAGAGGTGCTGCAGACGGTGCTGCAGCCGACCGTGGACGAGATGCGCCGCCGGGGCACGCCGTTCTCCGGTCTGCTCTACGCCGGGCTCGCGATCACCTCGCGCGGTGTCCGGGTCATCGAGTTCAACGCCCGCTTCGGCGACCCGGAGACCCAGGTCGTGCTGGCCCGTCTGAGGACCCCGCTGGCCGGTGTCCTGCTCGCCGCGGCGAACGGCACCCTGGGCGACGTGCCGCCCCTGCGCTGGAGCGAGGACGCGGCGGTCACCGTGGTCGTCGCCTCGCACAACTACCCCGGCACGCCGCGCACCGGTGACCCGATCACCGGCCTGGACGCGGTGGCCGCCGAGGACGCCCCGCACGCCTACGTCCTGCACGCCGGGACGAAGCGGCAGGGTGACGCGGTCGTCAGCGCGGGCGGGCGGGTGCTGTCCGTCACGGCGACCGGCGAGGACCTGGCCAAGGCCCGCGAGCGGGCGTACCGCGCGTTGACCCGCATCGGCCTCGACGGCTCGCAGCACCGCACGGACATCGCGGCGCAGGCGGCAGGCGCCTGACCTGCCCTGAACCACCCAGGCCCCGGACGAAAATCCGGGGCCTGATCTTTGCTGTCTGTCACCCACCTCTGACCAAGGCCATTCCATCGAGTGAGCAATCCCCCATACGGCTGACGGGGACCGAGGCCCCAACTAGGGTGCGGCGCAAGCATTCCGGCACTTGGCCCACCGGCATTGCGATGTCAGTGGCGGGTGCCACAGTGGGGGAGTGAGCAACGCCAGGACAGCACGGGATCGCCAGGGAGGGGGTGAGATCCGCTCGTGACCGGAATCGGTGTGGAGGTGGGCGCTCAGGCAGCGCGCTCACGGGCTCTGGCCGTGCTGCGCATCCGGGGCCGGGCGCTGGCCGTGGCCCTGCTGCCGACGGCCGCCGAGGTGATTCTGCTGACCGGCGGTTCCACCGGCCATCTCGTCGGCCCCGGCTGGGACGTCGCCCGCTGGGTGGTGGGCGTGGCGGCCGGGCTCGTGCTGCTGGCGGCCGTCGGCATCGCCCTGGTGGTGGCCCGCGCCCGCCCCGCGGTGAGCCCCACGGTCCCGATCGCGGAGAAATCGGCTCCTGACCTGTACCGGCTCGTGCGTGACCTCGCCGAGCGCCTGGACGTTCCCGCGCCCTCGGCCATAGCGCTCACCCCGGACTGCGACAGCTGGCTGGAGGACCGCACCCATCCGGCTCACGGCCCGCCCGCGCGGCCGGCGCACGACGAGCCGGCGGGCCCCGGATCGGGCTTCGGTGCCCACCGCCGTGCCGTCGCCGCCCCCGTACTCGTCATCGGCTCCCCGTTCCTGTGGTGGATGCGCGTCGGCGAGCTGCGCGCGGTCCTCGCCCCGGTCGTCGCCGGTACGGGCCCTTCCGCGCACCCGGACATAGCGGCCGCCCGCCGCTTCGTGCGCGGTCTGGACGCGACCGTGGCCGTGGCCTCGACGCCCGGCCGATGCCCCCTGACCCGGGGCGTGTGCAAGGTCCTCGGCTGGGTCGCCCGGCTGCTGCTGCGGAGCTGCCGCGAGCACGCGGTTCAGATGGAGCGCGGGGTCGCCGCGGCGGCGGCCGAGCGCGCGCAGGCCGTGGACTACGGACTGCGGATCGTCGCCCAGGAGCAGGTCGGTCTCGCCTACGCGGGCTGGGACCGCCTGCTGACGAGGGTGGCGCTGCCCGCCTGGCGCATGGGCCGCTGGCCCTCCCGGCTGGACGCGGGCGTCGTGGCCGCGCTCACCGAGCTGTCCCGGCGCGACCGGCTGGCCGAGGGCTTCGCCTCCCGCCTCGGCGAGCGCCCCGCCTGTGACCTCCTGGAGGAACCGGGAGCCGTGGACGAGGCCGCCTCCCTGCTCGCCGCCCGCCTCTTCCACGGCGGCCCGGCCGAGCGCGGTCCGGACTGGGCCCCGGTGGACTGGCTGGCGTACCCGGAGGAGGTCGTCGACCGCACCTGGCGTGCCGACGCGGCCCGGCTGCACCGCGTGCTGGACTCCCTCGGCGTCCGCCCCGCCCCCGGCCCCAGCGCGCCCGAGCCCGGCGGTCCCACCCTGGCCCGCGTCCTGGACCACCTCACCGAACCCGGCCGCCCGGACGCCACCCACACCGCCCGGCGGCCGGACGTCCACGACGCCGAGAGCACCACCGTCCACGGCGACCAGGCCACCGCGCTCAGCCCGGAACCGGGCGACCGGGGCACGGCCGCCGACGACCGGGCCACCGCCCTCGGCCCCGAAACGGGCGACCAGGCCACCGTCCTCGGCCCGGAAACGAGCGATCAGGTCACCACCCTCGCCCCGGAACCGGGCGACCGGGGCACGGCCGCCGACGACCGGGCCACCGCCCTCGCTCCGGAAACCGGCGACCAGGGCACCGCCGCCGACGACCAGCCGCTCCCCGTCCCCCAAGCCGGCGCCGCCGCTCCGTTCCCCGGCGCCTACCCCGACGAGGACGCCGACCCCGGCACCGAGCGCAGTGCCGCCCTCGCCGCCGGTCTCAGCGCGGCGCTGGCCCGGGAGGAGATCTCCGCGCCGAGAGGGGCGTCCGCCGCGGGACAGGTTCAGGCCAGCGCCCTGTGGGACGACGGTGCCCTGCCGCTGTTCCCGCTCCAGCCCCCGCGCAGCGCTCGCGAGCTCCTCGCCGAACACGTGACCGCGATGGTGTGCTGCGCCGCCGTCGACACGGCCGGCGCGACCCCCGCCCTCGACTGGCTCGACGGTCCCTCCCTGCTGCTGGGCGGAGAGCGGGCCGCCGACCTCGCGCCCAAGGTCCTCAGCCTGATCGAGGAGGGAGACCCGGGCCCGCTGCGCGACTGGCTGGCCGCGTCCGGCATACGCCCGGAGAAGCCGGTCCGGCTCGTCTGACACCGGTCGCCGCCCGATCCCTCGCCGGCCCGGGGCCTTAACGCGGGTAACGGAAAACCGTCTTCCACTTCAGGTCAATTCGCAACGAATAGTGACCGGGCCCGTGCGTAATGTGATGTGCTGGGACCGACCACGCACATGGCAAAGGCATGCGACATACGACAGCACGACCGAGCACCACCGTCAGAGGACACGGGGGCATGAGGGAGGGGAGCGACCATGGCCTCGGACCACATCCGCCGCTGGGAGTCCGGAGCACTCGCGCACGCCGTCACGGACCCCTTCGGTCAGGGCCCTGTCCCCTGGCTGCGCGGTAGCGAGACCTACTTCGACGACACGGGACACGTCGTGCCCTGGTACGTCGACCCGAGCCCGCCGCAGCTCGCCGGTGAGAGGCCGCGCGTCCCCGCGCCGCGCTCGGCCGGTGCTGGCCCGTGCTCGGCCGACGACGTGCACCGCCAGATCAAGGGTTTCACCTCCACCGGAGCGGTCACGCCCGGGGAGGCGATCGACTTCCACATCACGGTCGACCCGCCACAGCAGTTCAGCGTGGACATCTACCGGATCGGCCACTACGGCGGCGACGGCGCCGCGAAGATCACCACCAGCCCCAGGCTCTCCGGCATCGTCCAGCCGCCGCCACTGGCCGCCGACCGCACGGTCTCCTGTCACCACTGGTGGCTCTCCTGGCGCCTCCAGGTGCCCTCCTACTGGAGTGTCGGCGCCTACGTGGCCGTCCTGACCACCGCCGACGGCTACCGCTCCCACGTGCCCTTCACGGTCCGCGACGACCACCCGGCAGATCTGCTCCTGCTGCTGCCCGACATCACCTGGCAGGCGTACAACCTCTACCCGGAGGACGGCCGCACCGGTGCCAGCCTCTACCACGCCTGGGACGAGAAGGGCGGCCTGCTGGGCGAGGCGGACGCGGCCACCACCGTCTCCTTCGACCGCCCGTACGCGGGCGCGGGCCTGCCCCTGCACGTCGGACACGCCTACGACTTCATCCGCTGGGCCGAACGCTACGGCTACGACCTCGCCTACGCCGACGCCCGCGACCTGCACGCCGGCCGCGTCGACCCCACCCGTTACCGCGGCCTGGTCTTCCCCGGCCACGACGAGTACTGGTCGGTGGCGATGCGCCGTGCCGTCGAGGGCGCCCGCGACCGCGGCACCTCGCTGGTCTTCCTCTCCGCCAACACCATGTACTGGCAGGTGGAGCTGGGCCCCTCCCCGTCCGGCGTCCCCGACCGGCTGCTGACCTGCCGCAAACGCAAGGGCCCGGGCAAGCCGGTGCTGTGGCGCGAGATCGACCGGCCCGAGCAGCAGCTGGTCGGCATCCAGTACGCGGGCCGGGTCCCCGAGCCGCATCCGCTGATCGTCCGCAACGCGGGCCACTGGCTGTGGGACGCCACCGGCGCGCGCGAGGGGGACGCGATCGAGGGCCTGGTCGCCGGTGAGGCCGACCGCTACTTCCCGCGCACCCCGCTCCCCGAGCACGACGCGCGCATCCTGCTCGCCCACTCCCCCTACACCGACAACGACGGAGCCCTGCGGCACCAGGAGACCTCCCTGTACCGCGCACCCTCCGGCGCCTGGGTGTTCGCCTCGGGCACGTTCGCCTGGTCCCCGTCCCTGGACCGCCCGGGCCATGTGGACCACCGCATCCAGCGGGCCACGGCGAACCTGCTGGACCGCATCTGCAAACGGGACTGACCCCTGGCCACACCCCGATCACCCGCATACGGGAGAATCGAGGCACTTGGGCCCACCCGTCGCCCACCACCACCCTATTCGGGCCCAACGGGCGCCCCTTTGTCTTCAACCACGGGGAGGAACCGTGTCCGGATTCGTAGAAAAGCCCGAGCCGCTTCAGGTTCCGGGCCTGGTGCACCTGCACACCGGAAAGGTGCGCGAGCTGTACCAGAACGAGGCGGGCGACCTCGTGATGGTCGCCAGCGACCGCATGTCCGCCTACGACTGGGTGCTGCCCACGGAGATCCCCGACAAGGGTCGGGTCCTCACCCAGCTCTCCCTGTGGTGGTTCGACCAGCTGCGTGACCTGGCCCCGAACCATGTGATCAGCACCGAGCTCCCCGAGGGCGCCCCCGCCGACTGGGCGGGCCGCACGCTCATCTGCAAGTCCCTGCGGATGGTCCCGGTGGAGTGCGTGGCCCGCGGCTACCTCACCGGCTCCGGCCTGGTCGAGTACCAGGAGTCCCGGACCGTGTGCGGCCTCGCCCTCCCCGAGGGCCTGGTCGACGGCTCGGAACTGCCCGGCCCGATCTTCACTCCGGCCACCAAGGCCGAGGTCGGTGAGCACGACGAGAACGTCTCCTACGAGGAGGCCGCCCGCCAGGTCGGCGCGGAGACCGCCGCCCAGCTGCGCCAGGCCACCCTCGCCGTGTACTCCCGCGCCCGGGACATCGCCCGCACCCGGGGCATCATCCTGGCCGACACCAAGTTCGAGTTCGGCTTCGACGGCGACACCCTCGTCCTCGCCGACGAGGTCCTCACCCCGGACTCCTCCCGCTTCTGGCCGGCCGACCAGTGGCAGCCGGGCCGCGCGCAGCCGTCGTACGACAAGCAGTTCGTCCGGAACTGGCTGACCTCCGCCGAGTCGGGCTGGGACCGCAAGAGCGAGCAGCCCCCGCCGCCGCTGCCGCAGGAGGTCGTCGAGGCGACCCGGACGAAGTACGTGGAGGCGTACGAGCGGCTGACGGGCACCAGCTGGTCGTAGACACGCGAAAGGCCCCCGGCGGGAACCGGGGGCCTTCGTTCTGGAGCGGACGACGAGGCTCGAACTCGCGACCTCAACCTTGGCAAGGTTGCGCTCTACCAACTGAGCTACGTCCGCAGTGCGCCGTGGCGCGAGAGCAACTATACCCAACCTCGCTCGCGTGCGAGACGCACTGCCGTATGACGGTTCTCCGCGCCGAGCTTCGTGACGGCCGAGGAGAGGTAGTTCCGCACCGTCCCCGGCGACAGCGCGGCCCGTTCGGCGATCTCCGTGACCGGCGCGCCGTCGGCGGCCAGCTCCAGCACCTCGGCCTCCCGCACGGTCAGCGGGGAGTCGCCCGCGGAGATCGCGTCGGCGGCCAACTCCGGATCGACGTACCGGTTTCCCGCGTGCACGGTCCGGATGATCTCGGCGAGCCGCTGGGCGCTGACCGTCTTCGGGACGAACCCCCGCACACCGGCCGCGAGCGCCCGCTTCAGGTGTCCGGGCCGGCCGTGACCGGTGACGATCAGCACCTGGCAGCCGGGCAGTTCGGCGCGCAGGGATGTGGCGACCTTCACACCGTCGGCGCCGGGCATCTGGAGATCGAGCACGGCCACATCGGGTTCGTGAGCGCGTGCCATCGCCAGCGCCTCGGGCCCGCTCGCCGCCTCCGCGACGACCAGCAGGTCGTCCTCCAGGGAGAGCAGGGCCGCCAGGGCGCCCCGGATCAGATGCTCGTCGTCGGCGAGCAACAGCCGTACCGGGCTGCTCATGAGATGACTTCGCTCACTTTCTGCCTCAACGGCACCTCGGCAACCAGCCGGAACCGGTCCCGGCCGACGAGCCCCGCCTCCAGCGTCCCGTCCACGGCGGCCAGTCGTTCCCGCAGCCCCGCGAGCCCCGAGCCGCCGCTGCCACTCGGGCCGGCCACACCGTCGTTCTCCACTGTCAGCACCACATGCCCCTCCCGCACTGCCAGCCCCACGTCGCACCGTCCCGCGTCCCCGTGCCGCAGCACATTGGTGACCGCCTCGCGCACCACCCAGCCGAGCGCGGACTGAACCTCGGCGGGCAGCCCCGCGGCCTCGGCCCGCACCCCGCAGTCGATCCCGGCGGCTGTCAACACACCCTGGGCACCGGCGAGTTCCACCCCCAGGTCGGCCTCCCGGTACCCGCGTACGACGTCCCGCACCTCCCGCTGCGACTCCTGGGCGATCCGCTGCACCTCGACCATCTGCTCCACGGCCTCCGGCCGCCCGCGCCGGGCCAGTTGCACGGCCAGCTCGCTCTTCAGGGAGATCACGGAGAGATTCCGGCCCAGTACGTCGTGCAGGTCGCGCCCGAAGCGCAGCCGCTCCTCGGCGACGGCGAGCCGGGCCCGGGTCTCACGGGCCTCGTCGAGTCGGTAGACGACGTTGAGCAGCCACACGGAGAAGATGGCGCTGAGGGCCAGGAACCCGGCCCCGACGAGCACCGCCAGGGCCGTGACCACCGCGGCGGGCCCGGGCACGCCCAGGGGGAAGGCGACGAGACCGGCACCGCCCGCGAAGCCCGTGACGATCGCGAGCACGCGTCCGCGGTCGCGGACTCCCAGGGTCAGCGTGCCGGCGCCGAAGGTCAGCACGCCGCCGAAGACGGAGCCGGCGGCCGTGGACATGCCGTCGCCGCCGGGCCCGTACCTGTCGAACCCCAGCGCGGCCACGGCGAGCACGAAGGTGAGGGCGCCGAAAACCCTGAGAAGGCCCGTCGGTTGGGGGCGCCTGCCCCGGTGCCAGTCCAGGGCCCGGGAGGCCGTCAGGCCCGCGCCGAGGGCGTGCACGGCGAGCAGCGACACCAGCCAGACCGCGACGCCCGGCGGGGCCTGCCCGAAGACCGGCAGGCCCATCAGGGCCACCTCGATCAGCGCGAAGAAGTGGAACGACCAGCGCGTGTACGCCTCCACCTTCGCGGGCGTGCTCTTGCGCCGCCACCACCCCCGCGGCCCGCTCATCCGCTGCCCCCCCGTCACAGCCCGTTCCTCACCGGCGCGGCTCCCACCGGAACCACCGCCGTACAGCAAACACCGCCACCACGGTCCAGGCCAGCGTGGTCGCCACCGCGCCGAGCACCTCGTAGGCGCTCAACTGGCCGGTCCAGCCCCCGCGTACCAGCCGGACGGCCGGGGAGAGCGGGAGGAGTTCGCAGACCGAGGCGAGCCGGTCGGGCATCACCTCGGTGGGGATCGCGATGCCGGAGCCCATCATGGAGACGAACACCAGGGGCAGCGCGGTGACCTGGCCGCTCTCCACGCTCCTGGTGAAGGACGCGGTGAGCGCGGCCAGCGCGGCGCTCAGCACGAGCCCCGCCGCCAGCCCCAGCAGGGTCAGGAACGGCGCCCTGGGCGCTCCGGTGTGCAGCAGTACCGCGCAGCCCGCGCACAGCAGCAGGGCTTGGGCCAGGCCGAGACCGGCCGCGGGCAGGGCCGTTCCGGTGAGGATCTCGGCGTCGGTGAGTTCGCCGGTGCGCAGCCGCTTGAGGACGAGTTCCTCGCGACGGGCGACGTAGGCGTTGACCAGGGAGGTGTAGACGGCGAAGAGGAAGGAGAAGCCGATCGCGGCCGTCATCATCACCGCGCCGACGGTCAGCCCCTCCTTCCGCAGATCCATCTGGTCGAGGGCCGGCCGCACGCTGAACGGCAGTGCGAGCGGCACGGCCAGGGCGGTGAACACGACACCGCGGTTGCGGCCGAGGAGGGCGAGTTCGGCCCTGGCCAGCGCACGCAGCCTGCGGCCCGCCGGTGCCCATGCGAGGCCGCTCATGCCATGACCTCCTGCTCCCGCGCGATCCCCAGGAACGCCTCCTCCAGTGAGGCCGAGCGCGCGTCGAGGCCGCGCAGCTCGACCCCGGCCCGCTCGGCCCAGGTCAGCACCCGGGTGATGGTCCGCTGAAGTTCCCGGGTGCGCAGCCGTACGACCCTGTCGGCGAGCTCGTGCCCGCAGACGCCGAGGTCGGCGAGGGGCGGCAGGTCGCCGAGGAAGTAGCCCTCGGGCAGTTCGAAGGAGATCCGGGCGGGCCGGCCCGCGGTGACCTCGGCCGGGGTTCCGGAGGCGGCGATGCGTCCCTCGTGCAGGATGGCGAGCCGGTCGGCGAGGCCTTCCGCCTCCTCCAGGTAGTGCGTGGTGAGCAACACGGTCGTGCCCGCGTTCCGCAGGTGGCGCACCAACTGCCAGGTCTCCCGGCGGCCTTCGGCGTCCAGTCCGGTCGTCGGCTCGTCCAGGAACAGCACCTCCGGGTCGCCGATCAGCGCGAGCGCCAGGTCCAGGCGCCGCCGCTCACCGCCGGACAGCTGCTTGACCCGTACGCCGCTTCGCCGGCCCAGCCCGACCAGCTCCAGGACCTCTGCTTCCGGCCGGGCCCCGCTGGTACAGCCCGCCCACAGCCGGGCGGTCTCGGCGACGGTCAGGTCGGAGGGAAAGCCGCCCTCCTGGAGCATGACTCCGGTGCGGGGGCGTACGGCGGCCCGCTCGCGGTAGGGGTCGTGGCCGAGGATCCGGACCCGGCCCCCGGCCGGTGCGGCGAGCCCCTCCAGCAGTTCGACCGTCGATGTCTTGCCCGCGCCGTTGGTGCCCAGCAGCGCGAAGATCTCCCCGCGCGCGACGGAGAATTCGATTCCGCGCACGGCCTCGAACCCGCCCCCGTAGACACGCCGCAGGTCTGTGACCTCGATCACGTGCTCGTGTTCGTCGATGTCCATGCCCTCAGCGTCCCGGCGGGGCGCGAGGATCAGCAGTGCGTGGTGTCATCACCCGGTATGACAAATGTCAGACGGGCGCTCGCCGTGGGCACGAAAAGACCCCGGTCCAGTGGACCGGGGTCTCATTCCCGAGCGGACGACGAGGCTCGAACTCGCGACCTCAACCTTGGCAAGGTTGCGCTCTACCAACTGAGCTACGTCCGCACTGCTCCCGACCGGTTCCCACCGATCGGTGCGAGCACCAGCCTACCTGATCCACGAGAGTGGTCCTGACCGGTGCTGGAGCGGGTGACAGGAATTGCACACTGCGCCTTCCCCCTGGAAGGGGGATGTTCTGCTACTGAACTACACCCGCACGGTCCGTGGGATCCGGCCCTTCGGCCTCACCCCTCGGCGTGCCCCAGACACTAGCTGATCAGCGGGGGGGTTGCGCAAGTCGGTTCCCGTCCCGGCCAAGTGCACGGCCCCCAGGGCCCGCTGACGGACCCTGAGAGCTGCCCCTTCGCGGGCATCACTGCGCGGCGCTGAACGCCTCGTAGACCTTCTTGGGGATGCGTCCGCGCGCCGGCACGTCCATCTTGTTCGCCTGGGCCCAGGCGCGGACGGCCGCCGGGTCGGGAGCGACCTCCGTCTGCTTGTACGCCTTGCCGGAACGTGACCGCTTGCGGCCGGCCTCCACGTAGGGCGCGAGCGCCTTGCGCAGTTTCTTGGCGTTGGTTTCGTTCAGGTCGATCTCGTACGACTTGCCGTCGAGTCCGAAGGCGATCGTTTCCGCCGCTTTCGAGCCGTCGATGTCGTCAAAGAGAGTGACCACGACTTTTTGCGCCACGAATATCGGTCCCTTCGTGCGGCACGTCGATACAGCTCATCGGCGATGACGTGCCGAGTATCGGCTATTGCCAATTCATTTGTACAGTGCCCGGCAATGCAAAGTGAAGCCCGACTAAAACCGTCCGCGTGTCTCCGAGCAATAGCTGCCGTGGGCGGACCGGTCGAACTTTCCCAGAACTTTTCGCGGGGCCGCCCGTCCGTCACCCGATCGTGATGCGCCTCACGTAGTTTCCTACAACTCTACTCGCGTAGAAATTTTGTGCGGGTAGTCTGAAGGAACCTGCTCAGCACCACACACCGGGAGTGCCAGTGGCACGCGTCGTAGTCGACGTCATGCTCAAGCCGGAGATCCTCGACCCCCAGGGCCAGGCGGTCCAGCGTGCGCTGCCGCGCCTGGGTTTCGAGGGGATCTCGGACGTACGTCAGGGAAAGCGTTTTGAACTGGAAGTCGACGGGCCGGTCGACGAGGCCGCGCTCGCCCGCATCCACGATCTTGCGGAATCCTTCCTCGCCAACACCGTGATCGAGGACTTCACCGTCAAGGTCGAGGAAGTGGCGGAGGCGGCCAAGTGACCGCTCGTATTGGCGTCGTCACTTTCCCGGGCAGTCTCGACGACCGGGACACACAGCGGGCGATCCGCCTCGCGGGCGCCGAACCGGTCGCCCTCTGGCACAAGGACAAGGACCTCAAGCAGGTCGACGCCGTGGTGCTGCCCGGCGGTTTCTCCTACGGCGACTATCTGCGGGCCGGGGCCATCTCCCGGTTCTCCCCGGTGATGGAGACGGTCATCGAGCAGGCGAAGGCCGGACTTCCGGTTCTCGGCATCTGCAACGGCTTCCAGATTCTCACCGAGGCCCACCTCCTCCCGGGCGGCATGCTCGGCAACGACCACCTCCACTTCATCTGCCGCGACCAGAAGCTGCGGGTGGAGAACGCGGGGACCGCCTGGAGCGGCGACTACCGCCAGGGCCAGGAGATCCACATCCCGCTGAAGAACATGGACGGCCGGTACGTCGCCGACGAGTACACGCTCGACAAGCTGGAGGCCGAGGGCCGGGTGGTCTTCCGGTACCTCGACTTCAACCCGAACGGCTCGCTGCGGGACATCGCCGGCATCACCAACGAGGCCGGGAACGTCGTCGGCCTCATGCCGCACCCCGAGCACGCCGTCGAGCCGCTGATCGGTACCGGCCGTACCGACGGGCTCCCGTTCTTCACCTCGATCCTCAAGAAGCTGGTCAACGCATGAGCCGGACGCCTCTGGACACGGTCGAGCACGCGGCCGCGACCCCCGACGTCGAGCTGCCCTGGGCCGAACTCGGTCTGAAGAAGGACGAGTACGAGCGGGTGGTGGAGATCCTCGGCCGCCGCCCGACCGGCGCCGAACTCGCCATGTACTCGGTCATGTGGTCCGAGCACTGCTCGTACAAGTCCTCCAAGGTCCATCTGCGCCAGTTCGGTGAGAAGGCGCCCCAGTCGGACGCGCTGCTCGTCGGCATCGGCGAGAACGCGGGCGTGGTGGACGTCGGCCAGGGTTACGCGGTCACCTTCAAGGTCGAGTCGCACAACCACCCCTCGTACGTCGAGCCCTACCAGGGCGCGGCCACGGGTGTCGGTGGCATCGTCCGCGACATCATCGCGATGGGCGCCCGCCCGGTCGCGGTCGTGGACCCGCTGCGCTTCGGCGCCGCCGACCACCCCGACACCAAGCGCGTCCTGCCGGGCGTGGTCGCCGGCATCGGCGGCTACGGCAACTGCCTGGGCCTGCCCAACATCGGCGGCGAGGTCGTCTTCGACTCCTGTTACCAGGGCAACCCGCTGGTCAACGCCGGTGCCATCGGTGTGATGCGGCACGAGGACATCCACCTCGCCAAGGCCTCCGGCGCGGGCAACAAGGTCGTCCTGTACGGCGCCCGGACCGGCGGCGACGGCATCGGCGGCGCCTCGATCCTGGCCTCCGAGACCTTCGACGACGCCAAGCCGTCCAAGCGGCCCGCGGTCCAGGTCGGCGACCCCTTCCAGGAGAAGCTCCTCATCGAGTGCACCCTGGAGGCGTTCAAGGAGAAGCTGGTCGTCGGCATCCAGGACCTCGGCGCGGCGGGCCTGTCCTGCGCCACGTCCGAGCTGGCCTCCAACGGCTCCGGCGGCATGCGCGTCACCCTGGACGACGTACCGCTGCGCGACTCGACTCTCTCGCCCGAGGAGATCCTCATGAGCGAGTCGCAGGAGCGGATGTGCGCGGTGGTCGAGCCGGACAAGGTCGACCGCTTCCTGGAGATCTGCGCCAAGTGGGACGTCATCGCCACGGTCATCGGTGAGGTGACGGACGGCGACCGTCTGGAGATCTTCTGGCACGGCGAGAAGATCGTCGACGTCAACCCGCGCACGGTGGCGCACGAGGGTCCGGTCTACGAGCGTCCGTACGCCCGCCCCGAGTGGCAGGACACCCTCCAGGCCGACGACGCGAACAAGTTGCCGCGGCCGTCGTCGGGCGAGGAGCTGAAGGACCAGGTCCTCCAGCTGGTGGGCTCTCCCAACCAGGCCTCCAAGAAGTGGATCACGTCCCAGTACGACCACTTCGTGCAGGGCAACACCGTCCTCGCCCAGCCGGAGGACTCCGGAATGATCCGCGTGGACGAGGAGAGCGGCCTCGGCGTCGCGATCGCCACGGACGGCAACGGCCGCTACGCCAAGCTGGACCCGTACACGGGCGCCCAGCTGGCGCTGGCGGAGGCCTACCGGAACGTGGCGACGACGGGTGCCAAGCCGCTCGCGGTGTCGGACTGCCTGAACTTCGGCTCCCCCGAGGACCCGGCGGTGATGTGGCAGTTCGCGGAGGCCGTGCGCGGTCTGGCGGACGCCTGTCAGCAGCTCGGCACCCCGGTCACCGGTGGCAACGTCTCGCTGTACAACCAGACGGGTGAGGTGGCCATCCACCCGACCCCGGTGGTCGCCGTGCTCGGTGTCATCGACGACGTCGCGCGGCGCACGCCGGTCGCCTTCCAGGAGGAGGGCCAGCTCATCTACCTGCTCGGCGACACGCGTGAGGAGTTCGGCGGCTCGGCCTGGTCCCAGGTGGTCCACGACCACCTCGGTGGCCTGCCCCCGCAGGTCGACCTCGAGCGCGAGCGGCTGCTGGCCGAGATCCTGATCTCCGCCTCTCGCGACGGCATGATCGACTCCGCGCACGACCTGTCCGACGGCGGTCTGATCCAGGCGGTCGTGGAGTCGGCGCTGCTCGGTGGCAAGGGCGCGCGTCTGGTCGTACCCGACGGCCTGGACGCCTTCACCTTCCTGCTCTCCGAGTCGGCCGGCCGCGCGATCGTCGCGGTGCCGCGCTCGGAGGAGGTCCGCTTCAACGACATGTGCGGCGCCCGGGGTCTGCCGGCCACCCGCATCGGTGTCGTGGACGGCCACTCGGTGGAGCTCCAGGGCGAGTTCTCCCTGTCCCTCGCCGAGCTGCGCGAGGCGCACGAGGGAACCATTCCGGCGCTGCTGGCGTAACCGCCTGACGCGTGAGGCCCCGTCCGGGAAACTTCCCGGGCGGGGTCTTCCTCATGCGGCCACGGCCTCCGGCGCGGGCTCCGCATCCGCCGGCCGGGCGCCCGGCAGTCGCAGGGCCGGCAGCAGGCACCGGGCCATCACCCCGGCCCGGCACGGGAACACCGTGTCCATCGCGGAGACGTAGGCCGCCACTGCCCGCGTGTGGGCGGCCCCGCGCGGGGCGGCCAGGGAAACCGGCGTCACCGGGGCCGTCGTACAGGCGGTTGAGGAGGGTGCCGAAGAGGGCGGCGCCGAGGGCCGTGCCGAGGGTCTGGAAGAAGCGGCCGGGAGGTGGTGGCGACGCCGAGCTGGTGGCGGGGTGCCGCCTGCTGCACCAGCTGGATCAGCCGGCCGAGGAACCGGCCGAAGTCGAGGCCGACGAGCAGCAGGGTGGCGCGCGGCTGCCCCAGCGAGGTGTGGGTGCCGGTGTGGCGAGGAGCAGGAAGGCGGCCGTGGTGACGACGGAGCCACTGATCACGAAGGTCCGCTCGGACCAGCCGCGGTCGGTGAGCCGGCCGGTGACGACGCCGATCGCGGTGATGCCGGCCGCCATCGGGATGAGGAAGCCCGGCGCGGCCGCCGAGACCAGGGCACGCCCTCTCGAGGAGCACCGCCGGGTCGCCGAGGGCGAGAGCACGGAGCAGGTGGCCGCCGACGCCGCCGACGCGCCCGGCTCGCCTTCGACTTGGTGCAAAAGGGTCTGAGGGACTACGCCGTGAAGGCATAGGCTCGCTGCCATGCCACCGGCCAAGAAGCGCGCCCGCAGCTACGACCCCGCCAGGACCCGCACCGCGGTCCTCGCCCAGTTCGGGAACGTCCGGGAGGCCGTACGCGGCCTCACTCCCGAGCAGTTCGCCCTGCCCACCCGGCTCGGCAGCTGGACCGTACGCGAGCTGGTCGCGCACATCGGGATGGCGATCACCGCCGTGCAGCGCGCCCTGGCCGTCCCGGCGCCCCCGAAGCCGACCGTGACGCTCGTCGAGTGGGCGTTCTCCACCGCCACCCGCGCCGCCGACATCGACGACTTCACCCTGGGTCTCGCCGCCGGCCATCCCGACCTCGACGCCTATCTCGCCGACATCGAGCAGAGCCTGCACGCTCTCCTCGACGAGCACCCCGGCAACCGGCTCCTGGACACCAGCGCGGGCTCGATGCCCCTGGACGACTACCTCGTCACCCGCACCGTCGAACTGGTCGTCCACACCGACGACCTCAACGCCGCCGTCCCCGGCCTCCAGGTGCCCTACGACCGCCAGGCCCTGGCCGCCGCCACCCGGCTCCTCGCCGACGCCCTCGCCGTGAAGGCGCCCGGCGGCTCCACCGAGGTGCGCGTACCGCCGTACGCCGTCGTGCAGTGCGTCGAGGGCCCCCGGCACACCCGCGGCACCCCGCCCAACGTCGTGGAGACCGACCCGCTGACCTGGCTCCGGCTCGCCAGCGGCCGGCTGACCTGGAAGGACGCCGTCGCCGAGGCCCACGTCAGCGCCAGCGGGGAGCGGGCCGACATCGGGGACCTGCTGCCGCTGATGTCGTGACGGAACCGGCGGCCCGGACCGGCCGTCGAATCCGTATGAACCGGTACAAGCAGCGCATGACCCTGACGGCGGCCGCCGTGCTCGTCCCGCTCACGGTGGCCTGTGGCAGCGCGCAGGGCGGCCAGGCGGACAGCGGCCCGGCCGGCGTGCGGCAGCCCGTGACCGGTGTCGCCTGGCGGGTCGACAGCCTCACCGTCGACGGCACCACCCGGCACGCGCCCGCCGCCGCCCGCATCCGGATCGGCACGGACGGCCAGGCGGCCGGCAACCTCGGCTGCAACCATTTCGGCGCCCGGGCCACCGTTCACGGCGACCGGATCACCTTCGGTGACCTCCGCACGACCAGGATGGCCTGCGGGCCGGAGCGGATGGCCTTCGAGCGCGCCCTCGCCCGCGCCCTGACCACCGGCACGCTCACCGCCAGGGTCCACGACGGGAAGCTGACCCTCACCGATGGCGACGGTGATGTCGTCCACCTCACCCGCAACGCACCCGAATGATGTGCGACACCTCACTCACGCATACGGCGAGCGGGTCCGCAACCGCCGCCCGCAGGGCCGCCACGGACCGGCCCAACTCTCCTCGAACCTTTTTGACCTGCGAAAACGAAGAAACCACCAAGGTGATCCACAGCGCCTGACCCGTTACGGGCGCGTATCCCCAATTCGGACCAGTGGTCGATCTCGCCTACACTCGGTGGCGTGCCACGTGGTGACGGTCGACTCAATCACGATCTGCTTCCCGGCGAAAAAGGCCCCCAGGACGCTTGCGGCGTCTTCGGTGTCTGGGCTCCGGGTGAAGAGGTCGCAAAGCTCACGTACTTCGGGCTCTACGCCCTCCAGCACCGGGGTCAGGAATCCGCGGGAATCGCGGTCAGCAACGGCTCCCAGATCCTCGTCTTCAAGGACATGGGCCTGGTCTCCCAGGTCTTCGACGAGACCTCGCTCGGTTCGCTCCAGGGTCACATCGCGGTCGGTCACGCCCGCTACTCGACCACTGGTGCCTCCGTGTGGGAGAACGCCCAGCCGACGTTCCGTGCCACCGCGCACGGCTCGATCGCGCTCGGCCACAACGGCAACCTGGTCAACACGGCGCAGCTCGCCGAGATGGTCGCCGACCTGCCCAAGGACAACAACGGCCGGTCCACCCGGGTCGCGGCCACCAACGACACCGACCTGCTGACGGCCCTGCTGGCCGCCCAGGTCGACGAGGACGGCAAGCCGCTGACCATCGAGGAGGGCGCCCACGCGGTCCTTCCGCGGGTGAAGGGCGCCTTCTCGCTCGTCTTCATGGACGAGCACACGCTCTACGCCGCCCGTGACCCGCAGGGCATCCGCCCGCTGGTCCTCGGCCGCCTCGAGCGCGGCTGGGTGGTGGCTTCCGAGACCGCCGCCCTGGACATCACCGGCGCCAGTTTCGTCCGGGAGATCGAGCCGGGCGAGTTCGTCGCCATCGACGAGAACGGCCTGCGCACCTCCCGATTCGCGGAAGCGAAGCCCAAGGGCTGTGTCTTCGAGTACGTGTACCTGGCCCGCCCGGACACCGACATCGCCGGCCGGAACGTGTACCTCTCCCGCGTCGAGATGGGCCGCCGCCTGGCCAAGGAGGCCCCGGTGGAGGCCGACCTGGTCATAGCGACCCCGGAGTCCGGCACCCCGGCCGCCATCGGCTACGCGGAGGCGTCCGGCATCCCCTTCGGCGCGGGTCTGGTGAAGAACGCGTACGTCGGCCGGACCTTCATCCAGCCCTCGCAGACCATCCGGCAGCTCGGCATCCGCCTGAAGCTGAACCCGCTGAAGGAAGTCATCAAGGGCAAGCGCCTGGTCGTCGTCGACGACTCGATCGTGCGCGGCAACACCCAGCGGGCCCTGGTGCGCATGCTGCGCGAGGCGGGCGCGGCCGAGGTCCACATCCGGATCTCCTCGCCGCCCGTGAAGTGGCCCTGTTTCTTCGGCATCGACTTCGCCACCCGAGCGGAGCTGATCGCCAACGGGATGACCATCGAGGAGATCGGCACCTCGCTCGGCGCCGACTCGCTGGCGTACATCTCCATCGACGGCATGATCGAGGCGACCACGATCGCCAAGCCGAACCTGTGCCGCGCCTGCTTCGACGGCGAGTACCCGATGGAGCTGCCGGACCCCGAGCTGCTCGGCAAGCAGCTGCTGGAGACCGAGCTGGCCGCGGGACCCGCCGCGACGGCCGCCTCCGACGCGATCCGCCGCCCGTAACCCCCGCTGTTCGAGCAGGACGACACGAAAGTTCTCCAGGTTCATGTCTGAGACCACTGGTGCCAGCTACGCAGCGGCAGGCGTCGACATCGAGGCGGGCGACCGCGCCGTAGAGCTGATGAAGGAGTGGGTGAGGAAGACCAGGCGCCCCGAGGTCCTGGGCGGCCTCGGCGGCTTCGCCGGGCTCTTCGACGCCTCCGCGCTCAAGCGCTACGAGCGCCCGCTGCTCGCCTCCGCCACGGACGGCGTCGGCACGAAGGTCGACATCGCGCGCCGACTGGGCGTCTACGACACGATCGGCCACGACCTGGTCGCCATGGTCATGGACGACATCGTGGTGTGCGGCGCCGAGCCGCTGTTCATGACCGACTACATCTGCGTGGGCAAGGTCCACCCCGAGCGCGTCGCGGCCATCGTGAAGGGCATCGCGGAGGGCTGTGTGCTGGCAGGCTGCGCCCTGGTGGGCGGCGAGACGGCCGAGCACCCCGGTCTGCTGGGCGAGGACGACTTCGACGTCGCCGGCGCCGGTACGGGCGTCGTGGAGGCCGACCGGCTGCTGGGCCCGGATCGTATCCGGAAGGGTGACGCCGTGATCGCCATGGCGTCCTCCGGGCTTCACTCGAACGGGTACTCCCTGGTCCGCCACGTCCTGCTGGACCGGGCGGGCCTGGCCCTCGAGTCCGAGGTCGCGGAGCTGGGCCGCACGCTCGGCGAGGAGCTGCTGGAGCCCACGAAGATCTACTCGCTGGACTGCCTGGCGCTGACCCGCACCACCGAGGTGCACGCGTTCAGCCACATCACGGGCGGCGGACTCGCGGCCAACCTGGCCCGGGTCATCCCGGACGAGCTGCACGCCACCGTCGACCGTGCCACCTGGACCCCGGGCGCCGTCTTCGACCTGGTCGGGAAGACCGGGAACGTCGAGCGCCTGGAGCTGGAGAAGACCCTCAACATGGGCGTCGGCATGATCGCGATCGTCCCCGAGGGGTCCACGGACGTGGCTCTCGCGACCCTGGCCGACCGCGGGGTCGACGCATGGGTCGCCGGCGAGATCACCGACCGGGGCGCCAAGGAGACGGGCGCCGAGCTGGTCGGGGACTACGCGGGCTGAGCCTGCGGGCAGCACAGAACCCGGTCGGTGGCTGTGCCACCGACCGGGTTCATGCTCAGTGCAAGGTCAAGCACCGCGACGGTGCTGTGAAGGACCCTCGTCCTCGTCGTCGTCCTCATAGAGGTCGGCGTACCGAGAGTAGAGGTCGTCGTCGTCATGCTCATCGTCCTCGAAGCGGTCACCGTTCGGTGACTGGTTCGACGTCGATGCGCCCAGCTCCTCGGCCAGGCGTGAGAGGTCCGTCCCGCCGCTGTTGTACTTCAGCTGGCGGGCGACCTTCGTCTGCTTGGCCTTGGCCCGGCCGCGCCCCATGGCTCGACCCCCTCAACGACGGGGCTCGACGGCCCCAGAGTCTGACACGCGTTCATGATCTGGAACGGACTCTCCATGGAGAGGCCGGTCCGTAGGGCTTCCACGGTACCTGAGCCCGCGCCCATACGGTACGTCGCCCGCAGCACGCGCGTGTGCACAGGACCCTCGAGGCGCCCCGTCCTCGCTGGTCAGTGGCGATTTTAACCACTTATCGGGGTACGACCCGCCGGTGGAAGTGAGAGTTCTCTCTAAGTTCCCGCCGACGGGTACCGCCCGTGGGTGCGATCGGATACCCGGTCGGGGCCCGCGGAGCCCGGATCAGCGGGCCGTGCGGGCGTCCGCCATGCGCTGCTCGGCGATCCGGTCGGCCGCGGCGGCCGGCGGAATGCCGTCTTCCTTCGCACGTGCGAATATGGCCAGCGTGGTGTCGAAGATCTTCGCCGCCTTCGCCTTGCACCGGTCGAAGTCGAATCCGTGCAGCTCGTCCGCCACCTGGATGACCCCGCCCGCGTTCACCACGTAGTCCGGCGCGTAGAGGATCCCGCGGTCGGCGAGGTCCTTCTCCACGCCCGGGTGGGCGAGCTGGTTGTTGGCGGCGCCGCACACCACCTTGGCGCTCAGCACCGGCACGGTGAGGTCGTTCAGGGCGCCGCCGAGGGCACAGGGGGCGTAGATGTCGAGACCGCCGACATGGGCGCCCCGGATCAGCTCCTCGGTGTCGGCGACGGCCGTCACACCCTCGGGGTGCCGGCCGAGGATCCGTTGGACGGCGTCGGCACGCACATCGGTGATCACGACCTCGGCGCCCTCGTCCAGCAGGTGCCGGACCAGGTGGTGGCCCACCTTGCCGACGCCGGCGATGCCGACCTTGCGGTCGCGCAGCGAGGGATCGCCCCACAGGTGCTGGGCGGAGGCGCGCATGCCCTGGTAGACGCCGAAGGCGGTGAGCACGGAGGAGTCGCCGGCGCCGCCGTTCTCGGGTGAGCGGCCGGTGGTCCAGCGGCACTCGCGGGCCACGACGTCCATGTCGGCGACGTACGTGCCCACGTCGCACGCGGTGACGTAGCGCCCGCCGAGCGAGGCGACCATGCGCCCGTAGGCGAGCAGCAGCTCCTCGGTCTTGTCGCGCTCCGGGTCACCGATGATCACGGCCTTGCCACCGCCGTGGTCCAGGCCGGCCATGGCGTTCTTGTACGACATTCCGCGCGCGAGGTTGAGGGCGTCGGCGACGGCCTCGGCCTCGGTCGCGTACGGGTAGAAGCGCGTGCCGCCGAGGGCCGGGCCCAGGGCGGTGGAGTGGATGGCGATCACGGCCTTGAGGCCGGTGGCGCGGTCCTGGCAGAGCACGACCTGCTCATGGCCGCCCTGGTCCGAGTGGAACAGGGTGTGCAGGACCTCAGCAGGTGCGCCGGTTACGTCGGTCACTGTGGTGACTCCTGTGTAAAGAGCGGCGGGTGGGGCTCAGCCCCCGTGCGGGTGGCGGGTGCTGTGGCATGAGCGTAGAGCCTCGGCCCACCAGCCATCCGCGCAGTGTTAAGGATCACTCTCGCGTGCCGTAGTTGCACGCATCACCGTGGGACGATTTGCAGTGGTTTCGAGCCGGGTCCGATGGGGAGGGAGCAGGCGTGCCCAAGGTGTCCTCCGTGGTCGTCCCCTACGCCACGTACCTGCGCGTGTACGAGCCGCTGGCCGCCTTCCCGGAGCCCGAGCGCACGCACTGGGCGCGCTACGCCCGGCGCCCCGACCGCCCCTCCTATCAGGACGAACTGCGCCGCTCGCTCGCCGACTTGCTGCCCACCCCGCCGATCCCGGTGCCGGTGCACGAAAGCGGCGACGCCTTCGTGCTGGACGTCGACGGCGTGGTCTGCGTCTGTCCCTGGCGGACACGGCTGCGCGGCTGGCAGGCCCTGGGTGACCTCGCCGAGGAACTGCCCCCGCCGGTGCTGGACGCGGTGCTGCCGCCGATGGTGCGCCGCCAGGCCGCCCAGGACTACGAGCGCTGGCTCGCCCGCAACCCGGACGCCCGCCCCTGGATCCGTACGGCGACCTGGCAGGTCCCGCTCAACTGGTTCGTACTCGTCTCCGACGAGGAGCGCCGGTACGAGAAGGGGACCGCCGAGGTGCCGCCGATGCTGCGCTACCGCACGCCGATGGTCCAGGCCCGGCGCCGGGTGGCACGGGCGCTGCGCACGCTGAAGGACGCCATCGAGGAGGGCCCGCTGATCGACGGACTGGTGGACGTCGGCCGCTGGCTGGAGGAGTTCCATCCGCGCTCGCTGGTGGAGCTGGACTACGGCGGTCTGGTGCACACGGTGCCGGCCGGCGAACTGGAGGACGACCACTCGGCGGCGGACGTCGCCGAGGGCATCGAGGCGCTGCGCCGGGGCGACGGGATGGCCGCCGGCGAGGCGTACGGGCGGCTGGTGGAGCGGTGGCGGACGGTGCGGGACCGGCGTTCCGCGAACTGAGTGACGTACATCACGGTCGAAATCGCCTGGAACGACGTACGGTCTACGGGACTTAGACCACCTGACGGGATGTTGGTCCCGATCCGGGCGTTTTGCCTCAAGGGTGACGGACGGCACTTACACGGCCCTTGCGCCTCTTACCGCCCCTCGTGCCAAAATAGGACAAGGAGCCCGGGGAGGGTTTCCTCCGTCCAACTATGCTCCACTATGGGCGGAATCCCAGCATTGCGCGCTTTGGGGGGTCTGGTGCCTCCTGATCGCCCTGTGACTGATCGTCACAGTGGCGTGACTGTCCGCTATGGCATGGTCCATCGGCTTCCGTCGCTGATGAACACCTGGGAGGGCAATTCCATCGGTTTGGCCGACGCGGCTGGACAGATGGTGTAGTTGTAGTGCCGAGGACAAGCCGTTCGTCCTATAACCGACTCGACTCGCGTCGTCCATTTCGGGCAACGCGGGTCAAGGTGCAGAATTTAGAGGAAAGAACCGAGAAGGTTCGGTTCTCCCGAGGAGGCCGCTCATGACCGCTCGCACCCCTGATGCCGAGCCGCTGCTGACCCCGGCTGAGGTCGCCACCATGTTCCGTGTCGACCCCAAGACGGTGACGCGGTGGGCGAAGGCCGGCAAGCTCACGTCCATCCGTACGCTCGGCGGGCACCGCCGCTACCGCGAGGCCGAAGTCCGCGCTCTGCTCGCGGGCATCCCGCAGCAGCGCAGCGAGGCCTGAACAACTGAATACCGGGC
The DNA here is from genome assembly GCF_042959345.1 of Streptomyces sp. NPDC007905. NCBI lineage: Bacteria > Bacillati > Actinomycetota > Actinomycetes > Kitasatosporales > Streptomycetaceae > Streptomyces > Streptomyces sp. NPDC007905. The sequence continues at coordinate 6,167 of NZ_JBIBKS010000002.1, read as the reverse complement.
AAACCGGCTGGTCCCCAAACCGGTCGAGGTGCCCGAAACCCTAGCTCCGAGCGACGCGGGACCTGCCCCAACAGGGCCCACGCCCAAGCCGAAGAGAACGTTGTAGGCAGCGACACAGGGTGCGTCGTAGATCGCGCTGGACTCCGCCGGGTCCAGCGCGATCTTTTTTGTGCGCTGCTCGTGGGTGTGCCGGGGTGGCTGTGAGCGCCCTTGTCGGAGTCTGGGGAGGGGTGTGGGAACGACTGTGAACGTGCCTTTCGGTTGGTGCAATTGCACATATTAAATTGACTAGTGGTAGGAGAGGGGTAAGTACCGCTGTTTCAAAAACTCATGCGGTGACTCCCGTCACATGCCGGAGCACTTGTTGCCCCCGGACCGCGTGCGGTAGTGGAACCAGGCATTCCAGCGTGCCACGTCCTGGCGGGTGTTGGGGACGGCGCCGGTCACGTGCTGCGGGGGTTCTCGTCCTCGAGCGCCTCTTCGCCCGCGTCCTGGGGGCGGGGGCCGGAGTCCAGGGTCAGCCGCAGCAGGTGATGACAGATCGGGCAGTGGCGGGTGAGATGCCGGTAGGACGTGGCGGCCGCCAGATGCGCCCTCAGCAGCGCGCGCGTCTCGTGCCTGGCCGATGCCGCCATACGCCACCTCCAGGGGCCACAGAGGGAAGCGGGCCCTGCCTTCTGGGTACCGAGGGAATGTGACGCCGTCAAGGGCGCCGACGGCTGCGCGGGACGTGAGGGCAGCAGCAGAAAGGGCCCCCTTTCGGGGGCCCTTCTCTTGGGCGGTCCTGACGGGATTTGAACCCGCGGCCTCCACCTTGACAGGGTGGCGAGCACTCCAAACTGCTCCACAGGACCAAGTTTCGCGGCGCTCGGTTTGTTGCGTTGCGCTGCGAGAAGAGACTGTACAGGAGGTGAGCCGCCCTGGTCGAACTCACCCCCTGTGCGCGAACGGTTACGGCACGGCCGCGTCGATCGCCTTCACGATCCGCTTGTCGGAGACCGGGTACGCCGTGCCCAGCGCGTGAGCGAAGTAGCTGACCCGGAGCTCCTCGATCATCCAGCGGATGTCCAGGACCGAGGAGGGCACCGGCCGGCCCTGGGGCAGCTGTTCCAGGAGCCAGGCGTACTCGTCCTGCATCTCGTGGACCTTCTCCATGCGGGTGGTGTCCCGCTGGACGCCCGTCGGCATCTGCTGCAGGCGCCGGTCCGCGGCCACCAGGTAGCGCATCAGGTCGGGCAGGCGCCGTATGCCCGCCCAGGTGACGAAACCGGGCTTCACGAGGGCGTCCAGCTGCTGGCGGACGTCCGCGAGGTTCGCCAGCAGGGCAGGGCTGCGCACGGCCTTCAGGCGGCGCTCACAGGCCTGCCAGGCCGCGAGGACCTGCTGCACCTGGCCGACCGTGCGGACCGTCGTGTCGACGATCTCCGCACGCACCTTGTCGTACAGCTTCCGGTACGACTCCTCGTCCCACACCGGGCCACCGAAGTCCGCGATCAGCTGGTCGGCCGCGGCCGTCGCGCAGTCGTCGAAGAGGGCCTGGACGGAGCCGTGCGGGTTGGCGGAGAGCGCCAGCTTCTGGGCGTTGGTCAGCTTTTCGGACGCGAACTTCGCCGGGTTCACCGGGATGTTCCGCAGGATCAGCCGGCGGGTGCCCTTCCACATCGCCTCGGCCTGTTCCGCCTCGGTGTCGAAGAGACGGACCGAGACGGTGTCGCCGTCGTCCACCAGCGCCGGATACGCCTTCACCGGCTGCCCGGCCCGGCGGGTTTCGAAGACCCGGGTCAGCGTGCCGATCGTCCAGTCCGTCACGCCCGTGCGTTCCAGGGACTCGCCGCCCTCGCGCGAAGCGGTCGCCGCTGCCGCCTGGGAGAGGGCCTTCCTCGCCTTCGGCTTCAGGCGCAGCTTCAGCGCATCCAGGTCCTTGTCCTCCGCGAGCTTGCGGCGCCGCTCGTCCACGATCCTGAAAGTGATCTTCAGGTGGTCCGGCACCCTCGCCCAGTCGAAGTCGTCCGCCTCGACGGGGACGCCGACCATGCGCTTCAGCTCGCGCGCCATCGTCACGGTCAGCGGCTCCTGCAGGGGCACCGCCTTCTCCAGGAACGCCTTCGCATAGTTCGGCGCGGGCACGTAGTTGCGCCGGACGGGCTTGGGGAGGGAGCGGATCAGCTCCGTCACCACCTCCTCGCGCAGGCCCGGGATCTGCCAGTCGAAGCCCTCGTCGGTGACCTGGTTGAGCACCTGGAGCGGGATGTGCACGGTCACGCCGTCCGCGTCCGCGCCGGGCTCGAACTGGTACGTCACCCGGAACTTGAGCGGGCCCTGCTGCCAGCTGTCCGGATAGTCGGCCTTGGTGACCGCCTCCGCCGACTCGCGGATGAGCATCTCCCGCTCGAAGTCGAGGAAGTCGGGCTGCTCGTGGCGCTTGCGCTTCCACCAGGAGTCGAAGTGGGCGCCCGAGACGACGTGTTCGGGAACCCGCTGGTCGTAGAAGTCGAACAGCGTCTCGTCGTCCACGACGATGTCGCGGCGCCGCGCCCGGTGCTCCAACTCCTCGACCTCGCTGAGGAGTCTGCGGTTGTCGGTGAAGAACTTGTGGTGTGTGCGCCAGTCGCCCTCGACCAGCGCGTTGCGGATGAACAGCTCGCGGGAGACCTCGGGGTCGATGCGGCCGTAGTTCACCTTCCGCTGGGCGACGATCGGGACGCCGTACAGCGTGACCTTCTCGTACGCCATCACGGCGGCCTGGTCCTTCTCCCAGTGCGGTTCGCTGTACGTCCGCTTCAGGAGGTGCTCGGCGAGCGGCTCGACCCACTCCGGTTCGATCCTGGCGTTGACCCGCGCCCACAGCCGCGAGGTTTCCACCAGCTCGGCCGACATCACGAACTTGGGCTGCTTCCGGAACAGCGCCGAGCCCGGGAAGATCGCGAACTTGGCGTTGCGGGCCCCCAGGTACTCGTTCTTGTTGCCGTCCTTCACGTCCTTCATCCCGATGTGGGAGAGGAGGCCGGCGAGCAGGGAGACATGGATGCGGTCGGCGGGGGCGTCCTCCTCGGCGAGGTGGATACCCATCTGCTTGGCGACCGTGCGCAGCTGCGTGTAGATGTCCTGCCACTCCCGGATGCGCAGGAAGTTCAGGTACTCCTGCTTGCACATCCGGCGGAAGGAGCTGGATCCCCGCTCCTTCTGCTGCTCGCGGACGTACCGCCACAGGTTCAGATAGGCGAGGAAGTCGCTGGTCTCGTCCTTGAAGCGGGCGTGCTGCTGGTCGGCCTGGGCCTGCTTCTCGGCCGGGCGCTCGCGCGGGTCCTGGATGGACAGCGCGGCCGTGATGACCATGACCTCGCGGACACAGCCGTTCTTGTCGGCCTCCAGGACCATCCGGGCCAGGCGGGGGTCGACCGGCAGCTGGGCCAGTTTGCGGCCGGTGTCCGTGAGCCGCTTGCGCGGGTCCTTCTGGGCCGGGTCCAGCGCGCCCAGCTCATGCAGCAGCTGCACGCCGTCGCGGATGTTGCGGTGGTCCGGCGGGTCGATGAAGGGGAACTTCTCGATGTCGCCGAGGCCGGCCGCGGTCATCTGCAGGATGACGGAGGCGAGGTTCGTACGGAGGATCTCGGCGTCCGTGAACTCCGGCCGGGCGAGGAAGTCGTCCTCGCTGTACAGCCGGATGCAGATGCCGTCGGACGTACGGCCGCAGCGGCCCTTGCGCTGGTTCGCGCTGGCCTGGGAGATCGGTTCGATGGGCAGCCGCTGCACCTTGGTGCGGTGGCTGTACCGGCTGATCCGCGCGAAGCCCGGGTCGATGACGTACTTGATGCCCGGGACGGTCAGGGAGGTCTCGGCGACGTTGGTCGCCAGAACGATCCTGCGGCCGGTGTGCGGCTGGAAGACCCGGTGCTGCTCCGCGTGGGACAGCCGGGCGTAGAGGGGCAGTACCTCCGTGAAGCGGTACTTCTTCTTTTCCAGGGCGTCAGCGGTGTCGCGGATCTCCCGCTCACCCGAGAGGAAGACCAGGATGTCGCCCCGGCCCTCCGCCATCAGTTCCTCGACGGCGTCCGTGATCGCGGTGATCTGGTCCCGGTCGACGTCCTCCGACTCCTCCTCCAGGAGCGGCCGGTAGCGCACCTCCACCGGATACGTCCGCCCGCTGACCTCGACGATCGGGGCGTCCCCGAAGTGCCGGGAGAAGCGCTCGGGGTCGATGGTCGCCGAGGTGATGACGACCTTCAGGTCCGGGCGCTTGGGCAGCAGCTGCGCCAGATACCCGAGCAGGAAGTCGATGTTGAGGGACCGCTCGTGGGCCTCGTCGATGATGATCGTGTCGTAGGCGCGCAGCTCGCGGTCGGTCTGGATCTCGGCGAGCAGGATGCCGTCCGTCATCAGCTTGACGAAGGTGGCGTCGGGGTTCACCTGGTCGGTGAAACGGACCTTCCAGCCGACGGCCTCGCCGAGGGGCGTCCTCAGCTCCTCCGCCACCCGCTCGGCGACGGTGCGCGCGGCGATCCGGCGGGGCTGGGTGTGCCCGATCATGCCCCTGACCCCGCGCCCGAGCTCAAGACAGATCTTCGGGATCTGCGTCGTCTTCCCGGACCCGGTCTCGCCGGCCACGATGACGACCTGGTGATCGCGGATGGCGGCCGCGATCTCGTCCTTCTTCTGGCTGACGGGCAGCTGCTCCGGATAGCCGATGGCGGGCACACGGGAGCGCCGCTCGTCCATCCGTGCCTCGGCCTTGTCGATCTCGGCCTCGATCTCGGCGAGGACGGCGGCACGGGCCTCCGGCTTACGGATCTTGCGCGCGCCCTCGAGCCGCCGGCCGAGCCGGTGCGCTTCGCGCAGCGACAACTCGGTCAGGCGGGGGGTGAGGGTGCCGAGGGCGGGGGCTGGGTGCGTAGACATACGCGGTCCAGGATCTCACCTCGGGGAAATCGCTGGCGAACGATTTGCCCCGTGCCCGTGACCTGCCCGTTTCCCGGAACGGGTGTCCGCCGAGGGATCAGGGGCGGCCGGGTGATCTAGCGTGGGCGTTATGTCCGATTCGCCGCACGGTCTCCACGGCCGGCCGTCCACCTGGGCCGAGCGCTGGGCGGCCTTCCGGCGGTCGTCCTTCCTGCCCGCGACCGTCCTGACGCTGATTCTCGCCGCATCGGCCGGGCTGTTCGCCGGTTCCTACACGTACGCCATGGCCAACCCGGCCCCGCACACCATCCCCACCGCGGTGGTCGGCGCCCACGGCGCGCCGGCCGCCCGGCGGTTCGTCGACGGCATGGAGCAGGCCCTGCACGCCTCGCTCGAGCCGCAGGTGTACGACAGCCGGGAGGCTGCGGTACGGGCGGTGGACGAGCAGAAGGTCTTCGCGGTGGCCGAGGCGCCCGACGGGCGCGCGGTCACACTGGACGTCTCGGGGGCGTCCGGGGCGTCGGTCGCCCAGCTGCTCGGGGAGGCGGCGGTGAGGGTGGGCAGGGCCGCCGGCACGCCGGTGGTCGTCCACGACCTCAAGCCCTTGCAGAAGGGCGACCCGCGGGGCCTGGCGATCTTCTACATCTCGCTGGCAGCCGTGATCATCGGCTTCGTCGGAGCCATCCAGCTCAGCGTGCACGCCCGGGCGCTCAACCCCCTGGAGCGCATCGCCTTCACCGCCGCCTACGCCCTGCTCGGCGGTTTCGCCATCGCCGCGGTGGTGGACTGGCTGCTGGGGGCGCTGAACCTGCCGTTCGTGGAGTCCTGGCTGATCCTCGCCCTGACGATGTTCGCCTCCGGCCTGGTGTTCACGATGTTCAACACCCTGGTCGGGCGGTGGGCCATGCTGCCGACCTGGGGCCTGATGGTGCTCCTCGGCAACCCCTCGTCCGGTGGCGCCGTCTCCTGGCCCCTGCTGCCCTCCCCGCTCGGCACGATCGGCCGCTGGCTCCCGCCCGGGGCCTCCGTGAACGCCCAGCACACCGCCGTGTACTTCACGGGGTACCAGCACGCCTTCCCCTTCCTGGTGCTGGCGGGCTGGGCCGTCGTCTCCTGCGCGGTCTTCCTGATCTGGCGCCACCGCCACCCGGGCGGCCGCCCGAGCCGCCCGCAGCACTAGACGAGTCTTTCCAAATGCCTGCGGGCGCGAGGAGAGGGTGTCCATGATCGTTTGTGACGACGAACCTGGACACCCTCGTGACCGCACTCTA